>DASSPG010000126.1:0-2667 GCA_035699725.1 Candidatus Limnocylindrales bacterium | reverse complement strand
TCCTGCAGTCCGACGCGCCGCACAAGCTGCGCATCGGCGACAAGATCACCCGCGGCCTCGGCGCCGGCGGCGACCCGTCGATCGGCGAGCGCGCGGCGGAGGAGGACAGCGACAAGATCGCCCAGGCGCTCGAGGGCTCGGACATGGTGTTCATCACCTCCGGCCTCGGCGGCGGCACGGGCTCCGGCGCCGCGCCGGTGGTCGCCGAGATCGCGAAGGAGCAGGGCGCGCTCACGATCGCGGTCGTCACGAAGCCATTCACGTTCGAGGGCGCCAAGCGCAAGCTCACGGCGGAGAAGGCGGCGGAGTCCCTGAAGGCCAAGGTCGACACGCTGATCACGATCCCGAACGACCGGCTGCGCGACGTCGTGCAGAAGAACACGTCGATCCTCGACGCGTTCCGGGTCGTCGACGACGTCCTGCGCCAGGGCGTGCAGGGGATCAGCGACATCATCACGGTGCCGGGCCTGATCAACCTCGACTTCGCCGACGTGCGCGCGATCATGAAGGACGCCGGCTCGGCGCTGATGGGCATCGGGCGCGCGTCGGGCGAGAACCGGGCCGTCGAGGCCGCCCGCCAGGCGATCGCGAGCCCGCTCCTCGAGGTCGACATCGCGGGTGCGCAGGGCATCCTGTTCAACATCACCGGCTCCTCGAGCCTCAGCCTGTTCGAGGTCACCGAGGCGGCCGAGGAGATCCGGGCCGCTGCCGATCCGGAGGCGAACATCATCTTCGGCACGAGCTTCAACGAGCGGCTCGGCGAAGAGGTGATGATCACGGTCATCGCCACCGGCTTCGACGGCACGCGCCGACGCGAGACCCATCGCCGGTCCGAGGCTGCCCAGCCGACGACCGAGCAGCAGTCGGTCCGGGCGCCGCGCGAGCGCGACTTCCTCGGCGAGCTCGAGAAGCAGCGCCTCGAGTCGTCCGACGGCACGGCCGACCAGGGTCGCGAGGACCTCGCCGCCGTGATGGCCCCGGTTCCCGCCCGCACGGAGCGGAGCGTCGGCGAGCCGGCGCCCGTCAAGCGCGCGGCGTATGACGCCGACGATCTCGAGATCCCGTCCTTCCTCCGCCGCAAGTAGCCGCGCCTTCCGGTGGTGACGCCACCGGCCTCGGACGTCGCCGCGCTCGCCGCAGCGCGTGAGCGTGTCCTTGGGGCGATCGCGGACGCGGCTGCCCGGGCCGGGCGCGATCCCGCCGGCATCACCCTGGTCGCCGTCTCCAAGACCGTGCCTGCGGAGCGGCTCCGGGCGGCCGTCGCGGCGGGCCTGACGGTCCTCGGAGAGAACCGCGTGCAGGAGGCCGAGGCCAAGGCCGCCCTCGTGCCCGGCGCGACCTGGCACCTGGTCGGGCCGCTCCAGTCGAACAAGGCGAAGCGCGCCCTGGCCACGTTCTCGATGATCGAGTCCGTCGATTCGGTGGATCTGGCCCGGCGCCTCGACCGGCTCGCCGGGGAGGTCCTGCCAACGGGTGCCCGCCTCCCCGTCCTCCTCCAGGTCAACGTCGACGCGGATCCGGCCAAGGCGGGCTTCGAGCCCGCGGCCCTGGAGCGCTCGGTGGCTGAGCTCGACGCCTTCGACGCCCTCGAGGTCCGCGGCCTGATGACCGTCGGACGGCTCGTGGACGACGCCGAGGCGGCCCGGCCGTCATTCGTCGCCCTGCGGGCCCTCTCCGAGCGGCTGCGCGGGCAGTGGCCGGGGCTCGGGCCCGAGCTGTCGATGGGGATGAGCGACGACTACCCGGTCGCCATCGAGGAGGGGGCGACGACCGTCCGGGTCGGACGCGCCCTGTTCGGCGCCCGCGACAGGGGCTGATAGACTCCGAGCCGTGGGCCTCTTCCTCTCGAACCTCATCCAGATCGCACTCGTGACGGTCTGGCTGCTCGTCCTCGTGCGGGTCCTCCTGTCGTGGGTCGATCCCGGTGGGCGGAGCCAGATCGGCGGGTTCGTGACGGCGGCCACCGAGCCGATCCTCGGTCCGGTCCGACGGGTCCTGCCGCCGATGGGCGCGTTCGACCTGTCGCCGCTCATCGTCCTCATGGTGCTGAGCGTCCTGTGGCGCCTGTTCTGAGTCCTGGCTGACACCGACGTCCGCTTCGCCGTCCGCCTGACCCCGCGTTCCGGGTCCGACCATGTCGACGGCGTGGTCGACGGAGTGCTCCGCGCACGGGTCGCCGCGCCCGCGGTCGGGGGAGCCGCGAACCAGTCGCTCCTGCGCCTCCTGTCCGACGAGCTCGGCGTGCCGCGTCGCGCGGTGCGTCTCGTCGCGGGCGCCGCCGGACGCCAGAAGCTCGTGGTCGTGGACGGGCTCGAGCCCGGAGCGGTCGTTGCCCGCTGGCCGGGCCTGCGGGTATGATCCTCGGGCCGATGGCTTCGCGGAGATCAGCCTCGGACCTCGGAGGGCGACTGCCGACCCACCGTTGAGTTGGTGCCGGTTCGATGTGCCGGGCCTCTTCGGGCGATTGGCTCAGTGGTTAGAGCACGCGGTTCACATCCGCGGGGTCACTGGTTCGAATCCAGTATCGCCCACCAACGATTCCCAATGGACGAACAGGGCCTTCGGGCCCTGTCTTCGTATCTGCGACGCCCGGCCGACGCACCGCGAGCCCAGGGCTACATCGTGCGGCGTGGCTCCACGTCCTGGGGCGGAGCGCTGGCCGACGCG
>DASSPG010000125.1:0-27870 GCA_035699725.1 Candidatus Limnocylindrales bacterium | reverse complement strand
CTCGCCACCGCCAAGCGAGCGGGCTTCGGCGACCGCGAGCTCGCGACGATGGCCGGCGTCGAGGAGGTCAGCCTGCGCGACGCGCGCCAGGCTCTCGGCCTTCGTCCCGGCTACGCGATGGTCGACACGTGCGCCGCCGAGTTCGCGGCCGAGACGCCGTACTTCTACTCCACCTACGCCGCGGCCGGCTCCGAGCCGGAGGCGCCCCCGGTCGCCCGTCCGGCCGCCCTCGTCATCGGCAGCGGTCCGGTCCGGATCGGGCAGGGGATCGAGTTCGACTACTGCGCGGTCCAGGCCGCTCAGACCCTGCGCGACCGAGGCTGGCAGGCGGTGATGATCAACTCGAACCCCGAGACGGTGTCAACGGACTTCGACGCGAGCTCCCGGCTGTACTTCGAGCCGCTGGACCCCGAGAGCGTCCGGAGCGTGATCGAGGCCGAGACCCCGCCCGGCGAGCCGCCGCTCCCGGCGGTCGTGGCGTACGGCGGCCAGACGCCGCTGAACCTGGCTGCGCCCCTCGCCGCCGCGGGCGTGCCGCTCCTCGGCTCGGACCTCGAGGCGATCGACCAGGCCGAGGAGCGGACCCGGTTCGCCGCGCTGCTGGACAGGCTCGGGATCCCCCAGCCCGACGGCGGGATGGCCCACAGCATCGAGGAGGCGCTGACGCTCGCCGAGCGGGTCGGCTACCCCGTCATCGTCCGTCCCAGCTTCGTCATCGGCGGCCTCGCGATCGACTTCTGCTACTCGCCCGACGATCTCGTCCGCCAGCTGGCCGCGGCAACGGTCGTCGACCCCGACCGGCCGGTCCGGATCGACCGCTACCTCGAGGGCATCGAGGTCGACGTCGATGCCGTCAGCGACGGCGAGCGGGTCCTGATCCCGGGCCTCCTCGAGCACGTCGAGCGGGCCGGCGTCCACAGCGGCGACTCGGTCGGAGTCTTCCCGCCCCAGACGGTGGGTGCCGGCGACCAGGACCTGATCGTCGCGACGATGGAGCGGATCGTGCTCGCGCTCGGCGTCCGCGGGCTGTGCAACGCCCAGTTCATCGTCCGCGAGGACGGCGTGTACCTGATCGAGGTCAACCCCAGGGCGTCGCGGACCGTGCCGTTCCTGTCGAAGGTGACCGGTGTCCCGATGGTCGAGCTGGCCGTCCGGATCTCGCTCGGCGAGACGCTGGCGGGTCTGGGTTGGCCGAACGGACTGCTCGAGCCGCCACCGTTCGTCGCCGTCAAGGCGCCGGCGTTCTCGACGGCGAAGCTGCGCGGGGTCGATCCGTCCGTCGGCCCGGGGATGCAGTCGACCGGCGAGGTGATCGGGATCAGCGAGGACCCCCGCGTCGCGCTGGCCAAGGCGCTGACGGGCGCGTCGCTCGTGCCGCCGAGCCGGCGCGGGGTGGCCGGCTCGCCCGAGGACGCGCCGCTCGCGCTGCTCTCGATCGCCGAGCGCGACAAGGCCGAGCTGCCGCGTCTCGCCCGGGCGCTCGCCGCCGCAGGCTACCGGCTCGCAGCCACGGCCGGGACCCGCGCGATCTGCGAGGCGGAGGGCGTGTCCGTCCGTCCGGTCGCGAAGCTCGGGGCGGAGCCGGATGCCACGATCGGCGAGGAGTCGATCCTGCGCCTCATCGAATCGGGTGAGGTCCGCCTCGTCGTCAACACGCCGACGCCGAGGTCCGGCGCTGTCCGCGACGCCGCCGAGATCCGGCTGGCGGCCACGGCGGAGGGGATCCTGTGCCTGACCGCCATCGAGACCGCGGTCGCGGCTGCCGAGGCGCTCGATCCCGCGATCGCAGCCCGCCTCGCCGACGTTCGCTCGCTCGAGGAGTGGGTGCCGTCCGCGGGCCGGCCGCGACGAACGGTGGGCATGGCGGAGGACGAGCCGGTCGAGATCGGCGCCGGCCGATGAGCCGGTTCGATCTCGTGATCTTCGACTGCGACGGGGTCCTCGTCGACAGCGAGCGCCTGTCCGTGCGCCTCGATGTCGAGCTCCTCGCCCAGCTCGGCTGGCCGCTGTCGGAGGCCGAGGTGATCGAGCGCTGGGTCGGCCGGACCGAGGCCGCGATGCGGGCGGAGATCGAGGAGCACCTGGCTCGCGACGTCGGCCCCGAGTGGGCGGCCTTCAGCGACCGCTACCTCGCCACGTTCGCCGCCGAGCTCGAACCGGTCGCCGGGATCCGCGAGGCGGTTGCGGCCATCCAGGCCACCGGCGTCGCGACCTGCGTCGCCTCGAGCGGCGACCACGGCAAGATCCGGCGCAACCTCGCGAAGACGGGGCTGCTCGAGCGGTTCGAGGGCCGGCTGTTCAGCGGCGACGATGTCGAGCACGGCAAGCCGGCCCCGGACCTGTTCCTCCACGCCGCCGACGTCATGGCGGTCGCGCCCGATCGGACGGCCGTCGTCGAGGATTCGCGTCACGGTGTCGCTGCCGCGCAGGCGGCCGGGATGTGGGCGTTCGCCTACGCCGGGGGCGTCACGCCGCGGTCGGCGCTCGAGGGCGAGCGAACCACCCTGTTCACGGACATGCGCGACCTACCCGGGTTGCTGGCCCCCGACTGACGGCGCCTGACCGGCCGCGCCGGCCATCCCGTCCATCGGCGCCTCCACGACCAGTGCCTGGCCGAGTGACCAGAGCGTGAGCGTCGTCAGCGCGACCATGACCACGGCCAGCGGTACCTCGCGCGTCCGGTGCGAGCGCTCGCCCCGCGGGGCGCCGCTCTCGCGCGCCGCTACGACGTGGCCGCCCCACGCGCCCAGCATGTGGCCGCCGACGACGGCCGCCAGCTGGATCGTCCAGACGAAGCCTGGCGGAAGCCACTCGTAGCCGGGCTCGAAGAACGCCCAGCCGAGGTTGCCGAGGTCCCAGCCCTGCTGGAGCGGGTCGGCCAGCGCGATGACGATCCGCTGGCCGTCGATCAGCAGGTACGTGAAGTAGTGGGCGACGAGATAGCCGGCCGCGATCGGCAGGAGTCCGGCAGCCGTGGCCGGGATCCCGACGAGGCGTGACACGGCCAGGGATGCGGCCACGATCAGGCCCAGGAACCCGAGCAGCAGGAGCGTCTTGACCGGCACGTCGGGCGCCGCGAAGACGTCGAACCAGGGCCGGGTCTGGGAGAGGCCGTCGAACAGGATCGAGCCGGTCCCGATCCCGATCAGCACCAGGTCCTCGACGCGCCAGCCGGGCAGCAACAGCCCCGAGGCGAACGGGCGCCGCTGGACCCGGCCGTCGGCCGGATCGCCGACGAGGGCGTAGGGCGCCAGCCGTCCGAGCAGCCCGAACCAGACGCTGAACGTCTCGCCGTCGCGACGCCAGGCATCGCGCCCGAACTGGGCCATCATGGCCAGGCTGAACGCGGTGTAGCCGACGAGCACGATGAACAGCGAGCGCGTCCCGCCGACGTTGCCGACGAGCTCGAGCCAGACGAAGAATGCCAGCCCGACGACCGCCGGCCAGCGGCCGAGCCCAGGTGGGTAGTCGGCGACGGCCCAGCCCTGGACGCCCAGCCTCCGGAGCAGTCCGGCGCCGAGGTCGTGGAGGGTCGCGAACGGGTCGAGCCAGTGCCAGACCGGCCCGACGAACGCGGACAGCATCGCGAGGCCGACCCAGCCGTAGACCCACAGGAAGAGCGTCGTGACCTCGCCCGCCCCGGACCCGCCGGCGATCCCCTGGGCGACGATCCAGAGCCAGCCGACGAGCCCGATCGCCCGCAGCCCGAGCCGGACGAGGGCCGGCGGCCGGCGGCCGACGCCCGCCGCGGGCGGCTCGGCCCGCACATCCGTCAGCAGCAGGAACGCGAACGAGAGCCCGACCGCGATCGCCGCGCCGGCGAGGTAGATGGCAAGGGGCAGGCGGCTCTGGTACGTGTTCGCCATGCTGTGGGCGAGGACCGCCGCTGGTCCGGCCAGCAGCAGGGCGCCGACGACGGGAGAGAGGAGCAGGAACGCCCGGCGGCTGACACGACCGATCATGTCAGGACGCTCCGCGTGAGCGGCTCCGGAGCAGCCACAGCCCGAGGCCGGCCAGCACTGCCAGGACCACCACGATCGGGACGAGGACGTCGGCCGTCGAGGCGGTGGGCGACGACGTGCCCGGCGACGGCGACGGCGAGGGCGGCGTTGTCGGCACGGCCCTCGGCGATGGCGCGGCGGAAGCGGCGGCGCTCGGGGTCGCCGTCGGAGCGGGGGTCGGCGCCACGATCGTGAACGTGGTGGTGCCGCGCTCCTGCTCGTTGTCCTCGGTCGAGAACGTCGTCCATCGGACCGTGTACTCGCCGGCCGGCAGATCAGCCGGCACGGGCAGCCGCATCGTCTTCGTCCCGGGACCCACCGTGCTGTCCTGCGCGACCACTTGGTCGGCAGTGTTCACAAGCCGGAGCGAGCTGCGGGCGGGATCAAGCGCCTGGCTGAACGTCATCACGATCTCGGCCGGTGGCCCGACGACGGTCGCGCCGTCAGCTGGGGCGGCGGTCACCAGGGCGGCGTGGGCGAGGACGGCTGGAGCACTCACGAGGGCGATGAGGACGAGGAGCGTGACGGTGAGCGCGGCGAGGGCGGCCGGCAGCCGGGCCGGTCGTCGGTGGGTCATGGCCGGAGTGTAGGGCCGGGATCGGGGCGTCGTCGGCGGGCCGATCGGCCTGGAGACGCGGTCCGTCCGGCCCGGAACGCGGAACAGCGGCCGGGGCGAGCGGGAGAACCGCCCCGGCCGCTGCGGGAGAGTCGAGTGTCGGGCGCCGGGTCAGGCCGCGTGCGGCATCCCCTCGTTGTCGTCTCGGCACGGGTCGACCGGCCCCGCGATCGCCTCGCCGACCGAGACGAGCCACCGGCCAAGACGAACGCGCCGGCCAGGCAGGTCGATCGGATGGGCCGCCGCCTCGTGGGGAGCCGCCGCGTGCGCGCGGACGTGATCGCGGAATCGCTCGGCCCGGAGGGCAGCTCCCTCGCGCTCGAGATCAGTGATGTGGTCGGCCACGAGGGCCCGCTGGAGGTCGATCATCTCGCTCACCCGATCATTCCTTCTGTGTGTGTTCGGTCGTTCACGTGTTCGATGGCTGTCTAACTCGTGGCCCGTACGATGGGCCGCGGCAAGCACCGCGGCCCGACGGGACCTGCCTCGATGCGGCTACCCGATCAGGAACCGCTTGATCTCGGCCGACGCGTCGTCGAGCCGGTTGCGACGGAGGGTGTAGTAGAGGACGGTGCCCGACTCGGTGATCGTCACGAGGCCGGCCGAGCGGAGCTGTGCCAGGTGGTGCTTGATCGTCGGCTTGGACAGGTCCAGGAGCCCCGCGATCTCGGTCAGGTACAGGTCACGGGACGCGAGCAGCTTCAGGATCCGGAGACGCGTCTCGTCGCCCAGGGCCCGATGGAGGCGGACCAGCGCGAGCGGCGGGGTCAGCGCGTCCGACGGGCCCAGCGCGCTGTCGGCGACGGGGTAGCCGAAGAAGCGCCAGTCGCCGGCGGACATCAGGAAGTTGTACGGGCGCGAGAAGTACGAGGGTCCCAGGATCACCCGCGAGATGCCCGATTCCGGCAGATAGCGGACGCCGCCCGTCGTCGTCTCGATCAGCTCGGCAGGAGACAGGCGCTCGCGGTCGGCGGCGCGCTCTTCATAGTCGCGTTCGAGGATGGACTGGATGCGCGGCTCGATCTCTGCGAAGTGCGGCTGCCAGGCCCGCAGGACCGTGAGGATCCGCTCGCGGGCCGCGGCCGGATCGCGGAGGAGCTCGAGGCGGCCCTTCCTGTGCCATTCCGGCAGCCTCTCCTCGAGGCTCGCCACCGCGGCGGCATCGCCGGCGAGCGCTTCGTCGATCAGGGCGTCGACCTCCGGCCCGTGGCCGTCGTCGTCCATGAGCGCCCGGACGAGGTCCTCGGGGCTGGTCTCGGCGACGAGCTCCACGAAGTCGGCAGACGTCCGCACCTCGGGCCGGTCCACGACCAGGACCCCGGCATGGATGGCGAGCTCGCTCTCGAAGAGGTCCTCGATTCCGCTCCGGACGTCCTCGGGCAGGTCCGCGCGACGCGCGACGAGCCACTCCCGGTCCGGCGCGGGGAGGTCGTCGGTGGAGCCGGCGTCGCCCGACAGCGAGAAGACGAAGTCGAACGCCGAGCGGACGTCCCAGTCGATCCGGAACGATGCGCCGCCACGGGTCAGGTCGCGGACGATGGCGCGGTGCTGCACATCAGCGGGCCGCCCCGCGGGTCGCCTGGTCGCCGGTCGCGCTGCCATCGTGGTTGTTCTCGCTCCTAACTGATGTTAGATGGAAATCTAACAATGGCGCGGGCCGGCTGTCAAGGGGCCGGGCCGTGCCCGCCATGGACCGTCGCCCTACAATGCGACCCCCGTGCCGAGGAGCCGACCCGCCCGATGCCGACCCAGCCCGCCTCGCCCCGCGTCCCGCGCATCGACTTCACCGACGAACGTCTCGCCAATGGGCTCCGCCTGATCATCTCGGTGGACCGTCTGGCGCCGGTCGTCGCGGTCAACCTCTGGTACGACGTCGGGTCGAAGCACGAGGTGAAAGGGAAGACCGGGTTCGCCCACCTCTTCGAGCACGTGATGTTCCAGGGCTCCCGCAATGTCAGCAAGGCCGAGCACATGTCGCTGGTCCAGGCCGCCGGCGGGACGATGAACGGCAGCACCTGGCTCGACCGGACCAACTACTTCGAGACGATGCCGTCGCACCAAGCCGAGCTCGCCCTCTGGCTCGAGGCGGACCGGATGGGGACCCTGCTCGATGCGCTGAACCAGGAGAACCTGGACAACCAGCGCGAGGTCGTGAAAAACGAGAAGCGCTGGTCCTACGACAACCGGCCGTACGGGTCGTGGTACGAGAAGCTCCAGGGACACCTGTTCCCGCCGGAGCACCCCTACCACCACACCACGATCGGGTCGATGGAGGATCTTGACGCCGCCTCGATCGAGGACGTCAGCGCGTTCTTCCGGACCTACTACGCGCCGAACAATGCCGTCCTGACGGTCGTCGGCGATGTGGACCCGGACGAGATCCGCCGCTGGGCCGAGCGCTACTTCGGCGGGATCCCGGCCAACCCCTCGATCCCCGCCCTCGGTGACCTGTCGCTGCCGCCGATCCTCGGCGAGGAGCGCCGCGAGACCGTCCACGACAAGGTGCCGCTGCCCCGGGTCTACGTCGGGTTTCGGGCACCTGCCTTCGGTGACGAACGTCTCGACGCCCTCGACATCGCGGCCCAGGTCCTCGCCGGCGGCAAGGGATCGCGGCTCCATCGGCGCCTCGTCCGCGAGGAGCGCATCGCCCAGGACGTGGCCCTCGTGGCGCTCGGGTTCGTGGGCGGTGCCTCGGTCTGTGCCGGCTGGGCGACGGTTCGGCCAGGCGTGCCCGTCGAGCGCGTCGAAGCGGCCCTCCATGAGGAGCTGGCCCGTCTCGGCCGCGAGCCGATCAGCGACGACGAGCTGGCCCGGGCGCGGGCGCTGATCGAGACCGAGGAGCTCGGCGGCCTGTCGCGGGTCGAGGAACGCGCCGATCGCCTGTCGATGTTCGCCACGCTGTTCGACGACCCGGACCTGATCAACCGGATGCTGCCCCGCTACCTGGCCGTCACGGCCGAGCAGATCCGCCGGGTCGCCGCCGACGTGTTCCGCCCGGACAATCGCGTGGTCCTGACGTACCTGCCCGAGCTGCCGCCCGCCGAGGCGGAGGCCGTCGAGGCCGAGGACACCCGCGAGGATCCAGAGGCTTCCGGGTCCGCGGATGACACGACCCGCGACGAGGAGGTCGCGGCGTGAGCAACTCCTCAGCCCACCGGGTCGTCGCCCAGGTCGTCGCCGAGCGGCCGACGCCCGGCACGCCCCGGCCGTACGACTTCCCGGACGTGGACCGGAGCCGGCTCGCCAACGGGCTGTCGCTCGCGATCGTCAACCTGCCCGGGCGCCCGCTCGTGTCGGCCTCGCTGGTCCTGCGCAACGGCGCCGCCGACGAGCCCGATGGGGACGGCGGGGCGACCGTCCTCGCGGCGCGGGCCCTGTCCGAGGGCACGGAGCGCTACGACGCGATCGAGCTCATCGAGGCCGGCGAGCGGCTCGGAGCGGCGCTCCACGCCGAGGCGGGCTGGGATGCCATGTCGATCGGCGTCGACGTGCCCGCCTCGCGGCTCGAGCCCGCCCTGGAGCTCCTTGCCGAGGTCGCCCTCCATCCGACGTTCCCCGAATCGGAGGTGGAGCGGCTTCGGGACGAGCGCCTCAACGACCTGCTCCAGGCCGAGGCCGACCCGCGTCGCCGGGCCGACGAGGTCTTCTCGGCCACGATCTACAGCGGCGGCTCGCCGTACCGGCGGCCGTCCGGCGGCACGCGCGACACCGTCGAGGGTCTCGACGCCGGACGTCTCCGCGCGGCGTACCAGCGCGGCCTCGACCCCGCCCGTGCGACGCTCATCGTGGGCGGCGACCTGACCGGGATCGACGTGGTCGCGATCGCTGACCGCCTGCTCGGCGGCTGGGGAGCGACCTACGGCGCGGCAGCCACCGGCTCGATCGTGGCCGAGAGCGCCGTCCGCGAACGGTTCGTCCGGCTGATCCACCGACCGGGCTCGGTCCAGACCGAGATCCGGGTCGGCCACGTCGGGTTGCCGCGCCGCATCGCGGACTTCCACGCCCTGTCCGTCATGGGCGCGATCCTCGGTGGCCTCTTCAACTCGCGACTGAACGCCAAGCTCCGCGAGGAGAAGGGCTACACCTATGGCGCCGGCGCCGGGTTCGACCTGCGCCGGGCCGCCGGACCCTTCGCCGCCCGGGCCGCGGTCAACACCGAGGTCACCGTCCCCGCGATCGCGGACATCCTGGCCGAGCTCGACCGGATTCGCGAGACGGACGTGACCGATGCCGAGCTCCGGGCCGCGCGTGACTACCTGGTCGGCGTGTTCCCGCTCCGGTTCGAGACGCCCGGTCCGGTGGTCGGCGCCCTCGCCGGCCTCGCGATCCACGAGCTCCCGGACGACGAGCTGGCCCGCTACCGGCCCGCCATCGAGGCCGTGACGGCCGAGGGCGTACGCGCGGCGGCCCAGCACATCCGGCCGGCCGAGGCGGCCATCGTCCTCGTCGGCGATGCCGACGCGTTCCTGGCCGAGCTGGAGGCCGCGGGCTTCGGCCGGGTCGTCATCGAGCGCGATCCGGGCGCCCATGCCGAGGGCCGCGACACCGGCGTCCAGGATCCGCTGGAGCCCCTCGACGAGGGTCCCACCGGACCGACCGAGGGCGCGGAGGAGCCGGCGGTCAGTGTCGACGTGGAGCCGACCTCCGAGTGACGCCGGGGCGGCGGGGCCGAACCGGCTGAAACCTTTTCGGAGATGGGTGCCTCAGGGAGTCAGAAGGCCGGCGATGAGGCCGGTCCGGAGCTACCGGGAGACCCAGACCCAATGAACGCAACCCACCGGTTCGGCAAGAGCCTCGCGACCTCGGTCGCCGCGCTGTTCATCGTGAGCGGCGTCGTCCTCGGCGCGAATGCCGTCACCCAGGCGCCGGCCCGCACGGTCGAGATCAACCTCGCGAGCGATGACGCATCGGCCGAGCCGACCGAGACGCCGGAGCCGACCGAGACGTCGGAGCCGACCGAGACCGCCGACGACCGCAGCGGACTCAGCGGGTCGGACGACGCGACGTCCGAGTCGGCCGACGATCCCAGCGACGACGCGAGCGACGATCCCAGCGACGACGCGAGCGACGACGCGAGCGACGATCCCAGCGACGACGCCAGCGACGACCACGGCTCCGCCTCGGACGACTCCAGCCAGGGCTCGGACGACGAGGGGTCCGACGATGAGTCCGGATCCGACGACTCGGGCTCGGACGACTCCGGCTCGGACGACTCCGGCGACGACGACAGCGGTCACGACTGACCGCGACCCCGGCAGCCGCCGGCTGCAGCCACGGAGGAAACGGTGGACCATGGACGCGCACCCCGAGCGCCGTCCATGGTTCCGCCATTCGCTGGGGGTTCCGCCCTGTCGTCGACCGCAGCACCCACCACCCACCATCCCGAGGTCCTCGATGACCGTGCTGCTGTCGACGCCGTCCTGGCCGGGGATCGCGAGGCGTTCCGACCGCTGGTCGAACGCGAGTCGGCCGCCGTCATCCGGGCCTGCCACCGGATCCTGGGTGATCTCCACGAGGCCGAGGACGCGGCACAGGAGGCATTCGTGACCGCATTCCGGAGCCTCGCCGGCTGGCGGGCGGACGGTCCGTTCGGGGCCTGGCTGACGCGGATCGCGGTTCGCATCGCGATCCGGCGCGCGAGGAGCCGGCGCGAGGTCACCTGGATCGACCCGACGGACCGGTGGCGCGGGATCGACCTGCCGGGTGGCCAGGATCCGGCGGTTTCCTCCCTCCGCACCGAGCGGGCCGCCGGCATCCGGGCCGCCGTGGCCAGGCTCGACGAGCCCTATCGCGAGGTGGTCCTGCTCCGCTTCTTCGGCGAGCTCAGCCTCGACGAGATCGCAAGGCAGACGGGACGGCCGGTCGGAACCGTGAAGACGCACCTCCATCGCGGCCTCATCCGTCTGCGCGGAGCGGTCGAGGGGGGTGCCCGGTGAGCCGCGAGATGCCGCTCCATCCAGCCGACGAGGAGCGGGTGGCGGCCGAGATGGCGCGCGAGCTCGAGGCGATGGGGATGGCCGCGGACATTCGGCCGAGTGACGGGTTCAGCGATCGGGTCATGCGCGCGATCGCCAGGGAGCCGCTGCCCCAGCCTGTGCGCGCCTTCGGGATCGCCCTGTTGGCGGGCCAGGTCCGCCGCGCGGGCGCCGCGGTCGCGGACGCATGGCGGGTGGCGCTGGGCGGCTTCGCCCCGGTCGGCGTCCGCGCCCAGGCGCTGGCGCTGGTCCTCGTGGTCGCCGTCGGCGCGCTCGGGCTGGCCGGGGGAGCGACGGTTGGCGCGCTCGGCCTGCTCGACGGGGACACGTCGCCGGCGCCCAGCCCATCTGAGTCCGTGCCGAGCGTTGCGCCGTCGGCGGTTCCGTCCCCGTCGCCGTCGGTCGGTCCCTCGCCCTCGCCGTCACCGTCCCCGTCGCCGCGCGAGACGCCCGACCCCGCCGGGACGCCCGACCCTTCCGAGACCCGCGAACCGATCGGGACGGACGACCGTGGCGGCGGTTCTGGCTCGGGCTCCGGCTCCGATTCGGGCTCGTCGGGCTCCGGCTCCGGCGGCGACGCCACGCCCGAGCCCGACGACACGCCCGAACCCGCTGGCACGGACGATCACGGCGGCGGCTGATCCGCGTCTGCCGGTGCGTCCGCTGCGGTGCCCTGCGCCGTCACTGGACCAGGCCGGCGCCCCCGATCTTGACCGCGTCGTTGGGGTCGTAGGTCACGGTCAGGTTTCCGTTCCCGCCGACATCGAACTCGTCGCAGATCACCTGCGCATCGAGGACGTTGCCACCGCCATTGCCGGTGAACTTGAAGTCGGCCTTGGGCAGGTAGATCGCGCCCTTCACGCTGAGGGTGGCGTTGCCCTCCATCGACATCGCGGGCTGGGAGCTTGCGTTGCGGTCCTGCCAGATGACCATGCCGGCGTAGGTCTTGCCCGTGTAGGGCATGACGCGGACGTCGCCACCGCTCGTGTTGGCGAAGTTGATCGGCCTGATGCATCCGGTCCCGCTGGCCGAGCACGTCGACGGGTTGTCCGTGTTGTAGATGAGCACGCCGCCGCCGACCGCGGTGGGCAGCGGGTTCAGGAGGGTCGCCGCGTCGACGGTCCGGAAGACGACCGCGCCGCTGACCTCGAAGCCGCCCCCGGCCATGTAGTAGATCCCCGGTGCCATGTAGACGGTCAGGGGCTGACTGGTCTGGCGGATCTTCAGGCCGCCGTAGTACACGCCCGGGTAGATCCTGACGATCTTGTCCCGGTTGAAGCTGATGTCGCAGCCTGCCGGGTTGGAAGCCGTCGCGGGCGTGGTGGATCCCGGGCAGCCGTTGGGCGGCCGGTTGCTCGCGAGATGGAGCCCCGTGACGTTGACGGCCGCGGGGGGCGCCGGCACGATCGACGAGCCGATCACCGGCACCTTCAGGTCCGTCAGCGGGTCGGCGATCGGGGTCTGGTCCTCGAGGTAGGCGTCGCACGAGGTCGTCGTGGAGGGGCCCGTGCTGATCTCGCCACCGGTCGCACAGTCGCCGCCGACGCTGACCGTCGCGGGGTTGCCATCGAACGTCAGCGCGCCGGGCGAGGTGCACGTCGAGTTGACCATGATGGAGCCCTCGACATCGAGCGTTCCGTTGCCATGGATGTGGCCTGCCTTGCAGGCCGTCGGGTTCAGGGCCAGGAGCGAGTAGGGCAGGGGATACTCGTTGATATTGGCCGCCACGGCGCTCGCGCCGATGCTGAAGCCGGCGATGCCGACGACGCCCGCGAAATACGACGCTCGATTGCCCTGGATCGACACCTGGAGGTGGCCCTTGTAGCCCGCGAACGGGCCGCTCGCCGGCGGGATGTTGACGGTGACCTGGCTCGCGGCATAGCCGTGGTCGGTGGCGAGGTCGAGCGCCGCGGCGTAGGCCTCCGGGCAGCTCGCGACGGACTCAGCCGCGCGACAGGCAGCGACGGGAAGCCAGCGCGCGCCCCCGAGGGCCGCGGCGTCGGCCGCGTCCTGCTGCTTGCGTCGTTCGAACAGGTTCTGGCCGACATCGAAGACCAGGGCGGCGACGGCCAGGATCCCGATGGCGCCGAAGGCGAAGATGACGAGGACCTGGCCGCGCTCACGCCCCCGGGCGGGACGGGCTCGCCGCCGCCCGATCAGGCGGCCAAGGCGGTCAGTTGTTGATGACAAGCGTCGACCCTCCGGTCATCGTGAACGTCGGAAGCGGGACGACGCCCGCGATCATGGGCTGGAACGTGTAGGAGATCGTGACCTTCACGGTCTGGTTCCGGCCGTTGTCGCCGTCGCCGTACGTGCCCGGGCAGTCGGCGATGTTGCCGTCGTTGGCGCACCATCGGACATCGACCGCGAACGAGTTCGCCGTGGAATCGATGATCGCGATCGCCGCCGCCTTGGTCGCGGCGACGACCTTGGATCCGGTCGGATCCGCCGGCGTCTTGCCGTCGGCGATGTCGGCCGCGGGCAGGGGGCCCGAGTTCGCGAGGCTCCGGGAGCCGTGGACGATGGCATATCGCGCACCCTCGCGGGCCGCGTTGTTGAGCATCTGGATGTAGTAGACCGCCCGGCCGAACTCGATGATCGAGAACAGCAGGAAGAAGAACAGGGGCGCGATCAGGGCGAACTCGACCATCGCCTGGCCCGTGGTCCGGGCTCGGCGACGTGCGCGCAGACGCGGGATGGTCGTCACGAGCCGGTCAGATCCGAGATCGCGAACCAGCTGTCGCGCACCAGCGTCAGCGAACCCGGGATCGGCGGCACCGGGATGAGCGGCCGGAAGATGTAGGTCACGGTCACGTGGACGCGGCAGGGAGCGACCAGGCCGATCCGGTTGCCGCAGTCGGTCGTCGGGGCCGTCCCATCGGCCTCCTCCAGGCGCCAGCTCACGACGGGGTTGCCGGTGCAGGTCCCGGCGGTGTTCTCGAAGTCGGTCTGGCCGGACAGCGCCGTGCAGGCGCGCAGGCGCATCTCGGCGTCGTTGGTGGTCCATGGCGCGGTCGCGTCCGTCCAGGCGGTGGAGCCGAGGAAGGCACCGTAGTCGGCGGCCTCGCGGGCGGCGGACTCGGTGGCGACGGCAGCGTTGAACAGCCGGCCGAAGTCACCGACCGCGACCGCCAGGATGAACATGAGGGGCACGATCAGGGCGAACTCGGCGAGACCCTGGCCGCGCTGACCGCGGCGTCGGCCGACGCCGGCGGGCGCCGATCGTTCGGGGGCCTGCCGGCTCGGCAGTGGATGCGAGACACGCGCTCGGGAGACGGTCATTCGACGTCCTGTCTGGGGTGCCGGACCCTCGGGCCGGCGCGACAAGAGCATCCCCAATGTGCGGTGCGCTCCACCCCCGCCCGTTCGTCCCACGCGGATGGGTCTGAAGTACCGGTGCGCGGCACCATTGCAAGGTGCCCGGCAAGGAAGCACCCCGGCCGTGGGGCCGGGGTGCACCGGATTGGACGTCGCTCCGGCGATCAGGAGCGGGCGCCGACGGCGGACCTCGACGCCACCGGTTCGTCGTGGACATCGGACCGCCGGGGCCAGAACACGTGCATGGGGTCGATGGTCACCGCGGCGGCGGCGGCGAACGCGAGGATCGGGCCGACGAGGCGTGGCGCGCCGGTCAGCGACCAGACGATCTCATAGCCGAACCAGGTGGCGGCGAACCAGAGGCCTGCGGCGAGCATGCGCTTCGACATGCCCTGGATCGTGGCCTCTGTCGAGGATCCCTCACACCCCCCGGAAGTCCGGGTCGTCCGTGGCCGATCTAGCGGACGAGGCCCTTCTGCTCAAGGCGATAGAGCTCGCGCGGGTCGTAGGGCATCGTCAGTGCCGCCCCACCGGTGATGTTGAAGCGCCAGGCGATGATCTGGATCGAGGCGATCCCCACGCCGGACGAGCCGCCGGAGAGGGTCACGAGGGCCTTGGGTGCATAGACCGTTCCGGCGATGCTGAGGTTGGTCTGGCCACCGAGAGTCACCGGCTGATCCGAGCCACTCGCGGTGCCGTCCTGCCAGATGAGGATCCCGCGGTACGGACCGGTCGCGACGCCGCGAACGGTGAGGGTGCTGCTCGCGGTGAAGTCGACCGACTGCTGGCACGCGTACTGCGGGCCGCCGGGGCAGGGATACGCCGGATTGTCCGTGTTGAAGATCATGATCGGTGCGGGCAGGCCCGTAGCCGTCGACACGGACGTGATCGACCCGCCCGCGTTCAGCTTGATCCCGCCGCCGGCAATGATGTACACGCCGGGCTGGAGGTGGAGGGTGACGTTGTTCCGGATGTCCCAGCCGCCGTAGAAGATGCCGGGCGACAGGCTGTACGTTCCGGCCGAGTTGAAGGTGCAGATGCCGCGCGAGTTGGGACCCGTCGGCGTTGTGGCCGTTCCCAGGCAGACGCCCGCCGGGTAGTCGGCGAAGTCGGGCTCCGGGATCGTGGCGAGCGGGTCGCCGATCACGACGGCATCCTCGGTCAGAGGAGCGTTGAACGAGTTGTTGTTGGCGCGCGTGCAGGTCCCGTGCGTGAAGACCTTTGGCGCGCTCAGGCTCGAGTTGGCGCCGTCGATCTTCAGGGCGGCGTTGCCCTCGCCGTTGCCGCAGGCGTTGTTCAGGTTGACCGGGTTTCCGCACGACGAATTGACATGAACGTACCCGCCCTCGAACGCGAGCCCGGTCGACGGGTCGATCACGGGCGTGATCGTGACCTGGGCGCCGCCCGACACGTTGGCCGTCGCGCATTGGCTTGATGGGTCGAGCGCGACCAGCGAGTTCGAGTTGGAGTCGCCGTTACTGAATGCGGCGACGGCTGAGCTGCCGACGTCGATCCTGCTGATGCCGATCACACCGCCAAGGAACGTCTGGTGAGGGCGTCGCAGGATGACCTCCACCATGTCCAAGCGGCCCTGGAGGTTTCCTGCCGCGGCCGAGGGCGGATGGTTCACGCGAAGGATGGTCCCGTTCGGGTCGTTTCCATCGTCGCAGTTCGTCACGCTGTCGGGACCGCCGAAGAATCCGTTCTGCTGGGCATAGAAGCACGCAGCCGAGCGCATCGCGGTCATCCCGCCACCGGCCCGGATGTAGCGCGCGGCCGCGATGGCTCCGGGGTCTGCGGCATTCTGCTCCTGCCGTCGGATCATGAAGACGAACCCCAGGTCGATCACGAGCGCCCCGATGGCGAGGAGCGCGACGAGGCCTCCGGCGAAGATCACAAGGACCTGGCCGTTCCGGGTTCGTCGCCCCCTGGAGGCATGCACGAGCTTCCTCACTGCTGGCGCTGCATGGCTTCGGTCACGACGGCGCGCATGGTGATCTGGGCCGGGACGAACAGGAACCCCGAGAGCGGCGGCGTCCAGACATAGCAGGCATAGACGGTGACGGTCGTCGGGTACTGCTGTTGAGGCGCCGGCGTCTGGCTGGGAGCAGGACTGCCCTGTGGCCTGAATGCTGCTGTCGAGCTCGCCTTGTCGTCGCCGTCGGCCTTGTACGGACTGGATGGCGGGATGGTCGCGGGTGGGGGGCAGGGAATGGATTCAGGGTTCGTGCGCGGGTTGACGCGGTTGATCGTGCACTCGGCGAACGTTGCGCCCGGGGCGGCGAGGGCGTCCGCATTCGGCGGGATCGAGCCGTCGACGAGGCCGGACCAGCAGGCGCTGACCCGGACCGCGTTCGAGGGCATGCCCCACACGCTTCCTCGGGCCGCCGACGTGAGCTTGGGCCAGCCATCCTCCGGAGCATCGCACCCGCGCGTATAGCTGTCGTAGCGCACGGATTCGACCGGGTCGACGCGCGAGACGGTCGGACACTGGGCGCTCGCACTGTGGGTTGCCGCGTAGCGGGCGGCCTCGCGGGCCGCATTCTCCAGCTGCTGGTTGTAGAAAACGTAGACCCCGAACACGATGATCGACATCATCACGAGCAGGAAGATGGGGAATACGAGGGCGAACTCGACCAGTGCCTGCCCGGATCCGCTCTCTCGCCGGATCAGCCGCATGGCTCGCTCGCCATGACGAAATAGCAGGGGATGGCGAAGGTACGCGTCCGCTGGAGCCAGAACGTCCCGAACGAGACGAGGGGCAGGTCGACGAGCGAGGTGAAGCGGTAGCAGACCCGGACCTCCACCCATCGTTCGGAGGACGCGCCCTGACTGCTGGACATCGCGTTCGCCATCTCGGTGCAGTCGGCCGGGATCGTTGCCGAGAAGGCTTCGGTGGCACAGCTCGGATCGACCCCGTCGTGGACACAGACGCGGATGAGGGGCATGCCCGGGCAGTGCGTCGTGACCGGGTCATAGGCCGAATTCGGGAGCTCGCGCGTCTCGGCGCAGACGGCGCGCGCCGCCAGGCGATGGAGGTTGTCGTAGTACGCGGCATCTCCGGTCGACGGCTGACTGAGCGGCGTCCCGCCGGGCGGGTTCGCGAGGTAGTCGTTCGCCGCCAGCTCGGCAGCGTTCCGAGCAGCCGCCTCGAGCAGGATCGAGTTCGCGAAGATCCGCCCGAAGTCGGCGAGCGCGACGAAGAGCACGAGCATGATCGGCAGCACGAGACCGAACTCGACCATCGACTGGCCGGATCGGTGGGTGGCGGCGTCGTGGCGCGCGGCTCGGATCACGCTGGGCAGTAGTACCAATGGCGGCCCCCGGCGGGCGCCCGGCAGCGGATCGTACTACTCGGATACTTGCGATCCACCTTGCATCGGCGACTTCCGGTGACGTGTCGCAACGCTGCTACGCTGACCCGATGATCGTCATCGTCGGCAGTCCACTCGCCCGGCCGGGCGATCGCGGCCTCCACGCAGCCGGACTCGCCGCCGACATCGGCCGGGTTGCAGCCCGGTCGGGCGCCGCCGTCGAGGTGGTCGGGCGGGTCGGCGAGGACGCCGCCGGCGACGCGGTGCTGCTCGACCTGACGGCCGCCGGCATCGGGCACGTGGCCGTCCTGCGCGAGTCGGGCCGGCTCACTCCGGCGACTCCACCGCCCAGCGGCACGGCTGCGCCGGACGGCCCGGATCCCGGCACCGTCCTCCTGGCCGACGATCTGGACACCGAGGCCGAACCGGCAGAGGAAACTGGGCTGTCGATGGACGCCGCCGACCTCGAGCTCGCTCTCCGCTACCTGCCCGACTACCGCGTCGTGATCGTGGCCGACGACCTCGCCGCGGCCGCCCTCGCGACGGTCGTCGCCGCGGCCGGCTGGGCAGGCGCCCACCTCATCGTCCTGGTCGCGGCCGGCCAGCCGTCAACCGGCTTGCCGACCGATGCGACCGTGCTCGAACGGCCGCGCCACGATCCGGACGGGGCGTTCGCCCGCGTGGTGGGGAGCTACGCCGTCGCGCTCGATCAGGGCCGCGAGCCCGGTGCCGCGTTCAGCGAGGCGTCGGGCGCGGGCGGCTGGGCGTCCGTCACGAACTGACCTGCCGGATCGGCGGGGCGGCGGTCAGTCGAAGAGGCCGGCCGGCTCTGCCGCGCGCTCGCGTTCCGGCTCGGACGCGAGATCGACGGGCTCCAGCAGCTCCGGGCCGTCGTTCCGGACGTTGTTCACGAGCGGGCCGACCGCCCGGATCCGGAGCGCGACGTCGTCGGTCGGTGTCAGCAGGCCCTGGAGCTCGCTCGGATCGTCGAGCTCCGGGTCCAGCCAGCGCGACCACGCGTCCTCGGGGACGATGACGGGCATCCGGTCGTGGAGTGCGGCCATCTGCTCGTTGGGTTCGCTCGTGACGATCGTGAACGTCCGGACGACCCGGTCGGCGACGGGATCCCGCCAGCCCGACCAGAGTCCGGCGAGGACCAGCGGCCGGCTGTCCGCGCGGGCGATCGAGAACGGCTGGCGCCGCGCTCCGATGCGCTGCCACTCGTAGAAGGCGTCGACCGGAACGAGGCAGCGCTTGCGCCGGAAGGCGTCGCGGAAGGCCGGGCTCGCGGTCAGGGTCTCCGCCCGAGCGTTGAACATCCGCGAGCCGACCTTCGCGCTGTCCGCCCAGTGCGGGATGAGCCCCCAGCGGTACGCGGTGATCGCGCGGCGTTCCTCACGCTGGACGACGACCAGGGAATCGTCGGTCGGGGCGACGTTGTATCGGGCGCCGAGATCGTCGGCGAGCGGCTCGGCCGCGAAGATCTCCGCCAGCTCCGACGCGGGCCGCTGCTGGCTGAACCGACCGCACATCCGGCAAGTCTACGGTCCTGTCCTGTATCGTCGGGTGGATGGACCAGACCACCGACCCGGCGCCCGACGCCGAATCAGGCGCGGCGCCGGAGGTCGAATCCGGCCCGGCCGGCGAGGAACGGGCCGCGGGACCGACCCGCGCCGCCGACGAGCGCCACTCCACCGGCCCCCTGACCCGCGAGGCCGCCGCCCGCCTGCTCGACGACGGCGCCGCGCTCCTCGCCGGCGGCGAGTTCGGAGAAGCGTTCGGTGCGTACCAGCGGGTGGTCGGCTTCGACGATCCGGAGGTCACCGCCGCCGCGCTCCTCGGGATGGCCCAGGCCCGCTATCGGATGGACGACGAGGACGCCGCGGTCCGGACCTGGGAGGCGATCCTCGAGCTGCCGGAGACGGGCTCCACCTATCACGCGTGGCGGAACGTCGCCGCGGCCCGCGTCCGCGACGGCGACCTGAACGGCGCGATCGCCGCCTATCGCGAGGCCGACCGTCGCGCGCCCGACGCCGACAAGGCCGAGATCGCCAACCGCCTCGGCTGGCTGGCCAAGGAGACCGGCAACGTCCGGGCGTCGCGGCGCTACTTCGCCCGCGGCCGGGGGAGCGTCCTGCCGATCGCGTCGTACGCCATCCTCGGCCTGACCGTCGCGATCTCGCTGTCCGCGATGTTCGCGACCGACGGTCTCCGGATCTACGACGTGCTCGAGCTCGACAAGGTCGACGTCGCGGCGGGCGAGCTGTGGCGGCTCTGGACGGTCACGCTCCTCCACGATCCGTACAACTTCCTGCACCTGCTCTTCAACATGTATGCGCTCTACCTGGCCGGCCCGATCGTCGAGCGTCTCTACGGCTCGACCTTGATGCTCGCCTTCTACCTCGTTTGCGCCCTCGGTGGCTCCCTGGCCAGCTTCGGGTTCGGCAGTCCGGCGCCGTCCGTGGGGGCGTCGGGCGCCATCTTCGGCCTGTTCGGAATCCTGCTTGTCGCCACGCGGACCCATCACCCCGCCCTGGACCGCGCGTCGCGCAACTTCGTCGCGCAGCTGGGGACGCTGCTGATGATCAACGTGATCTTCGGGATCATCGCGGCCGGCTACATCGACAACTTCGCGCATGGCGGCGGCTTCATCACCGGCGCGCTGCTCGGCCTGGCGTTCGTGCCCGGCAAGGTCGCCACGATCCGCTCGATGTGGCAGCCCGGCGCCGGCGGTCCACTGGCGAGCGGGTTCCTGGGGAGCGGCGCCGGGCGCCTGGCTGCCCTCCTGGCGGTCGTGATCCTGTTCGCGCTGGCCTGGTCGGTCGGCATGGGCCGCTGGGGCTGACGGGCTCGCGGGTCCGGCCCGCCCCCGCCGAGATGCCATGTTCTCGACCCTGATCGGCGCGCTGCCGGACGCTCAGGGCGGCAGCCACGATGATGCGGTCACCGCCCTGGCGGCCGCCGGCCTCGAGCTGGTCAGCGACGGGCGGGCGGCGCTGTCGCCCGGCGTCGAGGAGGGTGAGGCGGTCGCGCGCTGGGAAGCGGCGGCGCTGGCGAGTCCGGTGCCGGTCAAGGCCGTGCTGGTCGGTCCGTTCACGGCGGCTCGCCACGGCGCGTCGTCGCCGGAGGCGGCAGCCGAGGCGCTCCAGCCGGTGATCGTCGCCCTCGCGGCCGCCGGCTGCCCGATCGTCGAGGTCGTCGAATCGGACGTGGTCGCGATCGCGGTCGACGCGTCGGCGCGCACGGACTTCGTCGCGGCCCATCGGCGGCTCCTCGATGGTTCCGTCGGGATCCATGCGTCGCTGACCCTGACCGGCGGTGACCTCGATTCTGCCGGACCCGCCACGTTCTTCGACCTGGGCTACGCCAGCTTCGCGTTCGACCTGATCGCCGGACCGGACAACTGGCGCCTCGTCACCCACGCGCCTCCGGACCGTGGGATCATCTGCGGCGCCCTCGATCCGCGGCCGGGCGGAGACGAGAGCCGCGAGCTGCTCGTCTGGGCGGCCCACTACGCGGCGGCCTCCAACGGACGCGGACTGGCCCGGGTCGGCCTCGCGAACGCCTCGCCGTTCGTCGGCGTCCCGCGCGCCGAGGCGCTGCGCAAGCTCCGGATCGTCGCCGACGCGGCTCGCGTCGCCGGCATCCCGTCGGCGGAGGAGCGAGCCAGGCATCTCGACCCCCGGGCGGTCGATGCCCGGTCCGCGGCCCTCGGACGGGTCGAGCCGAAGCCGCGCCGGCGGCGGTGACCGGGATGGACTCAGGCCTGAACCCGCGGCGGTCCGCGCTGTGGTCCGTCGCCTGGCGGACGGTCTATCGCGTGATGCGGGTCCTCGACCCGCTGGTCCGGTCATGGGTCGCGAACCGGCTGCCCGGGCTCGACGGCGTCGTCGATGTTCGCGTGCGGGGACGCCGGACCGGGCGCGAGCGGCACGCTCTCCTCACCCTGCTGCGCCTCGGCGACCACTGGTATCTGGGCCATCCGAACGGGACGGCCGGCTGGCAGCGCAACGCCGACGCTGCCGGCTGGCTCGAGATCGACCCGCCCGCCGCCCACGGACCGCGGTTCCGGGCCGTCCGCCTCGCCGCGGGCCCGGAGCGCGACGCGATCATCCGCGCGACCGTCGTCCAGCAGCCGTTCCCGGCCAATCTCCTGTATCGCCTGTCCCTTCGCCACGTGGCCGCGATCGGCGTCTACCATCGGCTGGATCCGATCGTTCCTTGCGCACCGGCGTCGCCCGCCGGTCCGGCCCACGCGATCGCAACCGACGACCCCACCACCGAGGGAGACCGATGACGTCCCGGTTCTGGCACGGCTTCGCCGACATGCACACCGTCGCCGATGCGGAGGTCGTCATCCGCTCGGCCGACGGCGTCTGGCTCGAGGACACCGCCGGCAATCGCTACCTCGACGCCACCGCCGCCCTCTGGTACTGCAACGTCGGCTACGGCCGGCAGGCGATCGCCGACGCGGTCGCCGAGCAGCTGGCGCGCCTGCCGGCGTACTCGTCGTTCGGGGCGTACACCTCGGAGCCGACCGTGGCCCTGGCCGCCCGCCTCGCCGACCTCGCGCCCTTCCCGAACGCGGTCGTGTTCCTGGGCTCGGGCGGCTCGGACGCGGTCGACACCGCGGCCAAGCTCGTCCGGCGCTACTGGGACGTCATGGGTCGCCCGGAGCGGCGGGTCATCGTCTCGCGCGAGTTCGGCTATCACGGGATGCACGGCTGGGGGACGTCGCTCGTCGGGATCGCGCCGATGAAGACGGGCTACGGCGGGTCGTTCATCGACGAGGTCGTCAACGTCGGGGCCATGGACGTCGAGACGCTCGGTGCCCTGTTCGCGGAGCGCGGCCACGAGATCGCCGCGTTCATCGGCGAGCCGGTCATCGGCGCCGGGGGCGTGGTCCCGCCCGAGGACCACTACTGGCCGGAGGTCAACCGGCTCTGCCGCGAGCACGACGTCCTGCTGATCGCGGACGAGGTGATCACGGGATTCGGGCGGACGGGCCACCTGTGGGGCACCCAGCGCTACGGGATCGAGCCGGACCTGATCACGTTCGCGAAGGGCGTGTCGTCGGGGTACGTGCCGCTCGGCGGGGTCCTGGTCGGCGAGCGCGTGCGGGCGCCGTTCTGGGACGACGACGTGCCGGGCGCCGTCTTCCGCCACGGCTACACGTACAGCGGTCACGCCGGGGCGGCCGCCGCGGCGATGGCCAACCTCGACATCCTCGAGGGCGAGGGGCTCGTGGCGCGAGTCGCGGACCTGGAGCCGGTGCTGGATCGGGAGGTTCGGCGGCTGGAGGGCGCGCCCGCGGTGGGGGAGGTGCGGACGATCGGGTTGACCGCGGCGGTCGCCTTCCGTGCGGACCTGCTCGCCGCCGATCCCGGCCTCCCGGAGCGGGTGGTGACGGCCGCCCTCCGGCACGGCGTCGCGACCCGCGTCCTGCGCGGCCACGCTCTCCAGGTCTCGCCGCCCTTCGTGATCACCGCGTCCGAGATCACGACCCTGGTCGACGGCCTCGGTGCCGCCCTCGACGAGGTCGCAGGGTAGCGAGCACCCGGGCCGCACGATGCGCGACCGTCTTGCAGGCGGGCCGCGACCGGTTCACCATGTGAGCGATTCCCGGACGCAATCGACAGGGGCCCCGCCGTCACCGCGGGGACGAGGCACCCGTCGGCCTGACCGCCGATTCGGATTCGTGGAAGGAGGCTCCGCAGTGGCCGAGCACATCGCGCTCGTCGTCAACGGTCAGCCACGGGAGGGTGACGTCGAGCCCAGACGGATGCTCGTCCAGTTCCTGCGCGAGGACCTCGAGCTGACCGGCACCCACGTCGGCTGCGACACCAGCCAATGCGGGGCCTGCACCGTCACCATCGACGGCCGGGCGGTGAAGTCCTGCACGATGCTCGCGGTCCAGGCGGACGGCGCCAACGTCCGGACCATCGAGGGCATGCAGGGGGCGGACGGCTCGCTCCACGCCATCCAGGAGGGCTTCTGGGCGAAGCACGGCCTGCAGTGCGGCTTCTGTACCCCGGGGATGATCATGGTCGCGTCGGACCTGCTGGCCCGCAACGCCGATCCGAGTGACGACGAGATCCGCCACGCGATCGAGGGCAACATCTGCCGCTGCACCGGGTACCACAACATCGTGGCCGCGATCCGCGAAGCCGCGTCGATCATGCGCGCCGCCGCCGCCGCCCCCGCGCCCGCCTCCACCAACGCCTGACCCCGCCGCCGACGCAGGAGAGCAGCCATGGCTACCGACGTCCAGGACGTCCTCGGCACCTCGGTCAAGCGGGTCGAGGACCCGCGCTTCATCACCGGCCAGGGGCGGTATCTCGACGACATCAAGCTGACCGGGATGGCCCACCTCGCCATCCTCCGGAGCCCCTACGCCCATGCCAACATCCGCTCGGTCGACACGTCCCGGGCGAAGGGCATGCCCGGCGTCCTGGCCGTCATCGTGGGCGCCGACATCCCGTGGAACCCGCTCCCGATGGCCTGGCCCGCCGGCGGCGCCTCGGGCATCCAGAACAACGTCAGCACCCCCCGCGTCCTCGCCACCGATTCGGTCAAGTGGACCGGCGAGGGGGTCGCAGCCGTCGTCGCCGAGACGCCGGAGCAGGCGGTGGACGCGCTCGAGGCGATCGCGGTCGACTACGAGCCGCTGCCCGCCGTCGTCGACGCCGAGAAGGCGACCCAGCCGGGCGCCCCCCAGCTCCACGACAACGCCCCGAACAACGTCGTCTTCGACTGGACGGTCGGCGACAAGGACGGCACGGAGAAGGCCCTCGCCGAGGCCGAGGTCGTCGTCCGCGAGCGGCTTGTCAACCACCGCCTGATCCCGAACCCGATGGAGGTCCGCGGCGACATCGGCTGGTACAACCCCGGCACCGACGAGTACACCGTCTGGATGTCGAGCCAGACGCCGCACATCCAGCGCCTGCTCCTGACCGCGTTCGTCACCGGCATCCCGGAGCACAAGGTCCGGGTCATCGCTCCGGATGTCGGCGGGGCGTTCGGGACGAAGATCTTCTGCTATGCCGACATGGCCCTCGTGATGTGGGCCAGCAAGCTGATCGGCGGCGGGCGTCCGGTGAAGTGGGTCGAGAGCCGGCGCGAGAGCTACGGCTCCACGATCCACGGCCGCGATCACATCACCTACGTCGAGATCGCAGGCTCGCGCGACGGCACGGTCACCGGCGTCAAGGTCAAGACCTTCGCCAATCTCGGCGGTCGGCTGTCGACGATCGGGCCCGGCATCCCGACCACCCTGTACGGCCGCGTCCTCTCGGGCTGCTACAAGATCCCGAACGTCTACGCCGAGGTGACGGGCGTCTACACGAACACCACGTTCGTCGACGCCTACCGCGGCGCCGGCCGGCCCGAGGCGACCTACGTGATCGAGCGGGCGATGGACCTGTTCGCCAACGAGATCGGGATGGACAAGGCGGAGGTCCGCCGGAAGAACTTCATCCCGAAGGACGCCTTCCCGTACGACAACCCGTCGGGGCTCGGGACCGCGGTCAACGGCGAGAAGATCTACGTCGACTCGGGCGACTACGAGCCCGCGATGGACATGGCCCTCAAGACCGCCGGCTACGGCGACCTCGAGAGCAAGCGGGCCGAGGCGAAATCCCGCGGCAAGCTCCTCGGGATGGGCCTCTCGACCTACATCGAGGTGTGCGGCGTGGCGCCGTCCAAGTGGATCGGCGCCGTCGGCGAGGGCTGGGGCGCCGCGATGTGGGAGTCGTCCAACATCAAGGTCCACCTCACCGGCAAGGTGATCGTCACGATGGGCACCCAGCCCCAGGGCCAGGGCCACGAGACGACCTACGCCCAGATCATCAGCCACGAGCTCGGCGTGCCGATGGACGACATCGTCATCCAGCACTCCGACACCCAGGGCACGCCGTTCGGCTCCGGCTCGTACGGCAGCCGGACGTCCTCGGTCGGGAGCACCGCGGCGATCAAGGCGGCCGACAAGATCCGCGACAAGGCCCGGCGCTACGCGGCCCACATGCTCGAGGCATCGCCCGACGACATCGAGGTCGACGGCGCCGAGTACCGGGTGAAGGGCTCTCCGGACAAGAAGAAGACGCTCCAGGAGATCGCGTTCGCGCTCGATCTCGGGTTCAGCCTGCCGGCCGGGATGGAGCCGTATCTCGACGAGACGGGCTACTACGACACGCCGAACTGCACGTGGCCGTTCGGGACCCACATCGCGATCGTCGAGATCGACGAGGAGACCGGCGAGACCGATCTCGTGCGCTACATCGCGGTCGACGACGTCGGCAAGAAGATCAACCCGATGATCGTCGACGGCCAGCTCCACGGGGGCATTGCCCAGGGCGTCGGCCAGGCGCTCTGGGAGCAGGCGATCTACGGCGAGGACGGCCAGCTGCTGTCGGGCTCGATGATGGATTACGCCCTGCCACGGGCTTCGTGGCTGCCGAGCTTCGAGCTCGACGAGACCGTCACGCCGTCGCCGGTCAACCCGCTCGGGGTGAAGGGCGTGGGCGAGGCCGGCTGCATCGCCTCGACCGCGGCCGTGGCGAACGCCGTCAACGACGCCCTCGCGCCGCTCGGCATCAAGCATCTCGACATGCCGTTCACCGCCCAGACCGTGTGGCGCGCGATCCAGTCCGCGAAGGGAGCCCGGGCATGATCCCGAACACGTTCGACTACCAGCGGGCATCCTCACTTGACGAGGCACTCGGCCTCATCGGGACGCCCGGGACCAAGGTGCTCGCGGGCGGGATGAGCCTCCTGCCGCTGATGAAGCTCCGGCTCGCGAGCCCGCAGCGGCTCGTTGACATCGGCCGGCTGGCCGAGCTGCGCGGCGTCCGCCAGCTCGACGACGGCCGGCTCGCGGTCGGCGCGCTGACCACGTACTCGGAGCTGGCGGACTCGCCGGCCCGGCACTACGGCCTGCTCCGTGACGCGCTGCCGGACATCGGCGACGTCCAGATCCGCAACCAGGGGACCGTCGGCGGCGCGGTGGCGCACTGCGATCCCGCCTCAGACCTGCCGGCGGTCCTGCTCGCCCTCGACGCCGAGATCGTCGCCCGCTCCAAGCGGGGCGAGCAGGTCTACGCCGCGGACAGGTTCTTCACCGGTGCCTTCACCACGGCCCTCGCCGACGACGAGCTCGTCACCGAGATCCGGCTGCCGGGCCCGCGCGACGACGCCGGGTCGGCGTACAGGGCGCTGAGCCAGAAGGCGTCGGGCTACTCGATCGTCGGCGTGGCGGCGGTGATCATCAAGGAGAACGGGAGCGCGATCACGAAGGCCGGGATCGCGTTGACCGGCGTCGGCGACGCTCCATACCGGGCGAAGGCGGTCGAAGCGGCGCTGCTCGGGAATGAGGGCACGCCGGAGTCGATCGTCGCAGCGGCCGCCCACGCAACCGACGGGGTGACCGTGGCCGGCGACATCCACGCCGACAGCGAGTACCGCGCCGCGATGGCGGTCGTCTACACGAAGCGGGCCATCGAGGCGGCGCTCGGCCGGCTCGGCTAGCCGTCTCTTGCGTCTCGCGCGACTCGTTCCGGGGCAGCGACCGCCCCACGGCCTCGCCGGAGCGGTCCTCGCCCGCGACATCGTCGTCGGCGGGCGGCGCTGGTCCAAGGGTCGGCGGCTGTCGGCGGCGGACCTCGAGGCCTTCGGGGCCGATCCGTCGCTGGGCGTGGGGCCGGTCGCGGTGATCGTCATCGAGGAGGGAGATCTCCACGAGGACGAGGCGGCGCTCCTGCTCGCCGACGCCGTGGCGGGTGCGGGCGTGACCCGGCGCGGCCCGGTGCAGAGCCGGGTCGACCTGCTCGCGGCGCACGACGGCGTCCTCCACGTTCGGACGGCCGAGCTGGAGCGCGTCAATCGGCTCGATCCGCTCGAGGTGTTCACCCGCCTCGACGGGTCGATCGTGGCGGCGGGCGATCTCGTCGCGTCGGTGAAGGTGGCGCCGCACGTGGTCGCCGGTTCCGTCGTCGCGGCCGGGGCCCGGGTGGCGGCCGGCGGGCGACGGCCGCTGATCCGGGTCGCGCCGTTCCGGCCGATGGACGTCGCGGTCGTCGTCAAGGAGTCGCTCCGGTCGGGCGATCGGGCGCGGTTCGAGACGAGCGTCCGGGCCAAGGTGGAGAGCCTGGGGTCGGCGATCGTCGCCATCGACTACGTCGCCGACGAGGATGCGGCCGTGACCTCGGCGCTGGCCCGGCGCGCGCGCGGGCGGAGCCGGGCGAACGTCATCCTCACCGCGGGCGGGCGCTCTACCGATCCGTCGGACCCGTTCTTCACCGCGATCGCGGCCCTCGGCGGGCGGATCGTGCGCCACGGCGTGCCCGCCCACCCGGGCTCGATGCTCTGGCTGGCGCGCGTCGGCCGGACCGCCATCCTGGGCCTGCCGACGTGCGGCGCCTATTCGAAGGCCACGGCGGCGGACCTGCTCCTGCCCCGGCTGCTCACCGGAGAGCCACCCACGCGGCGGACGGTGTCGCACCTGGGCCACGGCGGGGTGCTGACCCGCGAGATGCGGTTCCGCTTCCCGCCGTACGCCCGCGAGCTCGACGCCCCGGACGGCTGACGTGCGGCGGGCTGGGGCTTGGGGCCCCGCGCCTCGCCCCCGAGGCTCGGCCGTCAAGCCCCATGGA
>DASSPG010000124.1:0-12087 GCA_035699725.1 Candidatus Limnocylindrales bacterium | reverse complement strand
GCGCCGGCGGCCAGCGCGACCTGGCGGATCGCCTCGACCTCACCCGGAGTGTCGGTCGGGAAGGAGTTGATCGCCACGACGACCGGGACGCCGAAGATCCGGACGTTCTCGATCTGCTTGGCCAGGTTCGAGGCGCCGGTGCGGACCGCCTCGATGTTCTCCTCGAGCAGCGCGGGATCGAGCGGCTTGCCGGCCACGATCTTCCCGACCCCGCCGTGCATCTTCAGCGCCCGGACCGTGGCGACGACGACCGCCGCATCCGGTTCGAGTCCCGAGGCGCGGCACTTGATATCGAAGAACTTCTCGGCGCCCATGTCGGCCCCGAACCCCGCCTCCGTGCAGACGATCTCATTCGTGGCGAGGGCCAGGCGGTCGGCGATGATCGAGTTGTTGCCGTGGGCGATGTTGGCGAACGGGCCGCAGTGGACGAACGCCGGTCCGCCCTCGAGGGTCTGGAGCAGGTTCGGCTTGATCGCGTCGGTCAGGAGGGCCGTCATCGAACCCGCGACCTTGAGGTCCTCGGCCGTGATCGCCGTTCCATCCCTGCGGGTCGCCATCACCATCCGGCCGAGCCGCTCGCGGAGATCGTGGATGTCGCGGGCGAGTGCCAGGACCGCCATGACCTCCGACGCGACGGTGATGACGAACTCGGACTCGCGCGGAACCCCGTTCTCCCTGCCGCCGAGGCCGACGATCACCCGTCGCACGGCGCGGTCGCTGATGTCCATGACCCGCGGCCAGAGGATGGAGAACGGGTCGATCCCGAGGGCGTTGCCGTGGTGAAGGTGATTGTCGAGGAACGCCGCGCCGAGGTTGTGGGCCGCCCCGATCGCGTGGACGTCACCGGTCAGGTGCAGGTTGAAATCGGCCATCGGGATGACCTGGCTGTAGCCGCCGCCGGCCGCGCCGCCCTTGATCCCGAACACCGGCCCGAGGCTGGGCTGGCGGATGCAGACCGCCGCCTTCCTGCCGATCCTGTTCAGACCCTGGGCCAGTCCGACGGTCGTCGTCGACTTGCCCTCGCCGAGCGGCGTCGGGCTGATCGCGGTGACGACGACGTACTTGCCGCGCGGCCGCTCGGCCTCGAGGCGCTCGATGGCCGCGAGCGTCACCTTGGCCTTCGTGTGCCCGTACGGCTCGATCTCGTCGTCGCGCAGGCCGAGGTCGCGGGCGACGTCCATGATCGGACGCGGGGTCACGGAACGGGCGATGTCGAGGTCGGACGGGAAGGTCATCGGGCTCCTCGGGTGGCGGCGACGCGGTCGCCGGACACGGTGTCAGACGCGGTGGCCGGCGGAGCGCCGGGCGCGACGGGTGGAACGGCCGCCTCGGTGGAGCGTGGGCCCGCAGACGTCGGATCGGGAGAGGCCCCACCAGCGCCAGCCGAGGCGACTTCCTGGCTGAGCGCGGCTCGCACGAGATGGGCCAGCAACAGGGCGTTCGTCAGCGGCCCGACCCCGCCGGGCACGGGGGTGATGGCGGACGCCACCCGCCGGGCGGATTCGAAGTCCACATCGCCCACGATGCGACCCTCGACGACATTGATCCCGACATCGACGACGACGACACCGCGTCGGAGCATGTCGCCCCGAATCAGGCCGGGCCGGCCGGCCGCGACGACGAGGATCTCGGCGTCCTTGACGTGCTTGGCGAGGTCGCGGGTCCGTGAGTGGCAGACCGTCACGGTCGCGTTCTCGCGGACCAGCAGGAACGCGGCCGGCATCCCCACGACCGCGGATCGGCCGATCACCACGGCACGCCTGCCCTCGATCTCGATCTCGGACCGGCGCAGGATCTCGACCGCGGCATGAGCCGTGGCCGGCAGGAAGCCGTCGTAGCCGAGTCGGAGGAGCCCGGCGTTCAACGGGTGGATCCCGTCGATGTCCCGGGCCGGGTCGATCGCGTCGACCACGCTCCGGAGGCGGATCGTCGGAGGGAGCGGCATCTGGACGATGATCCCGTTCACCGTCGGATCGGCGTTCAGGGCTCGGATAGCCTCGATCACGTTCGCCTCGGACGCCTCACCGTCGACCTCGACCAGGCGGCCCTCGATCCCGACCTTCTCGCAGCTCCGGAGGATCTGGCCGAGATAGACCATGGACGGGGCGTCGCGGCCGACGATCACGACGGCCAGCACCGGCGCACGACCGCGCCGCTCGCGGTAGGCGGCGACGTCCTCGGCGACCGCCTGGCGGATCTCGTTGGCGATCGGGCCGCCCTGGAGCAGTCGCGCGCCGCCGCGGGACACTCCGATCAGGCCCTCATTCCGGGCTGGACTCCGGCTGGAGGGGTTCGCGTGCCTCGCCACTCCGGACCATGGCGTGGACCGATGCCGCGAGCTCCTCGACGCTGTCGAGCAGCCCCATCACCTTGGCGGTCGCCTCCCCCGCATACGAGGCGTCATCGATCGAGGGGAGGTTGATCAGGACGTTGGCCGCCGCGCCGCGAGCCGCCGCCTCGCCGAGCAGTGCCGCGACGTCGAGATCGCTTGACGCGTTCACGTTGCTCCGTCCCACCAGGCTCTCTGCGGTGGCGACGAGCTCGAGACACGCCTCGACGGTGAGCATCGGGACCTCGGCCGCGCGCGTTCCCGCGACACGCAGCGCCGCGCTCCGGGCCGCCCGCTCATCGGCGGTGTCCTTGGGGAGCTTCATCGCCCCAGCGAACTCCGCGTAGGCAGCGGCGTCCTCATCCGCCAGCTCGAGGAAGCGCGTGGCGAGCCGCTGCCCGACCTCGTGGCTCGCGCGATGCAGGTCGGCGTGAGCCGCGTACTTGGGCCGCCCCTCGGACAGCGACGCGACCATCGCCACGAGCGCCGCTCCGAGCGACGCCGCCACCGCCGAGGCGCTGCCGCCGCCGGGCACGGGGGCCGCCGATGCCAGCTGCCCGACGAACGTTCCGAGCGTCAGGTCGCGAAAGGACGAGCCGGCGGTCTGGTCAGGCATGCCCCGATTGTAGGTTGCAGCGTCCCCTTCGGATTCGGCCGCCCCACGGCCACGGCACGCCTCGCACGGGAGTCGGTGACGGGGCGAGCACGGTACCGGCGCGCTCGCCCCGCATCCGACAGATCCCAGGCAGGTGGGCCGCCCACCCGGGCCGCCAGGCCAACGCCCCCAGGCGTCAGGCCGCGCGCCGCTCCTCGTCGAGGGCCGTGATCGTCCATCGACGCGAGCGGTGCTGATACGTCAGGTTGAGCCGCGCCCGCGCGGTCTCGACCTCGAAGAGGGTCCGCGGACCCGTGATCACCGGGAACGCCGCGGCCTCCTCGCGGACCGCGTTCAGGCGGGTGACGAGCAGCCGCTCGTCGCCCCACGTGATCTCCCTGGGGCTGCCGTCGAACCAGCCGGTCCGGACGTGGACCTCGACGGGTTCGACTCGGATCATTGCCATGGGCCAGGCTCCTTGCGGGCGCCGACGCCGGAGCGTCGGCAGGTGGATCGCGGTGTGAGGTCCGGCCGTCCGGGGCACGTCGGCGACTGGAACGTCTGTTCGGTTCTGACGCGATCCTGCATCGAACGGGTGTTCGATGTCAAGCCCCGTCGAAGCGATCCTCCGCGTCGGTCGTGACATCTAGGCTGTCACGGTCATCGTCGCCGCGGCCCGATCCCGGATCGACGTCGGCGGCGGCTTCGAGCGAACGGGGATCGACCGGCGTCATCGGATCCCGCTCGAACGGCGCCGGCAATCGCGAACCCACGAGTCGGGCGCGGGTGATCGCCCGCTCGCCGAATCGATGCCGGACCGCGTCGGCCGCCTCGGTCACCCGCCGGCGGCGCGGGTCGTCGGCCCCGAACAGTGCCAGCTGCTCGCGCTCACCCAGCCCCGAGGCGGTCACGCCGAGGAGCCGGATCCGGAGCCCTCGAACCTCGGGCCGCGCGAGATCGAGCGCCGTCCGGAAGATCGGCTCGGTCAGGTCGGTCGGGTCGGCCAGGGTCCGCTGGCGCGTGATCGTGCGGAACGTCGTGTCGCGGATCTTCACGGTGATCGTCGACGCCCGGACCCCGCTGTCACGCAGCCGACCGGCCACCCCCTCGCTCATCGCCAGGAGGGTCCGCTCGATCAGCTCGCGATCGGCCGTGTCGACATCGAACGTGTGCTCGTGACCGATCGACTTCGCCGCATCGCGCCCGCCGACGGGGTCGTCGTCGAGCCCCCGAGCACGCTGGGCAAGCGTCGCGCCGTGCTTGCCGAACCGACGGACGAGGAGGTCGTCGGGCAGGGCGGCCAGGTCGCCGATCGTCCGCACCCCGTACTCGCGCAGGGTCGCCGCCGACTTCTCCCCGACGCCCCACAGGCGCCGGATCTCGAGCGGCCCCAGGAAGGCAGCCTCCTCACCGGGCGGGACGACCACCAGGCCGTCCGGCTTGCGCAGGTCCGAGGCGATCTTGGCAACGAGCTTCGTCGTGGCGACGCCAACCGAGATCGTCAGGTCGACCGCGGCCTTGACCTCGGCCTTGATCCGCCGCCCGATCTCCTCGCCGCTCCCGAACAGCACCCGCGAGCCGCTCACGTCCAGGAAGGCTTCGTCGATCGAGATCGGTTCGACCAGGGGCGTGAAGCGACGAAGGACCGCCAGAACGTCGCGGCTGGCCGCCTGGTATTTCGCCCCATCGACCGGCAGGAAGATGCCGTGTGGACAGAGCCGGCCGGCCGTGCGGAGGGGCATCGCCGAGTGGACCCCGTACGCGCGCGCCTCGTAGCTCGCGGTGCTGACCACGCCCCGGTCGTTCGGCCCGCCGCCGCCCACGATCACGGGCCTGCCGCGCAGCTCCGGACGATCGCGCTGCTCGACCGCCGCGAAGAACGCGTCGAGATCGACGTGCAGGATGGTTCGTTCGGCGGGGCTCGTCACCCGCTGATCATCGCATCGCTGTCGACCATTTCGACCGGATGTTCACCAAGAGCACGCGCGTACCGTGGGCGGGAATTCGCTGATGACAGCCAAGGAGGCATTCGCCTCGGTGGTAGGCCCCACTCAAGGGGAACCAACGAATCGTTAGAGCTCGGCAGCTACCAATCGGCTCGGTGGGGCCCCGCTCACGGTCGAAGCCGCCGCAGTGCCGTCGTGGCTGACATTCGAGAACTTCGGCCGCGGCAGCCCCGCCCCGGCTTGGCGGGGCTCACTTCGTCAGCCAGCCAGCGCAGGACTGGTAGGCGGATCCGGCGAGACGATCAGCACCGGCACGTGTCCGATTCATCTGCGGGCCGCGACCGGACCGCGCCGATCCCGCGATCGATGGAACTCGATCCGCCGTACGAGTCGCCCGGGGACTGAAATGACGAACATGGGCGAGCGCCTGAGGGGCCCGCTCGGACGTCTAGCCCTTTGGCTCGACGACGATCGTGACCTCGGGCGACAGGCCCGAGAAGACCTTGATCGCGACCTTGTACGTTCCGAGCGACTTCAGCGGCTCGTCCAGGTCGATCTTGTGGCGGTCGACCGTGATCCCGCGTCGTCCGAGGGCGTCGGCGATGTCCTTCGAGGTGATCGAGCCGTAGAGCTTGCCGCCCTCGCCGACCTTCACGCCCATCGTGAGCGTGGTCGAGGCGATCCGCGTGGCGGCGACGTCGGCCTCCTCGCGCTCGCGCTTGCGCTTGTCCTCGCGGCTCGCGATGTCGTGCTGCCAGGCGCGGTAGGCACCGCCGGCGGCGGGCACCGCGAGCGCGTTCGGGATGAGGTAGTTCGTGGCGTAGCCGTCGGCCACCTGCTTCATCTCGCCGCTCTTGCCGAGCTTGTCGACGTCCTTGGTCAGGATGACCTTCACGCGGTTCGTTCCTCCTTGGTGATCCATGCGCGGATGCGCGGGCCCACGCCCGAGCTCTGGAATGCCGCTCCGGCCTGGCCGAGCAGCTCCGGGACCCGCTGGATCGTCTTGCGGACCGGGCTCGGCGTCAACCGCCGGATCCGGGCGACATCCTGGTCGAAGGCCACGCGATCGATGTCGAGCTCGGCGATCTTCTCGTCGAGGAGATCGGCCGGGACGCCGTCCAGGAACAGGTCGATCGCGAGGACGACGATGACGAGATCGTCGAGGCCACCCAGGATCGGAATGTCATCGGGGACGAAATCGCGCCCGACCAGCAGGTAGCCCGCCGCGCCGGCCAGCATCGCCTTCCGGGCGGCCGGGGTCCGCTCGTCGACCACCAGCGCCAGGATCAGCCGCGCATACAGCGGCGCACGACTCGCGAGCGGCATGAACGCCATCAGCCCGAGCGCGCGACCCAGCGTGCTCGACCGACGTCCCTTCGCGTTGCCCTTCGATCCGCGCGCCATCTCGATCCCTTCGATGCTCCGACGCCCTCGCACGCACGCGCGTCCGGGTCGGGGGCCGAGAGTCTATCAGCCTCCCTCGCTGGACCGCGACCGTGCCTTGACATCGAACACCCGTTCGGTATCATGTGCGGACAAGGAGGCGCTGGTGACCAAGCACGATGCGGACCGCAAGGTCAGGATCCTGGACTACATCGCAGCGACGCTGCGTGCCCGGGGATTCCCGCCGTCGGTTCGGGAGATCGCCAAGGCGGTCGGCCTCGCGTCCACCTCGGCGGTTCACCATCACCTCCAGATCCTCGAGCGCGAGGGCTACCTCGAACGGGGTGCCGCACAGTCCCGTGCTCTGCGCCTCACGCCGTTCGCGGCGATCCGGCTCGGGCTGGCCGCGGAGCTCGTTCCGCAGTCGATCACGATGGAGGCCCACGTCCTGCCCGTCGTCGGCGAGATCGCGGCCGGCGGCCCGATCGAGGCGTACGCCGATGCGTCGGAGACCGTCGGGATCCCGGACATGCTCGCCCCGTCGGGCGATGCGTACGTGCTCAAGGTCCGCGGCGATTCGATGATCGAGGCGCACATCGCGGACGGCGACTTCGTGTTGATCCGGCCGCAGAGCACGGCGCGCAACGGCGACATCGTCGTGGCCCAGGTCGAGGAGAACGCCGTCACGCTGAAGCGCTTCTTCAAGGAGAAGGACAAGATCCGTCTCCAGCCCGCCAACCCGAACTACCCGCCGATGTTCTATGACGATGTGCGCATCCAGGGAAAGCTCATCGGCGTGATTCGGAGGCTGGACTGACGGCTGGCCGCCCATGCGGCCCCATCGCCGCGTTGCCGGCTGCGCTCCTCGCTCAGCCCCTATCCTCGGGCCGATGGCGTCGCGGAGCTTCGCCTCGGGCCTCGGAGGGCGGGGCGCTCGCTCCGGTGCTCCCCGCCTTGCGCTGGAGCCACCTGGCCGTCCGATCGCAGACGTGGTGAGGCGACGAGCTTCGTCCACATGGTTTCCACAGGCTCGGGCGACCGGAGCGCAGTTCGTGGACGCGGTTCGGGGATAACTCCCTAGAGGGTACGCGCGGCGGGCCGTGACACTGAAGGTGACACAGCGTCCCGCCAGCATTCGAGGTGCCCGTGATCGATCGTCTGCCGCCCCAAAGCCTCGAGGCCGAGCAGTCGGTGCTCGGCGCGATCCTGATCGACCGTGACGCGGTGGTCGAGGTCGCGGAGTTCCTGCGGCCGACGGACTTCTATCGCCAGGCGAACGGCCGCATCTTCGAGGCGGTCCTCGAGCTGTTCGAGAAGCGCGAGCCGATCGACATCGTGACCGTTGCGGAGGCACTCGAGCGCAGTGGCGACCTCGAGAACGTCGGCGGGCGAGCGTACCTCTCCGGACTGTCGAACTCCACGCCGACGGCCGTCCACGCCGTCCAGTACGCCCGGATCGTCGAGCGCAAGGCGGTCCTCCGGGGGCTGATCGGCGCCGCCGGTCGGATCGCCGGGATCGGGTACGAGGATCCGGCGGAGATCCAGGAGGCGATCGACCGGGCCGAGGCAGAGCTGTTCGCCGTGAGCCAGAAGCGGATCGACGTCGGGTTTGCCAAGCTCGATTCGCTCCTCCACCAGGCGTACGATCGGCTGGACTACCTGCACGCCCATCGCGGCGAGATCAGCGGCGTCCGGACCGGGTTCACGGACCTCGACACGCTCACGACCGGGCTCCAGAAGAGCGACCTGATCATCCTCGCGGCCCGGCCCAGCGTCGGCAAGACAAGCTTCGCGCTCAACATCGCCGAGCATGCCGCCGTCCGCGAGAAGAAGAGCGTCGGCGTGTTCAGCCTCGAGATGAGCAAGGAGCAGCTCGTCCTGCGCCTGCTGTCGAGCGTGGCGAACATCGACAGCCAACGGCTGCGCACCGGCTTTCTCGAGGAGATGGACTTCGCCCGGATCGCGCCGGCGATGAACGCGCTGTCCGAGGCGCCGGTCTACATCGACGACACGCCGAACATCAGCACGATGGAGCTGCGCACGAAGGCGCGGCGCCTCCAGGCCGAGGCGGGCCTCGACCTCGTGATCGTCGACTATCTCCAGCTGATGCAGGCCCAGACGACGACACGTGACGCAAACCGCGTCCAGGAGGTCTCGGAGATCTCACGCGGTCTCAAGGCGCTGGCCCGTGAGCTGAGCGTCCCGGTCATCGCGCTCTCGCAGCTGAGTCGCCAACCGGAGATGCGCGAATCGAAGGAGCCGCGCCTGTCGGACCTGCGCGAGTCCGGTGCGATCGAGCAGGACGCCGATCTCGTGTGCTTCCTGTGGCGCGAGAAGGAACGCGGCGCGGACGACCAGGAACAGGACGGCGAGGTCATCAACCTCAAGCTCGCGAAGCACCGCAACGGGCCCACCGGCGAGATCCAGCTCTGGTTCAAGAAGAAGCAGACCAGATTCGTCAGCTACGCCGGAGAGCGCTACGCAGAAGCCGGCTAGCGGCGGAGCCTTCGATCGTCGCGCTTGGGTGCGTCAGCGCAAGGCGGCCGCGAGCACCGCAGCAGGCGGCCTCACGCCCGGAGGTTCGGGACGGAGCCCCGCGACGCCATCGGCCCGACGGTACGGCCTGAGCGAGGAGCACAGCGGCCAACGACGCGATGGCGTGCCCAGGCGGACAGCCGGAGGTCCCGCCGCAGAACCCCTAGCCTTCGTACTCGAAGCCGATCTTCAGGTCCACCCGGTATTCGACGATCTCGCCGTCGCGAACCTCGGCGGTGGACCGGACGACCTCGATCGTCTGGATGTTGCGGACCGTCTTCGAGGCGGTCTCGACCGCCCGTCGCGCGGCGTCGCTCCATGACTGCGGGCTCCGCCCGACCATCTCCCGGATGATGATGACGCCCATGCGCTTGAGGTCCTCCTGCGGTTCGGTCCGCGAAGTCTAGACCCGGAATCGATGAGGCCGACCCCATGGGGCCGGCCTCCGGAGCGCGGTGACGGACGCGCGGTGCGTCGGCAAGCCAGCGTCAGACCGTGGCGGTCACCGGCTGGGTCTGCGCGCGGACCTTGTCGAAGCAGGTGCTGCAATAGACCGGCCGATCGTTGCGCGGCGCAAAGGGGACCATTGCCTGGCCGCCACAGCTTCCGCAGATCGCCGCGTGGAACTCGCGTGGGCCGCCGACGGTCCGCGCTCGCTTGGCCACCGCCCGGCAGGCCGGGCAGCGCTGGGGGTCGTTGAGCAGCCCCTTGCTCGAGAAGAAGGCCTGCTCGCCACTCGAGAAGATGAACTCGCCTGCGCAGTCGCGGCAGGTGAGGCTGCGGTCCTGAAACACGCTGGCCCATTCCTCCAGTTGAGCGCGGTTCCCCGGTTGTGCGTCGCGGCCCCCCGCGGCGAGGCGGCTGAATCATCGGCGCCGACAGGAGGGATGCGTACCGCTGAACCAGCCGGGCTCGTGCCCGGAACTCATGTGCGGACATTAGCGGGGGTGTCAAGCGGTCCACGAGGCGACCGGTGCGAAACGGCACCGTGCGGCCGCCGGCGGGAACCGGATCCGGCCACGCGGCGTCAGCTGCGGCATGCCGAAGCTGCCGCGCCATCTGCCCCTGCCCGATCGCTCGGTCCTCTTCCTCCTCACCGCCGTCTCTGCTGTCATCGTCGCGGCGTGCGGCGGCGCCCCGTCGCGCTCCCCGTCGGTCGGCGTCCCCTCGGGCGGTCCGTCGGGCGGTCCCATCCCGAGCACGGTTCCAAGCCCCACGACCACCGGCGAGATCGAGCACCGGACGGGCTCGACCGACGTGATCCTCCGGCTTCAGGAGGCGGGCGGCTTCGTACCGATCGAGGTGAACGCGAGCGCCGCCCCGATCTTCACGCTCTACGGCAACGGCGTGATCGTCTTCCAGCGCCCGATCCAGGTGTTTCCGGAGCCCGATGCCGCGGGGATCGTCCGGCCGGCTCCGTGGCGGACGGCCAAGCTCGACGAGAGCCAGATCCAGGAGCTCCTCGAGTTCGCGCTCGGCGCCGGCGGCCTCGGCGCGGCCCGCGAGTCCTATCACGCCGATGGGATCGCCGACGCACCCGACACGATCTTCACGGTGCGCGCCGGCGGCGTCGACAAGACGGTCACGGTGAACGCGCTCTTCGAGCTGCCCCAGCCCGGACCCGACGCGGCCATCCGCAGGGCCATGCTCCAGCTGTCGTCGCGGCTGCGCGACGTCGATCGCGGCGGCTCGATCCCGTCAGACGTGTACGTGGCCGAGCGGTATCGGGCCATCCTCGTCGAGCGCGAGGCACAGCCCGGGCTGGTCGTGACGCCCTGGCCCTGGCCGGCCCTCACGCTGAAGGACTTCACGCAGCCGCCCGACGACGGATCCGGCGCCCTGCGGATCCCCCATCGCGTGCTGTCGACCGACGAGATTGCGGCGCTCAAGGTACCGAACGTCGAGGGCGGCTTCCAGGGCCTGACGCTCAAGGCCCCGGACGGCAGGATCTACTCCTTCATCCTGCGCCCGCTGCTGGTCGACGAACCCGAGTAGTCCTGCGCGAGCGCTGCCTGCACCAGGGTCGGACCCGAGATAAGCCGGCGGTGAGGGGCTCCGGGCACCATGCGCCGCATGCCCGACCAGCCCACGCTCCACGTCGTTGACAGCCGCCGAGCGGCGTCCGTATCGTTCGCGCCGCCCGATCCTGTCACGCTCGGCTCCCGCGGGCAGAATCCCGCGGGCGCGCCGATCGCCGTCGGCCCGGGTCGGGCGGTGGCTGCAGCAGCCGGCAGCGTCCCCGCCGAGGCGAGGGGCGTCATGAGCTACCCGATCCAGCCCTCCAAGATCCAGGCGCCAGCGCTGCGCGACGAGACGCTTGCCCGGACGCGCCTGCTCGAATGGCTCGACGTGAAGATCCATCGCCGCGTCGTGTTCCTGATCGCCGACGCCGGCTACGGCAAGACGACCCTGCTGGCGGACTTCTCGCGACGCACCCGGCTGCGTACGATCTGGTACCGGATCGACGAGGATGACCGGGACTGGGTCGGGTTCCTGTCTCACCTCGTCGCGGCGGGGCGGGAGTTCGAGCCCGAGTTCGCCCCTCGAACGGCGGCCATCCTTCGATCGCTCGAGCCGGGCGGGCCGACCCGCGAGGACGCGATCGAGACGTTCCTCCGGGAGCTACCCGCCCTGACCAGGGACGGCGCCGCGCTCATCTTCGACGACTTCCACCTCGCTGACGAGGTGGCCGACATCCGGCAGATCGCCCGCGAGATCGTGACCCACGGCCCAGAGCGGCTGTCGATCGTGTTCGCCAGCCGCCGGACACCTGCGGTGCCCGTCGCCAAGCTGCGCTCGCTCGGTGAGCTGGCCGAGCTCGGGATCGCCGACCTGCGGTTCTCCGACGGCGAGGTGGAGCAACTCTTCCGCGAGACGTACGGGCGACCGCTCGAGCCGGATGTCCTGGCCGAGCTCACGACCCGGACCGAAGGATGGGCGGCATCGCTGACGCTCGTCCAGGCTGCCCTCCGCGAGCGCTCACCGGCCGAGACACGGGCGTTCATCCGCGGCCTGTCCGGGGCCCGCGATGAGCTGCACGATTACCTGGCCGAGGAGGTCGTCGGCGACCTGTCCGAGATGCACCAGCAATTCCTGATGCGCACGTCGATCCTCCAGCGCGTCACGCCGGAGCTCGCCCAGGTTGCCACCGGCATGAGCGCCATCGAGGTCCAGTCGATGATCAGCGAGGCCGAGCGGCTCGGCATGCTCGGCCGCCGCGCCAACCGCCGCTCGTCCGCACAGGGCTACCACCCGCTGGTCCGCGAATTCCTGGAGGAGCGCCTCAACGCCGCCGTTGG
>DASSPG010000123.1:0-3290 GCA_035699725.1 Candidatus Limnocylindrales bacterium | reverse complement strand
GCGTGGACGAACGGCCCGTACTGGCGCAGCGCCCACCAGACACCCGGTTTCGGCGTCGGGCCGAGGCGCTCGTCGAGCCACGCCTCGACCTCGGCATTCGAGCGGGGGCGCGCCGCGAACGCCGACACCTCCGGGATCAGCGCATCGGCGTCCGCGCTCGACAGCCCGGTGGCCCTGAACCTGCGGTCGCCGAGGCGTGCCGCCCGAAGCGTCGGCTGCATCGCCGAGTGGAGGAGGGGGTAGTCGCAGACATGCACCGCGTGAAGGGTGATCCGCATGAGCGTCGCCTTCACGACCGTCTGCTCGACGAACGCACGGTCCAGCTCGGCCGGATCGAACCGTTCGACCCGGTTCCACAGCGCGAGATACGGGGAGGCTGCCTCCTGCGCCTGGAGCGCGACGATGCGTCGGACGGCCTCGACGGCCGGCAGGCGCACTCGCTCGAGCAGCAGCTGTCGGGCCAGCGTGGCGCGATTGAGTTGTCGCTCGGTGAGCCGGGTCACGCCGTCCCGCGCGCCGCCCAGGCGACGGCGGTGAGCGTGAAGGAACCCGTGGGCAGGAGCGCTCGACAGCGAGCCCGCATCGCGTCGCGGCGCTCCGGGTCGAGGCGCGCGAGGTAGGCCGGCGCCGGGCCGACGCCCTCGGTAAACGGCCCCCACCAGTCGTCGAACCCGGCGAAGTCCCGGCTGGCGTGGAGCTCCGATCCGGTCACGTCCCCGATGCCGGCGGCTTCGAACAGCTCCACGAGATGCCCCGGCCTCGCGCCGGCGAGCTTCGACTGGTCGACTGCCTCGGGATCAAGCTCGAGGGCCGCCGTCCAGAACGGCCCGTGCGGGCCGCGGCCCTGCCCGTGGTCCCACACCGAGGCGGCCACGACCCCACCCCGGCGGGTGACCCGCGCCATCTCCGCCAGGCCCCGGACCGGGTCGGTCATGAAGTGGACGACCAGCTGGGCGAGCGCCGCGTCGAACATGTCGTCGGGGAAGGGAAGCGCCTCGGCCGTCGCCTGGTGAACGTCCACCTCCGGGTAGCGGTCCCGGACGGCCGCCACGAACGGCTCCGATGGATCGACCGCGGCGATGTCGGCGGGTGCCAGCCGTTGGACCAGCTCCCCGACGAGCGCGCCGGGCCCGCAGCCCACGTCGAGGACGCGCTGGCCGGGCCGAACGCCCGCCAGGTCCGCGAGTTGCGGCGCCAGGAGCCTCGACCAGCTGCCCATGAAGCGGTCGTAGGAGTCGGCGGCGACGTTGAAGGCCATCGTGGAACTGTACGGGCGATGGATGCCCGCCCGCGCCGGCGGTCGTACGATCGGGGCCAGTCACGCCATCCGGCACGCCGAGGGAGGAGCCATCCCGTGCAGATCCCGAAGCCAACGGCCGCCGACATCGAGCGCTTCCTCTCGCTCGTGCCTGCCGATTCCCGTGTGACGGTGAAGCCGATGTTCGGCAACCTCGGCGCGTTCGTGAACGGGAACATGTTCATGGGCCTGCTCGGGAGCGACATCGGGCTCAAGCTCGACCCGGACGGCCTCGCGGAGCTCGCCACGGTGGGCGGCGCCGGTCCGTTCGGCCCACAGGACCGCCCGATGGGCGGCTACGTCACGCTGCCGCCCTCGCTCGTCGGCACGGCCGAGGCAGCGCGGTGGGTCGCGCGCTCGCTCGACCATGTCGGCGCCCTTCCGCCGAAGTCGAAGCGGTGATTCAGCCGACCTCGTAGGGCAACCGCTCGCCGGCCTCGACCCGGATCGGCAGCCGGTTCTCCGCGGGCGTCAGCGGGCACGAGTAGTGCGGGTCGTACACGCACGAGGGGTGGTAGGCGAGGTTGAAGTCGAGCGTCCAGGTGCCGTCGTCGTCGGGCTCGAGGTCGAGGTACCGCCCGGCGCCGTATGTCTCGCGCCCGCTGGTCGCGTCGAGGAACGGCACGAACAGCGAGTCGTCGTCCGCGTCGCCGGCCACGCGGTACGCAGTGAGCGTGAGCGGCGTCCCGTCCAGGGCGAACCGGAACACCCCCGCGCGCTCCGCCGGCAGGAGCCGGCCGTCGGAGGTCGGGATCTCGAACCGGACCGGCTCGGCGCCCTGGTACGGCTCCAGCGTCAGCCCTTCGGCGACCATGCCCTGATCGACGTCGAAGTAGGGCAGGCCGGCAAACGAGGCCCGAGCCGCGCGCGGGATCGGGCTTTCCGGGAGCGACCGGAACGCGGCATCCTTGTCCGCGCGGAACTGCCGGACGGCATCGTCGTACGAAACGTGGTGATGATGCTCGTGTCCATGCGAGTGGTCGTGATCAGTCATCGAGGTCCTCCGTGACGTCCATCATGACGGCTGCCCCGTGCTGACGCTCGCCCGGCACTGGAGCGCCTGGCTGCCGATGCTCGTGTCGGCCGCCGCATTCGCCCTCGTTGCCGGCTGGTTCATCGTGGTCGGCCCGGAGCGCACCGCGGACGAGGGGATGCCCGCCCGGCTGTTCGGCGTGCTCGTGCTCGTCAACGCCTTCGCGATCGGCTACTTCGGCTCGCGCTGGCTGCCGGTCGCCCGCCGGCCTGCCGCGGTGATCCTCCTCGCCCAGCTCATCCTGGCCGCCGTCCCCGTCGCCCTGATCATGCTGCTCGAGGCCTCGATCCGCGCCTGACGTGCGGAGCCTACGAAGGGCTGACCCGGGCCCGCCGGACTCGGTACCGGCTCTGGACAAACCCGCCGTCCGTGGCGACCGTGCCCTCGTGGATCAGGTGGACGTCGTGGGGGAGCGGGCCGAACAGCGGCAGCCCGTCGCCGATCAGGACCGGCAGCCGGGTGATCACGAGCTCGTCGATCAGCCCCTCGCGAAGGAACGCCTGGATGGTCCGGCCACCGTCGACATAGACGCCGCGGGCGCCCCGTTCGTCGAGCAGCCGGACCGCGGCGTCGACGGATCGGACGATCGTGATCCGGTCGTCGTCGCTCTCGAGCGTGCTGCTGATGACGACCACGCGATGCTCGGGGAACGGCCACCCCCCGAACGTGAGCACCTTCTCGTACGTACCCCGTCCCATGACGACGTGGTCGACGGAGGCCATATGGGCCGCGTAACCGTGATCCTCGGGCAGGTCCGGAGCGCCCGGCGAGTGGTCGTCGGCCACGGAGGCGCCTTCAAGCCAGTCGATGTCGCCGTCAGGGCGCGCGATGAAGCCGTCGAGGCTGATGCCGATGAAGACACGACCGGTCCAGGTGCGCATGGGTCGCGATTCTAGGCACGCGACGCTTGACGGACCTCAGAGGTGCGGCGCCACCTCCTCCGCCAGCTCCTGCATGAGC
>DASSPG010000122.1:0-1109 GCA_035699725.1 Candidatus Limnocylindrales bacterium | reverse complement strand
CTCCCAGAAGATGTAGAACAGGAACGTGTCGAGGGCGATGAACACCCCGATCATCCCGACCTCGAGGATCAGGAACGAGATCATGTACTCCTTGATCCGCTCCTTGATCGGCGCGAACGAGGCGAGGATGCTGATCCAGGTCAGGGTCGTCGTGAGCACGACCAGGATCAGCGCCAGCCCGTCGACGCCGACCTTGTACTGGATCCCGAACAAGGGGATCCAGTCGAGCGTCTCGACGTACTGGAACTGGCGCGCCGACTGCGGGTCGAAGCCGATCAGGAGGAGGAGGGAGATCGCCCACGCGACGAGGCTCGCGGCGAGGGCCAGGAGCCGGGCGTAGCGCGACGGCGCGGCCGCGATCAGCAGCGCCCCGAGCAGCGGCGTGAACGCCACGATCGACAGGATCGGGATGTCGTTGACGTTCATCGCCGGCGGCCCTCCATCAGCGGGCCGCCAGGAAGAGGAACGAGCCGGCCATCACGATCAGCCCGAGCGCGATCCCGAGCGCGTAATTCTGGACGCGACCGGTCTGGACCCGGCGGAGCTCCCGCCCGGCGCCGACGGTCGTCGTCGCGACGTCATTGACGGTGTCGTCCACGACGCGCCGGTCGAACCACCACAGGAACGCCGCGACGCGCCCGCCGATCGTCATGAACAGCAGGTGGTTGAGGTCGTCGAACCACCACTTGTTGAGCGACGCGCGGTACAGGAAGGGGGCCCGCGCGGTCAGCGACCGGACGCGCTCGGGGTCCGGGCGCCAGCGGAGGCCGCCGAGCTGGACGCCGAACAGGCGCCACGCCGTCAGCATCCCGATCACCGCGACCGCGACGCTCGCCCCGATCAGGGCGCCGTCGATCCCGAAGAGCTGGTACGGCTCGGGCTCGTGGTGGAGGAGCTCGAGGCCCGGATGGAAGACCGGCTCCAGCCAGCGATGCAACAGGCCCGGCGCGTCGGACCCGAAGAGCGGCCCGAGCGGCGGGCCCGGCAGGGACAGCACGAGCCCGAGCAACAGGGACGGGACCGCGAGCAGCCAGAGCGGCGTCGTCATCACCGCGGGCGACTCGTGGATGTGCGGCTCGACCGCCGGATCGACCCGGCTCTCGCCCCAG
>DASSPG010000121.1:0-6937 GCA_035699725.1 Candidatus Limnocylindrales bacterium | reverse complement strand
GATCATCGACCTCGTCTGCCCGTTCAAGAAGGGCGGCAAGGTCGGCATCTTCGGCGGCGCCGGCGTCGGCAAGACGGTCATCATCCAGGAGCTGATCCGGAACGTCGCCCAGGAGCACGCCGGCGTGTCGGTGTTCGCCGGCGTCGGGGAGCGCTCGCGAGAGGGCAACGACCTCATCCGGGAGATGACCGAGTCGGGCGTCATCGAGAAGACGGCGTTCGTGTTCGGCCAGATGAACGAGCCGCCCGGCGCGCGGCAGCGGGTCGGTCTCACCGGCCTCACGATGGCCGAGTACTTCCGCGACGAGGAGGGCCGCGACGTCCTCCTGTTCATCGACAACATCTTCCGATTCACGCAGGCCGGGTCGGAGGTCTCCGCGCTCCTCGGCCGGATGCCGTCCGCCGTCGGCTACCAGCCGAACCTCGCGACGGAGATGGCGGCGCTCCAGGAGCGGATCACGTCGACGAAGAAGGGATCGATCACGTCGCTCCAGGCCGTGTTCGTGCCAGCCGACGACTACACGGACCCCGCGCCGGCGACCACGTTCGCGCACCTCGACTCGACGATCCGCCTTGAGCGCTCGATCGCCGAGCTCGGGATCTACCCGGCCGTGGATCCGCTGACCTCGACGTCCACGGTGCTCTCGCCGATGGTCGTCGGCCAGGAGCACTACGACGTCGCGCGCGAGACGCAGCGGGTCCTCCAGCGCTACCGCGACCTGCAGGACATCATTGCGATCCTGGGCATCGACGAGCTCTCCGAGGAGGACAAGGCGACCGTCGCCCGTGCCCGCCGGCTCCAGCGGTTCGCCAGCCAGCCGTTCTTCGTGGCCGAGGTGTTCACGGGCCGGCCGGGTGCCTACGTGCCGATCCGGGACACCGTCGCGAGCTTCAAGGAGATCCTCGAGGGCAAGGTCGACAACCTGCCCGAGCAGGCATTCTTCCTCGCCGGCACGATCGACGACGTCCGGAAGAACGCGGAGCGCCTGAGCGCATGAGCACCCGTCGGCCCGCCAGCCCGGAGGCCTGACCGATGCCGATCCACCTCGACATCGTCACGCCGGAACGCCTCGCGTTCTCGGAGGACGTCGATTCCGTCCAGGTGCCGGGCATCGAGGGCGAGCTGGGCATCCTGCCCCACCACGCCCCGCTGGTTTCGACGCTCGGCTTCGGCGAGCTGCGCATCCGGCGAGGCGGCACCGAGGAGAGCTTCGCGATCGCCGGCGGCTTCGTGCAGGTCCGTCCGGACCGCGTGGTCGTGATGGCGGAGACGGCCGACCTCGCGTCCGAGATCGACCTCGAGCGGGCCCAGGAGGCCCGCCGGGAGGCCGAGCGTGCCCTGGAGGCGGGCTATCGCGAGGGCGCCGATCTCGCCGCCGCGCGTGCCCAGCTCCAGGCCGCGCTCATGCGCATCCGCGTCGCCGAGCGCCGCCACCGCGAGGGTCCGCGCCGGCGCGGCTAGCGCTGTCGTCGGACGATTCAGTGGCTGACGCTCGTCCCTTCTTCTGGGAGTTCCGGCCGGAGCAGCCGCCGCCGGAAGTGTTCCGGGTCGAGGGCGGCAGGCCGCTGACGGGCGGCGTCCGGGTGAGCGGCGCGAAGAACGCCGCGCTCAAGCTCATGGCCGCCGCCGTGCTCACCGGCGAGCGATGCCGGTTCACGAACGTCCCCGAGATCGAGGACGTCCGTGCCATGGCCGAGACCCTCGAGCACCTCGGCGTCGTCGTCGATCACCCGGAGGATGGGGTCTACGAGATCGCGTCGGGGGACGTGGACTGGCTGTTCGTGCCGCTGGAGGCGGCCGCCCGGATGCGGGCGAGCTTCATGCTCCTCGGCCCGCTCCTCGCCCGCTTCGGGCGGGTGATCATGAGCAACCCCGGCGGCGACCGGATCGGCCGCCGGCCGGTCGACCTCCACGTGGACGCGATGCGCGCGCTCGGCGCCCAGATCGACTACCGCTACGGCTACTACTACGCGGAGGCGCCCGGCCGCCTGCGGGGGACCGAGGTCCGCTTCCCGTTCGTGTCGGTGATGGGCACCGAGAATGCGATGCTCGCCGCGACGCTCGCGGACGGCCACACGGTGATCCGGCCCGCCGCCCAGGAGCCCGAGGTCGACGATCTCATCGCGTTCCTTCAGAAGATGGGCGCGGACGTCGAGCGCACGTATCCGGACACGATCGAGATCCACGGCAAGCGGCGGCTCCGCGGCGCCCAGCACTCGGTGATGCCGGACCGGATCGAGGCCGGCACGTTCCTCATCGCTGCAGCCGTTACGGGCGGCACGGTCACCCTGAACGACGCGCCGTGCGACCATCTCGGGGCGCTGCTCGAGCTGTTCGATGCCGTCGGGCTGCCCGTCTCGTGCGGCACCGACACGGTGACGATCGATGCGAGCCGTGCGGGCTCGCGACCCCTGCGCAGCTGCGACATCGGGACCGCGCCGTATCCGGGCCTCGCGACCGACCTCCAGCCGCCCGTGTGCGTGCTCCTCACCCAGGCCGAGGGCACTTCGAAGGTGCATGAGGCGATCTTCGAGGACCGGCTCGAGTGGCTGTCCGAGTTGCGGCGAATGGGCGCCAGGATCGACATCGTCGATCCGCACCACGCGCGAATCCACGGGCCGACGCCGCTCCGGGGCGCGGAGGTCACGATCGGAGACCTCCGCGCAGGGGCGTCGCTCATCCTGGCCGCGCTCGCCGCGAGCGGCCGCTCCGTGATCCACGGCGCACACCACGTCCACCGCGGGTATGAGAACATCGACAGGAAGTTCCGCGAGCTCGGCGCGCGCATCGAGCGCACAGCCGACCGCAGCGGACCGCAGCCCCTCGCGCCGCTTGCCGGGCAGGAGCGCTGAGGTCCGCCCCTCCGTCCCCCGCCATATCCGCGGCCCCCAGCCTGGCCGCCGCAACGGGAGCACGATCCGCACGTCATGAAGATCGGCATCGACCTCGGGACCGCGAACGTCATCGTCTACGTCAAGGGCAAGGGCATCGTCATCAAGGAGCCGTCCGTCGTGGCGGTCGGCGACGACAACCGGATCGTCGCGGTCGGCGAGGAAGCCCGCGAGATGATCGGGCGAACGCCCGGGAACATCCAGGCGATCCGCCCGATGAAGGACGGCGTGATCGCCGACTACGTCATCACCGAGGCGATGCTCCGGTTCTTCATCGGCAAGGCGATGAAGGGTCGAATCGGGTTGTCGCGCCCCGAGGTGATGATCTCCGTCCCCGCCGGCGTCACGTCGGTCGAGAAGCGAGCCGTGCGCGATGCCGCGCTCAAGGCGGGCGCGAAGGACGCGTACCTGATCGAGGAGCCGCTCGCCGCCGCGATCGGCGCGAACGTCCCGATCTCCGGCCCGTCCGGGAACATGATCATCGACATCGGCGGCGGGACGTCCGAGATCGCCGTGATCGCCCTCGGCGGAATCGTCGTATCGCACTCGCTGCGCGTGGGCGGCAACAAGTTCGACGAGTCGATCGCCACGTACATCCGCAAGAAGTACAACCTCATGGTCGGCGAGCGGACGGCCGAGGAGGTGAAGATCCAGATCGGCACCGCCCTGCCGCTCGAGCGCGAGCTGTCGATGGAGGTCCGGGGCCGCGATCTCATCGCCGGCCTGCCGCGCACGATCCCGATCACCAGCTCCGAGGTCATGGAGGCGATCGAGATCCCGCTCCAGCAGCTCGTCGCGGCCGTCCGCGCCGTCCTCGAGCAGACGCCGCCGGAGCTGTCCTCGGACATCATCGACAAAGGCATGGTGATGTCGGGCGGCGGGGCGCTCCTGCGGAACGCCGACAAGCTGCTCACGCAGGTCACGGGCGTGCCCTGCCACGTGGCCGAGAACTCGCTCGAGTGCGTGGCGCTCGGGACCGGCCTCGCCCTGGAGCACTTCGACTTCTTCAAGAAGAGCCTCGTCCAGCAGATCTGAGATGGCCCGCGCGTTCGTCGACCTGCACTGTCACACGAGCGCGTCGTTCGACTCGATCGCCGATCCCGCATCGGTCGTCCGTGCCGCCGCCAGCCGCGGCCTCACGCATCTCGCGATCACCGACCACGACACGATCGAGGGCGCCCTTCGCGCGCGCGACGCGGCGCCGACCACGCTCCGGATCCTGGTCGGCCAGGAGATCCGGACCCGTGACGGCGACCTGATCGGCGTGTTCCTCGAGCGGTCGATCGCGCGGGACCTGCCGCCGATGGAGGCGATCGCCGCGATCCGGGAGCAGGGCGGGCTTGTCGGCATCCCGCACCCGTTCGACCGCTTCCGGGGATCGCTCCTCCGCGATCGGAGCGGCGAGCCGAACCTGATGCTCGAGGCGATCGCGCCGCTCGTCGACTGGGTCGAGGCCCACAACGCCCGCGTGGTCGGCGGCCATGCGAACGAGCGTGCGGCCGCCTTCGCCGCCGATGCGGGACTGCCCGGCGTGTCGGTGTCGGACGCCCACTCCGCGCTCGAGGTGGCGGTCGCATACAGCGTCATGGAGGGCGACCCGTCCACGCCGGAGGGCCTGAAGGCGGCGCTGGCACCGCTCGTCGCGACCGACCTCGTCACCGGCCGGGCGACGTACTTCGCGCGCGGCATCACCCCGATCGCGAAGCTGCTCCACCGGCTGCGGGGCCGGCCACGGCCGGGGGCTGCCACGTGACCGACGACGGCCGGGACCATCGGCCGATGGTGGGTGATGGTGACGCCGGGCTAGCGTCGCCGGCCATGACCGCACTCGACCATTCGCTCGGCGGAACGCCCCACGCCGCCCCGGCGACCGCCGCGGACGCCACCACGTCCCCGGTCGACGAGCGCGAGGTCGACGCGGAGAGCCTGTCGCTCGGCCGCCGGCTGCGCCAGCCGCGGACGCTGATCTCGATCCTCGTCCCGATCGTCCTGATCGCGCTCGTCGTGCGGTCCCTGCCGGGCTTCGAGCTCGAGCGGATCCCGTCGCTCATCGGCGGCGCGAACGTCGCCCTGCTCGTTGTCGCGTTCCTCGTCCATTACACGGGCTTCCCGCTGCGCGGCATCCGCTGGGCGACGCTCCTGCGCGGCACCGGCATCCGGATCCGGTTCCGCGACTCGACCGAGATCCTGTTCCTGTCATGGCTCGTGAACTGCCTCGTCCCGGCCAAGCTGGGCGACGTCTACCGCGCGTACCTGCTGAAGATCAACGGACCCGCGGTCTCGCTGTCCCGGACGTTCGGCACGGTGTTCATCGAGCGGATCCTCGACCTGTTCGCGATCGCGACGCTCGGGCTGGCGGCGGGCTTCTGGTCGTTCCGCGACGGGCTGCCGGGCGAGATCCAGGTCGTGTTCGGGATCGGCCTCGGCGTGATGCTCGTCCTCGCGGCCGGCCTGCTGACGATGCGCAATTTCGGCCGCCGGATCGTGGTCCGGCTGCCGCTGCCGCACCAGGTCGTGGAGCTGTACGACAAGTTCGAGGAGGGCGTGTTCGGCGCGATCGCCGCGCGGACGATGCCGCGGCTCGTCGTCATCACGGGCCTGATCTGGATGACCGAAGGCATGCGCCTGTTCCTCGTCATCCGCGCGCTCGGCTTCGAGGAAGTCCAGATGGGCATCAGCGGGGCGTTCTTCGTCGCGTTCATCGCCTCGCTCCTCACGGCGGTGCCGCTCAGCCCGGCAGGCCTCGGCATCGTGGAGGCCGGCGTGGTCGGGGTGCTCACGATCGCCTACGGCGTGCCACCCACCGAGGCCGCGGCCATCGCACTCGTCGACCGGGCGATCAGCGTGTTCTCGATCGTCATCCTGGGCTCGCTCGCCTACGTCGTGTCGCCGCTGCGCCGAGGCACCGGCTTGCGCCCTGGCGGCCCCGACCCAAAAGGGTCATCCGCAGACCGACTCGCACCGCACCCGTCGTCCCGCGACTGACCCCCCATCTCACGGCGCCGCGGGTACCACCGGGGGATACAGCGCGGCGAGGGCGCACCGGACACTGACCGCGGTCCCGTCGACCGACGGGCCGCACACGGAGCGCCCAGGCGAACGAATGACGACCCAGAACGGCCGCGCATTCAACGAGTGGCTGCGCGCGCAGCTCAAGGCCAAGAAGATGTCGCAGCGGCAGCTCGCCCAGCAGTCGGGCGTCGACCACTCGACGATCTCGCGGCTCATCCGCGGCGACCGGATGCCCTCCCTCGGCACGGCGACCAAGCTCGCCCGTGGCCTGCGGGAGATCCGCGAGGACAGCGACGCGCCGGTCTATCTCGGGCTCGTCAACTCCAGCCCGCAGAACCCGACGGCCAGGGTCGAGTACGCGCTTCGCGCGGACGAGCTCCTCTCGGAGCCGCAGGTCCGCCAGATCATGGAGTACTACCTCGCCGTCCGGATGCGGCGCTTCGGACGGGCGTTCCAGTCGACGTCCGACGGCGGCGCCGGCGACCCGCGCGGAGGAAACGGTGGCCCGCTCGGGCGGCCGGAGAGCCGGACCAGCGCCGGCCCCGCCCCGTCCCCGGGCTACACCACCGGTCGCTACGCGGCCTTCCGACCGATCAACCAGCCGGCGCGCCCGGTGTCGCCCGTCGTTCGACCGGCGCCGCCTGCCCGCGCGAACCCGCCCGGGGGTCGCCCCCTCGGTCAGCGCCCGCCTGCGCGGACGCCGAACCGCTGAGGCGGCCGAAGGCTCCACTACCGAATTTTCCAGGGCACGACCCGGATCCCTCCACGTCCGGGTCTCGGGGACAGCGAACGCCGGCCTACGGGCCGGCGTTCGCACGTGTCGGGGTCGGTCGCCGCCACACGGCCTGGGCGCGAGGTCAGCTGCCCTGACGGACGTAGACGCTGATGACGCGCCTCGACCCCGACGTGAAGCGGTCCACGAGCTCGAGGGTGGATCCGTCCGGCCGGCGGGCGAGCCAGGCGTCCTCGGCCGGGCCGCCACAGGCCGCCCCGATCGCCTCCTCGAACACCGGATCACAGGTCACGACCGTGGC
>DASSPG010000120.1:0-1848 GCA_035699725.1 Candidatus Limnocylindrales bacterium | reverse complement strand
CGACGTCCTCGAGCCTGGGGCTGACCCGACCCGCCTCGTCGCGGATGGCCTCGGCCTCGGCGAGGGCGGTCGCGCCCTCAAGGACGTTGAGGGCCGCCCGAGCGTCCCCGCCCGCGAGCGACACGAGGTGCTCGAACGCGGTGTCCGAGACGGCCACGCCGCCCCCCGGCCCGAGCGGTCCGGCCAGGCCGCGCTCCTCGTCCGCCAGGGCGCGCCGGACCACGGTCGCGACCTCCTCGTCGGTGAGCGGCTCCAGGCGCCACACCCGCATCCGCGACAGGAGCGCGGCGTTGACCTCGAAGTAGGGGTTCTCCGTGGTGGCGCCGACCAGCGTGACCGTGCCGTCCTCGACGTGCGGCAGCAACGCGTCCTGCTGGGCCTTGTTGAAGCGGTGGATCTCGTCGATGAACAGGATCGTCCGGGTCCCGTGCAGGTTCAGGCGGTCCTGTGCCTCGGCGATGGTCGCGCGGACCTCGGCCACGCCGGACATGACCGCGGACAGGCTGTTGAACTCGGCGCCGATCTCCGAGGCGAGCAGGCGCGCGAGGCTCGTCTTGCCGGTCCCGGGCGGCCCCCACAGCAGCAGCGATGAGAGGTGTCCCCGGGCGATGCTCCGGCGGAGCGGGCCGCGCTCGCCGACCAGGTGCGCCTGCCCCACGAACTCATCGAGGTTGCGCGGCCGCATCCGGGCCGCCAGCGGCTGCCGCTCGGGCGGTGGCTGGAAGAGCGGTTCGGGGCGCGCGCCCTGGGTTCGCCGCGGCGCTGGCATCGCGATGCAGTCTATAGGCGGGCGGCGGTCTGCCGGGAGATCAGCCGACGGCCGGCTTCCAGATCCAGGGAGTCGAGGTGGTCACCGGGATGAACCCGAGGCGCTCGAGGATCGGGCGGCTGTCGTCGGAGGCGTCGGTCTCCAGGTATTCGAAGCCGCGCGCGGCGGCCAGGTTGGCCCGGTACATGACGGTCGCCCGGTATATGCCCTTCCGGCGCCACTCCGGCAGCGTGGCGCCGCCCCACAGCGTCGCGAACGAGGTGCCTTCGACGTACCGGATCCAGGCCGCGCACACGACGGTCTCGCCCGCCTCCGCGACCACGATCGTGAGGCCGTTCGGATCGATCGCCAGCTCGGACTCGAACAGCTCGACGACCCAGTCCTCGTCGTCGCCCCAGACCGCCTGCTCCAGTCGTCCGATCCGCTCGAAGTCGGAGCGGCTGGTCACCTCCCGCAAGGTCACGCCGTCCGGCAGGACGGGGGTGCCGGTCAGCTCGGCGACGCGCCCGATGACGATGGTCTCGGTGGGCTCTGGCACGAAGCCCGCCGAGCGGAGCCGGTCGGGCAGGTCGGCCGGGCGGTCGTGGCCGTGGTACTTCCACTCGAAGCGAAGGCCGGCCGCGGCGAACACGTGGACCTGGCGTCGGATCAGCGCGTCGAGATCCGCTCCCTCGAGGCCGTCGAGGTCGCGGTAGAGCACCCAGCCGCCGATCGGACCGCCTTCGAAACGGAGCAGCGGCCCGTCGCGGGTGACGGTCTCACCGGGCGGCAACCGGTCCGGCACCCGGGCCCGGAGCTGCTCGTCGTAGGCAACCAGGAGCGCCGAGGCGTTGATGAGCGACATCGGCGCCGGGTCAGATCGTGACGCCGGTCACCTGGGTGACGATCCAGAGCACGAAGAGCGCGGCCACGAGCGTCCCGCCGACGATCGTGACGCGTCGGATGTCGCGGGCGACGTAGGCGTACTCGTCGCGCGCCGCGACCGCGAGTGGGGACGAGGCGCGGACGAGCGGCTCGGCGGAAGAGCGCTGCTGTCGTGCCCGCCTGGCCTCCTGGGCCTGGCGTTCCTCGGCGACGAT
>DASSPG010000119.1:0-2602 GCA_035699725.1 Candidatus Limnocylindrales bacterium | reverse complement strand
CCGACCGTCGAGTGGTACTGCCGCAGGACGCCAAGCACCTCCTCCGGATCCGCGCGCTCCGCGAACGCCGTGAACCCGCGCAGGTCCGCGAAGAGCGCGGTGATCTCGCGGCGGTGGCCGGCGAGGAGCTGCTCGCCCTCGACCGATGACAGCAGCTCGGCCGCCTGCGGCGCAAAGCGCGCCAGCTCGGTTCGCTGGCGCTCGACGGTCGCGAACAGCTGGGCCAGGACGATCGCGATGGCGGCCTGGTCGGCGAAGTGCTCCACGAGGCGGATCTCCCGCTCCGAGAACGGGCGAACCTCGTTCCGCGCCGCTGCGATCACCCCGACCAGCTGGCCGTCATAGCGGATCGGCACGCCCAGGTCCGTTCGGATGCCGCCGGCCCGCCGGACCGCTGCCTGGAACGGGTTCCCCCTGAGCTCCGGGTCGGCGAGGACGTCCTCGATGTGCACGACGCGCCCGTCCAGGATGGCTCGGCCCACCACCGAATCGCGATCCGGCGCGTACATCACGCCCCGCACGAGCTCCTCGAACTCGGGCGAGAACCCGGTGAAGGCGCGCTGGCGGTAAGCGTTACCGTCGCGAACGGCAATGTCCGCGGAGTCGGCATGGCACAGCTGTGCGGCCTCTTCGACAACGGCCTGCAGGACCTCGTCGAGGTCGAATCGGGAACGCGCGATCGATGCGAGCGTGCGACCGATGGCTGCAAGAGCGGCGGCATCGCGCTGCTGTTCTGCTTCGATCGGACGATCCTTCATGCGTCGGGGACGTTCGACCCGCTCAGACCTGGGTCAGGACCTCGGGGCCGTTGGCGGTGATCGCAATCGTACGCTCGAACTGGGCGGCGAGGGCATCGTCGACGGGTCGCGAAGGTCCAGGAGGTGCTCGGCGCCCCGGTGTGGAGCTGGAGACGGACAGCCTGCGTGTCCAGCCCTCGGCCGCCGGGGAGATCAACAGGCGCTACGACGCGTTCGTCCGCTTCTCGGTGGTGTCCGCGATACTTCGGCGATGGAGCCCACCGCACGCTTGAAGTCCGCGCGAACCATGCAGCCCGCGTCACCCACGGAGCCCGCGCCGGCGGTGGGCGACCGCCGCCTCCTGGTCACCGCGGACGTCGAACGCCTGGCGGAGGTGCGGGCCTTCGTGCGCGAGGCGGTCGCGACCTTCGGCGGTTCGAAGCGTGTTGCGGACGACCTCGTGCAGGCCGTCGACGAGGCGACCTGCAACGTGATGCTCCACGGCTATCGAGGCGCGCCCGGCGAGATCGAGATCGAGGCGGCCCTGCGCGACGGCAACATCGAGATCCAGCTCCTGGATCGGGCGCCCGCGTACGACCCGACGGCGGCGCCGACGCAGGACGTCTCGAGGCCGCCGGTATCTCGCCGGCCCGGCGGAATGGGTGTCGGTATCCACCTGCTCCGCACAATGACCGATGAGGTGCGGCATCATGTTCGTCCCGATGGAGGCAACGAGCTCACCCTGGTGCGCTCGATCGACGACTCGGCGAAGGAGGGCTGACCGATGGCGATGACGATCGACGTCGAGCACCTCGGTGGGAGCCCGGCCGTGACCGTGGTGGCCCTCGATGGCGAGCTCGACGCCTCGAACTACCAGCAGGTCATCGAGATCGTGCGCGACGCGTACGCGCGCGGCGCCCGCGGCCTCGTCTTCGACTTCTCGCGCCTGACGTTCATGGCCAGTTCCGGCCTGTTCGCCCTGCACTCCGCCGTCCGCATCGTGCGCGGCGAGACGCCACCGGATGCCGAGATGGGCTGGGGCGCCCTGCATGAGATGTCCCACGACCACGACGCGACTGGTGCGAACGTCCGGATCGCCGCGCCCCAGGATGCGATCGCGCGTGTGCTCGAGCGGACCGGGATGACCTCGCTCTTCGGCATCGACACCAGCCGCGCCGACGCGGTCGCCGCCATCCAGGGAGCCTGACCGACGGCAACGGACGGCGAGCTCCTCGAGCGCGAGCTCCAGGTCGCCCAGCGGATCCAGCGCACGCTCGTCCTTCTGACCGGCATCGAGGCCGAGGGCTGGGAGATCGCGAGCGACTACCGCCCCGCCCGGTCCATCGGCGGCGACTTCTTCGACGTCTTCCCGATCCTGGATCCGACCCGGCCCCGCCACTTCGGGATCGTCATCGCCGACGTCTCCGGCAAGGGCCTTCCGGCTGCGCTCCTCATGGCCTTCGTCCGGCCGGTGATGCGCTCCGCGCTCGATCGATCGGCAGACCCGGTCGCTGCGCTCGAGTCGACGAACCGGATCCTCGTGGACGAGCGCCGGACCGGTCTGTTCGTGACGATTCTTGCCGGCGTGCTGGATCTCGACACCGGGATCTTCACCTTCGCCAATGCGGGCCACGATATGCCGCTTCTCGTTCCCGGCGATGGCTCGGCGCCGCGCTGGGTCGAGGGCGGCGGCCGGCTCGTCGGCATGTTCGGACGCCTGGACCTGACCGCCGAGAGGGTTGAGCTGCAGCTCGGCGACCGGCTGCTGCTCTACACCGATGGCATCACCGACGCCGCGTCTGCGGACGGTTCGCGGTTCGGGACGGAGCGGTTCCGGCGCGTGGCCGGCGATACCCATCACGCGG
>DASSPG010000118.1:0-10729 GCA_035699725.1 Candidatus Limnocylindrales bacterium | reverse complement strand
AAGCCGACGCGGAGGCCGGCCAGTGCATACGCCTTGCTCGCGGTTCGGACGAGGACGAGGTTCGGGTGGGCGCGACGGAGCTCGACGAGGGACGACCCGACGAACTCGGCGTAGGCCTCGTCGAGGACGACGACGGCGGGCGGACGCCCGTCCGCTGCGGCGTCCTGCGCGATTCCCTCGAGGAGCGAGGCGATCGCGCCGTCGGGCTCGGGCAGACCGGTCGGGTTGTTCGGGCTGCACAGCCAGACGAGGTTGGCCTCGCGAGCGGCCGCGCGCGTGGCGGCAAGGTCCAGGACGTAGCCCTCGGCGCGGCCGCGTCGCGGGACGATCACGGCCGTAGCGCCGCGCTGCTCCGTGACCACGCGGTACATCGCGTACGTGGGAGCCGGGATCACGGCCCGTCCGCCCGGCGGGACGAAGACCTTGCCGATGAGATCGAGGATCTCATCGGCGCCGGCCCCCACGAGGAGCTCGTCGGTCGCGACGCCGTACGCTGCGGCGGCGGCCTCGACCAGGAGGCGATAGTCGGCGGGCGGGTACTCGGACAGCGGCGTCACGAAGGAACCGCCCGCCAGGATCCCTCCGACGAGCTCAGGTGGCGCCGGCGACGTGTTCAGGTCGAAGCGCAGGATCTCGTCGACCGGCACGTCGTAACGGGCGGCGACCTCTTCGTCCGTGGCCTCCCACGAGTAGGTCGCGGGCTCGTCGGGCAGGCCGTAGGTGACCGGCGTCGGGCTCATCGGACCGACTCCGGGCGATCGCGGAACCGGACTTCCACGGCGTTGCGGTGGGCGGTCAGGCCCTCCGCCGCGGCCAGGTGTCCGACCGTCTCGCGGATCGCGGCAAGACCCGCCGCGGTCAGCCGCTGGATCTGGCTGTAGCGCCCGAACGCCTCGACGCCGAGCGGCCCGCAGCTCCGGGCGAGGCCGCCCGTCGGGAGGACGTGGTTGGCGCCCGTTGCGTAGTCACCGGCCGACTCCGGCGCCCACGGTCCCACGAAGATCGAGCCGGCGTGGCGGATCCTCCCGGCGGCGGCGTCCGGGTCGCGGACGTCGATCGAGAGGTGCTCGGGTGCGTAGTCGTCGATGAACGCGATCGCCTCGTCGAGATCGGCCGCGAGGGCGATCCCGCCGTGCTCGGCGAGGGAGCGGGCGAGGATGGCACGCCGCTCGAGACGGGGCAGGAGGTCCGCGATCTCGCGTTCCACCGCATCGGCGAGGGCGCTGCTGGTCGTGACGAGGATCGCGGGCGAATCGGGACCGTGCTCGGCCTGGGTCACGAGATCCGCGGCGACGAGGACCGGGTCGGCGTCGGCATCGGCGAGGACGACCCCTTCCGACGGACCGGCCGGCAGGTCGATGCCCACGAGTCCGGCGACCTCGAGCTTGGCCGCGGTCACCCACGCGTTGCCAGGCCCGACGATCCGGTCGACCGGCGCCAGGGGCGGCGCCACGTCGGCCAGACCGAACGCGAGCGCGCCGATCGCCTGGGCGCCGCCGGCGACGAGCAGCCGATCGACGTCGAGGAGACCGGCGGCGCCCAGCAGGAGAGCGTTGACGGTTCCGTCCGCCGCGGCGGGGGAGGCGACGACGATCTCGGGCACGCCCGCCACGCGGGCGGGTACGACGGTCATGACGAGCGAGGACGGGTAGGGCGCCGAGCCGCCCGGGACATAGCACCCCACCCGATCGAGCGGCAGCCAGCGCCGTTCGATGTCGATGCCCGGGGATGTGCTGACCGTCGTGGACGTCGGGAGCTGGGGCTCGGCGAAGCGGGTGACATGCCGGATCGCCTGCTCCAGGGCTCGGCGATCCTGCCGGGTGAGGCGATCGCGCGCGTTCGCGAGCACGTCGCGCTCGAGGATCAGGTCGCCGCCGTCGGCCGGTCCGCCTCCGTACGCGGTTGCGGCGTCGCGGACGGCCGCCGCGCCGCGATCCCGGACGTCGTCGAGGATCGTGCGGGCGGCGCGCCGGACGGTGCCGTCCGGGACCGCGCCACGCCGGCAGAGCGCCATCCGCTCGGCCACGGCGTCGGGGGCCGTCGAGGCCAGGACGATCCGGCGCAGGCGCGGGGGGTCCGCGTCCGAGCCCGATGCGACGTCACGGGGGTCGGCGGTCGTCGTCACGGGACGATCTTCTCGATCGGCAGGACGAGGATGCCCGACGCGCCGGCTGCCTTGAGGCGGGGCAGGAGCCCCCACACATCGTCTGCGCCGACGACCGCATGGATGGCGATCATCCCGGCGTGGGCCAGCGGGATCACGGACGGGGACTCGAGGCCGGGCAGGAGCGCCTCGAGGTCGGCGAGGCGATCAGCCGGCGCGTTCATCATCAGGTACTTCCGATCGCGGGCGGCGATGACGGCGCTGATCATCGTGTCGAGCGCGGCGACAGCGGCGCTGCGTTCCCGGAGCGCCGTCGGGTTGGCAACCAGGACCGCCTCTGACTGGAGGACGTCGGCGATCGGCCGCAGACCGTTCATCACGAGCGTCGAGCCCGAGGACACCAGATCGACGATCGCCTCGGCGAGGCCGAGCCGGGGGGCGACCTCCACGGCGCCCGAGATCGGGATCACGTCGACGGCGATCCCCTCCCGGGCGAAGAACCGGCGGGCGGTGTTGGGGTGGGCGGTCGCGACGCGAAGACCGTCCAGGTCGGCGATGGTCGCGAGGCGGCTGTCGCTCGGCACCGCCGCCGCGAGACGGCACTGGCCGTACCCGAGGAGCCGCATGCGGGGCAGCTCCGCCCCGGTCTCGGCGAGGAGGTCCTCGCCGGTGACCCCGAGGTCCGCCACGCCGTCGCCCACGAACTCGATCACGTCGTTCGTGCGGACGAACAGGATGTCCAGGTCGAAGTTCCGGACGCGCGCGACGAGGCTGCGCTCATGGCCCTCGAACACCAGGCCGGCGTCGCGGAGGAGCTCGACCGTCGGCTCGACGAGGCGCCCCTTGTTCGGGATGGCGAGACGGAGCCGGTCGCGCTCCTGGGTGGCCGTCATGTCTCGCGCGCTTCGGGGTAGGGGATGCCGGACTCGCGGGCCGTCGCCAGCCGGGCGAGTGCCTGCCGATAGCCGCCCTCCCCGTGCTTCAGCCACGACGCGATCCGGGTGATCGTCGCCGTGCTTGCGCCGGTCTCGCGCGAGATCTCGGCATAGTGCCCGCCGGCGTCGAGGCGGCGGACGACCGCCCAGCGCTGGGCGAGGTCGCGCAGCTCACCCAGCGTGCAGAGGTCGCGCAGGAAGGCGGCAGCCTCGTCCGCGTCCTCCAGCCGGAGCACGGCAGCGATCAGCTCGTCGAGATCGTTCGAGCGCCAGTCGTCCATCGGGTTCATCCTCACGCGACGCATCAGCGTAGTAGCGTGCTACTATGCTAGCGTGTCACAACGAGACGCGTCAACCTTCGGGATCCTGCCCGCGATCGACCTCCGCGGCGGTCGCGTCGTGCGCCTCCGTCAGGGCGACTTCGCACGCGAGCAGGCCTACTCGGACGACCCGGTGGCCGTCGCCGGCTCGTTCGTGGACGCCGGCGCGCAGTGGATCCACGTGGTGGACCTCGACGGGGCCCGGGACGGCGAACGGCGCCAGCCCGACGTGATCGCCTCCATCGTTGCGGCGGTCGTCCAGCGTGGCGCTCACGTCCAGGTCGCGGGCGGGCTGCGCGGGATCGTCGCCGTCGACGAGGCCCTCGCGGCCGGTGCGACGCGGGTCGTGCTCGGGACCGCGGCGATCAGTGACCCGGGCCTGGTGGCCGACCTGGTGACTCGCCACGGACCGGAACGGATCGGCGTGGCCCTCGACGTCCGCGACGGCCAGGCCGTCGGCTCAGGGTGGGTGCCCGGCGCCGCCGCCATGCCCCTGGAGCGCGCGCTCGCGAACCTCGATCAGGCCGGGGTGGCGACCGTCGTCGTCACCGCGATCGAACGCGACGGCCTGCTCGGCGGGCCAGATCTGGCGCTCCTCCGACGGGCGGTCGCCTCGACCAGGGCGGCCGTCATTGCCTCGGCCGGCATCGCCTCGCTCGAGGACGTCGCCGCCGTCCGTGCGGTCGGGTGTCGTGGCGCGATCATCGGCCGTGCGATCTACGACGGTCGGGTCGATCTCCGGACGGCGCTCAGCGTCGCAGCTCGACCGGCCGGCCCTCCCACGTCCCACTGACCGACTGCTCGTCGGCGTTCGACACGTAGTCGAGCCGACCGTCGGGAACGGTCACCGTCCAGCGCACGACGTCGTCGTCGAAGCCGTACGTGCCCGTCCCCGTCAGTGGCAGACCCGCCGTGAAGGCGCAGTCGGCGAAGCGCAGGCTGTCCTGACCGGTCCCGGGGATCACGACGAGGAACCCGCCATGACGACAGCCGATCCGGAGCTCCTCGGCGCCATCCCAGAGCTGGTACTCCGGTTCCGCGAACAGCTCGCTCTCGGCCGAGGTCATCGCGTCGAGGGCGTCCGCGTACCCGGCGGCCGTCGCGGCAGTGAGCGGGATGTACGACCCGGCCATGGCGCCGGAGCAGTGGATCGTCCGCTGACGCGGTCGGAGGCCGTCGAGGAGGAAGCGCAGCACGGGGCCGTCCACGCACGCTTCGCCTCGCCCGAACGTCACGTGGGGCCCGCCCGAGGTCTCGATCAGGTAGCCGTCGACGAGGCGCCCGGCGATCGTCCGGGCCTGGCCGATCGGCGTGATCGGATCGCCCGTCGCGCCGAGCACGAAGACCGGGAACGGCGTCGCGGTCAGCGGCGCCGGACGGGACCCGTCGGCCGGCTGGAACGGCCAGTACAGGCACGGATACTGGGCGCCGAAGACCTCGTCGGTCCGAAGCTCGTCGACCCCGACGGCGTCCCCGGCGGCCTCGAGCGCCGCCACGTCTCGCGGGTCGCTCGTCGGCGATACGCGGTAGTCGGCGCAGGTCACCGCGTGATACGCGAACGACGAGGTGTCGGCCGCCACTCCCGGCCCGAGGATGTTCACGAGGCGTGCCAGCGGCACGGCGTCGCCGTTGTCCGCCGCGGCAACGGCGCGCTGGATCAGCATCCGCCCGACCGGGTCGTAGAGCAGCGTGCCGACCGCGGCCTCGATCGCCGCCCGATCGACGACGTGGCCGCGGACGACGCCGTCCGCATCGGCGAACCGGACGTCCTCGCCGCCCTCGAACTGGCGCAGCGTCCGGTCGTAGGCGGCGGCCGGGTCCTCGACGTCGGCCTCGCAGTCTCGATCGGCCTCGCAGGCGGCGAACGTCTCGGACAGCACCCGATCGAACGAGCGCGCCGCGTCCGCCCAGAAGTCGACCGACGAGAGGGTCAGGTCCACCGCCCCGTCGAGCACCAGGACGCTGAGACGGTCGGGATGGCGGGCGGCATAGACCTGGGCGAGCTCGGTGCCGTAGCTCTCCCCGTACAGCGCGATCCGCTCGATGCCGAGCCGTTCGCGGATCGATTCGAGGTCCTCCGCTGCCTGGCGCGTGGCGTAGCGGGCGACGTCCGCCGGGTTCACTCCCGCCTCCCGCAGGCAGGCCCCGACGAAGACCTCGGCGGTCCGCGGCATCGGCTCCGCGAGCGCGTACTCGTGACCGGCGTCCGGGCAGTCGCGACCCTCCGACGCACCGACCCCGCGCTGGTCCCAGAACAGGATGTCGTAGCGCCGGACGAGCTCCGGGTCGAGGGACTCCAGGATCGCGAGCGACCCGTCGAGGCCGCTCGCCCCCGGACCGCCGACCGCCACGGCCAGGGAGCCGAGCGAGGGCTCGGTCGCGTGATGCACGGCGTACACGATCCAGATCGTGGCTGTCGACCCGGCGTCGTGGTCGACCGGGACGAGCATCCCGTCGCAGTCGAGCGTCGCCTGCGGGCAGGGCACGTACCAGGGTTCGGGGCGGCCCGACGCGATCAGCACCCCGGCCACGAAGACGAGGACCGGCGGGACCAGCCGGACGATCGCCCGGCCGGGGGCATCGACGAGCGGGATGAACACGCCGAGCGCGCGCGCCGCCGCTGCCTCGCGCCACAGGATCCCGTCGGCGACGACGCCGACGAGGATGCTCGCGACGAGCCACAGGCCACCATCGAGCCCGCTCGCGACGCGCAGCGCGCGCGACATCTCCGCGTCGCGGGCGGCGCCCAGCCAGAGCGCGGCGATCAGCCCGACGAGCGCGGCCGCGAAGACCGCGGCGAGCGTGAGCCAGGCGACGCGGCGGCCGGCCGGGACGCGCAGATCGGCCCAGCCGGCCTGTTCGGCGGGCACGCCGGCGTCGCGCCACAGCAGGCCGAGGCGGGCGAGCCCGGGTCCGGCCGGGCGGCCCTCGATGACCCCGAGGTGGCGGAGCTCCTCGAGCACCTGGAGCGAACCGCGGATCCAGCGGATGCCAAGGGCCACCGCGAACACCACGGCCCCGATCAGGACGGAGCGGGCGAAGTCGAACGTCGCGCCGGCGCCCTGGACCTCCTCGGTCGTGACGAGGTCCGCGTCGATCGCCACGAGCAGGGCGGCCTGACGGATCGCCACGAGACCGAGGACGAGGCTGGCGAGGGCCGCGACCCAGGTGAGCCGGACGAACCGGCGACCGCGGCGCAGGTCGCGCCGGATCCGCTCCTCAAGCTCGGGAGGGACGCTGCTGAAGATGGGCCGCGGCCCGATCCGGTCCCGGGGCCCGTCGCCGAACACGGCGCCGGGCGTCGGGGTCGTCGTGGACGGCACCGGTCGCGCGCCGTCCACCCGGCCCCCGCCGCCGCCCCCGTCGGTCACGCCGCTCCGCCGGTCAGTGCCCGCCGTGGCCTCCCGACGCCTCGGCTTCCTTGCGGTGCGCCTCGATCACCTTGTCGGCGATGTGCTGGGGCACTTCCTCGTAGTGATCGACCTCGGCGGTGAACGTCCCGCGGCCGTGGGTCAGCGACCGCAGCTCCGTGGCGTACGAGAACAGCTCGGCCTGCGGGACGTGGGCCTGGACGATCTGGGTGCCGTCGCCGGCGGTGTCCATGCCGAGGACCCGGCCGCGCCGCGTGTTGAGGTCACGGTTGACGTCACCCATGTACGCCTCGGGCACACGGACCTCGACCGCCATGATCGGCTCGAGGAGGGCGGGCTTGCAGTCGAGGACGCCCTTCTTGAGCGCCATCGACGAGGCGATCTTGAAGGACAGCTCGTTCGAGTCGACGTTGTGGAACGAGCCGTCGTACAGCGTCGCCTTGAAGTCCGATAGGGGGTAGCCCGCGATCACGCCCTCGGCCGCGGCCTCGCGGATGCCCTTCTCGATGCCCGGGAAGAAGCCCTTCGGGACGGCTCCGCCGACGATCCGCTCGGCGAACTCGACCCCGCCACCGGGATTCGGCTCGATCTCCAGCCAGACGTGGCCGAACATCCCGTGGCCGCCGGTCTGCTTCTTGTACTTGCCCTCGACCTGGGTCTTGCCCCGGATGGTCTCGCGGTAGGGGACCTTCGGCTGACGGGTCACGATCGAGGCCCCGAACTTGCGCTTGAGCCGCTCGCCGATGACCGCGATGTGGGCGTCGCCCATCGTCACGAGGAGCTGCTCGCCGGTCGCCGAGCGCTCGACCCGCACGGACGGCTCCTCCTCGAGCATCCGCTGGAGGGCGGCGCCCATCTTGTCGAGGTCGGCCTTGGTCTGGGGCTCGATCGCGACCGCGAGCGACGGGGCGGGGAAGTCGATCGGCGGCAGGATCACCGGGTGGTCGCGCGACGAGAGGGTGTCGCCGGTCTCGGTCGCGCCGAGCTTGGCGACCGCCCCGATCTCGCCGGCCTGGAGCTCCCCGATCGGCTCCTGGTCCTTCCCGTGGAGGAGCAGCAGGCCGCCGATCCGCTCGTCCTCGTCGCGGTTCGCGTTCCAGGCGTGCGCCTGGGCGTGGAGCGTGCCACTCAGGATCCGCAGGTAGGTCAGGCGACCCACGAACGGGTCCGCGGCGGTCTTGAAGACGCGGGCGACGAGCGGACCGGCCGGGTCGGGGGTGATCGTGATCGGCTGGCCGGTCTTGGCGTCCTTGGCCTCGACCGGCGGCTCCTCGGCCGCGGTGGGCATGTAGCGCAGGAACGCGTCGAGGAGGGCATTCATGCCGATGCCCTTCGCGCCGCTGCCGACGAGGACCGGGGCGAGGATCGAGTCCCGGACGCCGCGGTGGAGGCAGGTGTCCAGCTCGGCGTCGCTGATCTCCTCACCGTCGAGGTACTTCGCCATCACGTCGTCGTCCGCCTCGGCGGCGGCCTCGAGGAGCTGGTCGCGGCGACGGGCGACCTCGTCGGCGAGCTCGGCCGGGACCGCGATCTCGATCTCCTTGCCGCCGGCCAGCTCATAGGCCTTGCGGTGGACCAGATCGACGTAGCCTCGGAACGATTCGCCCTTGCCGATCGCCAGGTGGAGCGGAGCGATCTTGTCGCCGAACCGCTCCCGGAGCGCGTCGAGCGCGGCCGACGGGTCGGCGTTCTCGCGGTCGCACTTGTTGAGGAAGAAGCAGGCCGCCCGACCGGTGGAGCGCCCGAGCGCAACCGCCGTCTCGAGACCGGCTTCGACGCCCGCGGAGGAGTCCATGACGAACAGCGCGCCGTCGGCCGCCGCGAAGCCCGAGATCACCTCGGCGACGAAGTCCGGGTAGCCGGGCGTGTCGACGAGCGTGATCCGGGTGTTCTCGTGCTCGAAGGTCGCGACCGCGAGGCTGAGCGATTCCTTGCGCTTCTGCTCCTCGGCCTCGTAGTCGAGGTGGGCGGTCCCGTCGTCGACCTTGCCGAGTCGCTGGATGGCGCCGGCCCGGAAGAGGAGCTGCTCGGCGAGCGTCGTCTTGCCGGCGCCGGCGTGGCCGGTCAGGACGACGCTGCGGAGGTGGGCGGGGTCGACGCTCTTCATCGTCATCGGCGGAGAGGACCTCACGACTGCACGAACGACCGATGGGTTCGGGGGCTCGGGAGTGGGCGGAACGGGCCCCTCCGGGCTCGGATCGACCTCCATGATAGGCGGTCCGGCACCGCTCGTCGGCTATACTCCCGCCCGCGATGTCCGGTCATTCCAAGTGGTCCACGATCAAGCGCCAGAAGGGCGTCACCGACGCGAAACGTGGCGCCCTGTTCACGAAGGTCGCCCGCGAGATCAGCGTCGCAGCGCGCCAGGGTGGCGGCGATCCCGACGCGAACTACCGGCTCCGCCTGGCGGTCGAGAAGGCGCGCTCGGTGAACATGCCGTCGGACAACATCAAGCGCACGATCGACAAGGCGACGGGGGGCGGTGAGGCCGAGCAGTTCGAGGAGATCGTGTACGAGGGCTACGGCCCGGGCGGTGTCGCGGTCCTCGTCGAGGCGGCGACGGACAACCGCAACCGGACGGCGGCCGAGGTCCGTTCGATCTTCACGAAGACCGGCGGCCAGTTGGCTGGGTCGGGTGCGGTGGCCTGGCAGTTCGAGCCGCGCGGGCTCATCGCGGTGAACCGCGCCGGCGCGGTCGACGCGGACGAGGTGGCCCTGGCCGCGATCGACGCCGGTGCCGACGACGTCGATACCGAATCCGACGACACGATCGAGATCTACACGGCGCCCGGGGACCTCGAGGCGGTCCGCAAGGCCCTCGAAGGGGCGGGCGTGCCGGTCGAGTCGGCCGAGAACACGATGATCGCCAAGCAGACGGTCGAGCTGGATTCGTCGAAGGCGCGCCAGGCGCTGCGCCTCGTCGAGCTGCTCGAGGACCTCGACGACGTCCAGCGCGTGACCGCCAACTTCGACATCCCCGAGGACGTCTTCGCCGAGGTCGCCGGGTGATCGTCCTGGGCATCGATCCCGGGACCGCGGCCCTCGGCTGGGGCGTCATCGATCAGACCGCCGGACGGGTCCGCGCGATCGATCACGGCTGTCTCGTCACGTCGCCCGATCTCCCGCTGGGCGAGCGCCTGGTCGCGATCCATCGTCACGTCGCCGAGCTGATCGAGCTTCACGATCCGGCGGTCGTCGCCGTGGAGCGGATCTTCTTCTCGCGCAACGCCCAGACGGCGATGGCCGTGGGGCATGCCCGGGGCGTGGTGCTGCTCGCCGCGGCCCAGGCCGCCCGCCCGGTCCGCGAGGCGACCCCGAACGAGGTCAAGAGCGCGATCGCCGGCTACGGCGCGGCCGACAAGGAGCAGGTCCAGCGGATGGTCCAGCTTGTGCTCGGGATGGCCGCCCCGCCGACCCCGGACGACGCCGCCGATGCCCTCGCGATCGCGGTCTGCATCGCCGCCCGGATGGCCCATCCGGTGGCCGCGGGCGCCGTGCTGGACCGGGGGGCCTCGGCGCCGATCGAGCGCGGCGGGTCCGGCTACGAGCGCGCGGTGCGTGAGGCGCTGGCGCGCGAGGGCAGCGGGACGCGGCGCGGCTCGTGATCGCCCCCGATGAGAATTCCGGCCGATGATCGCGTCCGTCGCGGGCACGGTCGCCGCGGTGACCGCTGACTCGGTCGTCGTCGAGGTCGGCGGGATCGGCTACCGCGTGTTCGCGGCGCCGGCGATCCTCTCCACGGCCGCGCCCGGCTCGCAGATCAAGCTCTTCACCTACCACCTCGTCCGCGAGGACCAGCAGGCCCTGTTTGGGTTCCGGACGATGGAGGACCTCGGCTTCTTCAACCTGCTCCTGACCGTGACCGGCGTCGGCCCGAAGGTCGCCCTCGCGATCGTGGGCTCGCGTCCCACCCCCGATCTCCAGCTCGCGATCATGGCCCAGGACCAGGCGGTCCTCGTGTCGATCCCGGGGATCGGCAAGAAGCTGGCCGACCGGATC
>DASSPG010000117.1:0-1292 GCA_035699725.1 Candidatus Limnocylindrales bacterium | reverse complement strand
CTCGGCGAGCGCCGCGGCGCCCGAGAGGAGCGCGGGCGACGCGGTCCCGATCCCGAGCAGGATCACGGCGCCGGTGAGCCGGTCGCAGGCCGACGCACGCACGCCCGCGACCAGCTCCTCGCATGCCTCGAGCGCCTCGTCGGTCGTCCGGCGCATCGGGGCGGGCTCCGGCGGCAGGTCCCACGTCCAGCCGCCGAGCTGCCCGCGGATGCCGGTCTCGCGGACGGCGTCGGCAGCCGCCTGCCAGTCCAGCAGCGTCCCGGCCTCGCAGAAGGTGGTCGTCCCCGTGAGCAGCATCTGCGCGATCCCGAGCTCCGCCGAGAGCCGTTCGTCGTCGGGAGTCAGCGCGGCGTACGCCGGAAGCAGCCAGCGGGGGAGCCATTCGTCGGGCGGTGCGTCGTCGGGAACGAGCCCGCGCATCACCTCCTCGCCCAGGTGCACGTGGGCGTCGACGAAGCCCGGGGTGAGCACCCTGCCCGTGCAGTCGACGACGTCGAGGTCGGGGGGAAGCAACGCCAGGGTCTCGTCCGAGGGGCCGACGGCGATCACCGTGCCGCCGTCGTCGAATGCGACGGTCCCGTCGCGGAGGATCCGGCGCTCCCTGTCGAGTGTGAGGACGAGGCCGTGCGCCAGCGCCGTCGTCAACGACCCTCCTCCGGGCTCCACGCGAGGAGCCGGCCCCGGGCGAAGAGGAAGATCCGGTCGAGGAAGAAGCCGATCAGGGAGACGGTCACGATCACGACGTACATGTCAGGCGTGCGGAGCGTCCGGTAGGCGATCGCCATCATCTGCCCCAGGCCGTCCGAGCCGGCGATCATCTCGCCGAGGAACACCCCGATCAGCGCACCGACCAGCCCGATCCGGGCGCCGGTGAGGATCCCCGGCAGCGCGGCGGGAAGCACGACGCGCGGGAAGGTCGCGGCACGGGAGAGACCGAGCCCCTCGGCCGACCAGAGCAGGCGGGGGTCGATCTGCGACGCCGCGGCTGCCGAGGCGATCAGGATCGGGAACAGCGCCTCGGCGAACCCGAACGCGATCTTCGACGCCGAGCCGAGCCCGAGGATGATCAGCATCGCCGGGTAGATCGCGACCTTGGGGGTGGGGAACAGGAACTGGACGAGGGGTCGTAGCAGGTAGCGCACGGTGCGGATGCGGCCGATCAGGATCCCGAGCGTGGCGCCGACGACGAGCGCGAGGCCGAATGCGATCAGCACCCGCCTGAGCGTCGCCCACGCTTCGTCCTGGAGCGTCCCGTCCTCGACGAGGATGCGCGCCGCGTCCCACACCATCGC
>DASSPG010000116.1:0-48436 GCA_035699725.1 Candidatus Limnocylindrales bacterium | reverse complement strand
CCGTTGACGACCGTGATCTCGGTGTCGGCGTCGACGACCCAGTCGGGGTGGAACCGGGCGGTCTTGGCGGCGATCGCGTCGCGCAGCGGCTTCGCCCCGAACGTGATCGCGTACTGGTTGTGGTCGGCCGCGACGGCCTCGGCGGCGGCGGCCTTGAGCTCGGGCGGGCAGGGGAAGTCCGGGAACCCCTGGGCGAGGCTGACCGCGCCCGCGGCGACCGCCAGGCGGTTCATCTCGCGGATCACGGACTCGGTGAACGTCTCGGCCTTGCGGCTGATCCTGAGCATGGGCGAGAGTGTAGAGGCCGATGAGCGACCGCCGACTCGACCTCCGCCTGATCGTCCCCGGACCGGGCGGGGACACCCTCCTGGTCGCCCCCGGCGGACGCGTGCCGGGGCAGGAGATCGTGGGCGACGAGGACGAGGCGGCGATCGTCGCGGTGACCGCGTTCCTGCACGAGGCGTGGTCGTTCCGGACGCCGGTGCTCGAGACCCACCCGCGCTGGGAAGGCGTTGCCGACGACGACCCGATCCCGGTCCTCGTGACGACCGAGACCGCCGCGGCCGGCTGGACGCCACCCGACGGACTGGCGTTCGCGCCGATCCCGGCGACCGCCGAAGGCGTGCCGGACGTGCTCGCCCCGCGGGCCGCGGAGCTGCTCGAGGAGCTCCGGACCGGCGCCGAGCCTCCGGCGCTCCGGCCGCGCTGGGCGCGCCGAGGGTGGCACGTTCGCGCGTCGCGCTGGATGACCGACGCGCTGGCCGCCGCCGGCCGGCCGCTCCTCGGCGAGCCGGAGCCGTTCTACCTGCGCGGCATCTCGGCGCTGCTCCGCGGCACGACGGCCGAGGGCGATGTGTTCCTCAAGGCGGTCTTCCCGCCGTTCCACGCCGAGCCTGTTGCGAGCCGGCTCCTGGCCGAGCGGTTCCCGTCGCGCGTCGCGCGGGTCGTCGCGATCGAGCCCGACGAGGGCTGGCTGATCGTCGACGACGTCGCGGCGTCGTGGGTCGGCGACCTGCCGTCCGAAGGACGGCGGGCAGGGCTCGTCGTCGGCGCTCACGCGGTGGTCGCGATCCAGGCTTCGCTCGCGGGCGACCTCGATCCCTTCGTCGCGGCCGGGTGCCCCGTTCGTCCCATCGGGGACCTTGCGGCGGCGCTCGATGCCGCCCTCGGGCCCGGCGGCGTCGTCCGGTCCGAGGTCCGGGTTCCCGTCCACCGACGGGAACGGGCAGTGGCGGCCACGCGGGAGGCCGTCGCCCGCGTCGCCACCCTCGGGTTGCCGTCGACGATCGTCCACGGCGATTTCCATCCCGGCAACGTGGGCCTGGTCGACGAGCGCGCCGTGATCATCGACTGGTCGGACGCCGCGGTCAGCAACCCGGCGGTCGACCTCGTCACGTGGCTGGCCTGGAGCCGCAAGGAGCCCGAGGAGCGGAAGATCGCGATCGATGCGTGGAGCGCGGCGTGGGCGGCCACCGGCTCGGTCGAGGCGGCCGCCGTCCGGGCGGCGCGCGACGCGATCCTCGTCGTCGGCGCGGCGTACCAGGTCGTGAGCTACGACGGGATCCTCCGGGCACTGGAGCCCGCGACCCGCTACACGATGGCCGGCGGCGCGAACAGCTTCCTCGAGGAGCTCGAGGCGCACGCGCCCGGCTAGACCAGGCGACGGGGGATCGTCTCGAGCCAGCCGCGCTCGAAGATGGGGGCATCGTCGAGCGTCACCGTCAGGCCGACGTTCATGTGGAAGTCGGTCGCGGTCGTGCGGATCGTGCCGCTCGCCTCGATCAGGACCTCCGATCCGTCCTCGCGCAGGCGATAGACGACCTCGTTGTTCATCCGGGCGCGGGCCGGGTCGGCGTCGCGGGCGGTCATCTCGAGCCGCTCGCCGGTGTAGAGGGTGGTCCGGCCGTCGGGCAGGGTGGCCTCGCCGAACTCGCTCGTGACGACCGTGACCGACCCGTCGATCACGTCCTCGATCACCTGCCAGACCGGCGGGTCGCCGCGGTACGAGCCGATCTCGCGCAGGCCGGCGGGCGTGGTCTTGAACGACGGGACGGTGGCCCCACGATGACCGGCGGGCAGGATCGGCAGGACCAGGCGGGCCGCGCCGGCAGGATGGCCTCCGAGGTGCAGCACGTACTCCGCCGGATCCGGCGACGGCCAGACCACGGGCCACATCGCGGACGCGACCGACAGGCGGATCCGGTGAGCGGCGGCGAACCGGTGGGCGGTCGAGCGGAGCGCAATGCGAACCTCGGTGACGGCGCCCGCGTCCAACGGCTCGGGGTCGGCGTGCGAGTCGCGGTGGGTCAGGTTGAGGATCCCGGCGCTCACCTGGAACGGTGTCCCGTCGGGCCTCACGTCCTGGAGCCGGACGACGGCGGTCGCGACCGGCACGGGCGATTCCCAGCGGAGCACGACCGACGGCGTCCCGACGACGTCGAGGTCCGCCTCGAGCGGATCGGAGGTGAACGCCGGGATGAGCGCGTCGTCCGGGCGCAGGTCACGGGCGACGCCGTTCGGCTGGCCACCCGCTCCCCACGAGAGCCCGGCTCGCGTGCCGATCGTCGCGCGGTGGCGGAAGCGTTCGACCGCGGGCGCGGCCGGCGCCTCGCCGACCAGCCGCCCGGCCAGCGGCGCGTCGCCGGGGGCGAGGTGCAGGACGTGCTCGGCGAGGTCGGGCGGCGGCCAGCTGGCCTCCGCCAGCCACTCGCCTCGCCAGGCGGCCGGGAACGGCTCGGGCTCGGCCCAGTCGTGGCGGAAGGCGACCAGGCCGGGCTCGTCCATGACGCCGTTCTCGATCCCCTTCAGCCAGTGGTCGAAGAACCGGACCATCTCGTGGTACCAGTCGACGTTCGGGGCCGGGTACGCGTCGTCCGGGTGGCTGTGAACCCAGTTGCCGATCAGCGCCCGGCGTGGCGCGTTCGTGCAGCGCTCGAGCATCCGCATCGCCGCGTCGACGTACTCGTCCATCCAGCCGCCGATCAGGAAGGTCGGCGTGGTCAGGCGGTCCCAGTGCGGAGCGAGCGAGCCCTGGCGCCAGTACGGCCCGTCGTGCTGCTGGCGAAGCCACTCGAACAGCCAGATCGGCGTCTGCTCGAGCCGCTCCTTCCACTCGGCGGCCCAACCGGCGCCGCGGTACGCCGCGAGCGGGGGCATCGCGTTCATGCCGACCATCGACACCGCGTACTGCGACAGCTCGGACACCGTGGCACAGCCGCCGAGGTAGTGGACGTCGTCGGTGTACCGGTCGTCGGTGGCCATCATCGGCACGATCGCCGCGAGGTGCGGCGGCCGGAGCATCGCCACCTGGATCGAGGTGAAGCCGCCGTACGAGATCCCCCACATCCCGACCCGGCCGTTGCACCACGGCTGCGCGGCCAGCCACTCGACCGCGTCGTAGCCGTCCTGGGTCTCGCGCGCCGTGTACTCGTCGAGCGCGATCCCGGGCGACGAGCCCGTGCCCCGGATGTCGAGCCGGCACAGGGCGTAGCCGCGCGCCGCCAGCCACTCGCCGCGCGCCTCGTCGCTCGCCGCGCGCCAGTCGTCCTTGCGGTACGGGATCATTTCCAGGATCGCCGGGAACGCCTGCGGCCCGGTCCTGTCCGCGAGCGGCTCGGGCAGCCACAGGTTCGCCGACAGCTCGAGCCCGTCCGACACGGGAATCCGGACGTCGCGCAGCGCGGCGACGCCGTAGACCGGCTGGCTGGCCGGTCGGAGGCGCTCGGCCTCGGTCAGGTTCCGCGTATCGGTCATCCGCACGAGGATAGGTCCCCGACGCGACGGCGCGACTCCCGCGCCCGGGCCGTGCGACGATGCGGCCGATGTCCGACGCGTCCGCCGATCGAGCCGCTCCCGTGTCCGTGGGCCCCTGGCGCCGCCGCGCTCGGCGCGTCGCCTACGAGAACCCGTGGGTCACAGTCTGGCACGACGAGGTCGATCGGCCCGACGGCAGTCCCGGGATCTATGGCCTCGTCCACTTCGCACACCATGCCGCGGGAGTCGTCGTCCTCGACGCCGCCGATCGGGTGCTGCTCGTCGGCCAGCACCGATACACGCTCGACGCGCCCTCCTGGGAGATCCCGGAGGGCGGCGTGCCGGCCGGCGAGACGCCGCTGGACGGGATCCGGCGCGAGCTCCGCGAGGAGACGGGTGTCGAGGCTGCGACCTGGCACGAGCTGGCCCGCCTCCACCTGTCGAACTCGGTGACCGACGAGGCGGCGACCCTCTACCTCGCGACCGGCGTGACCCACGGTGTCGCCGAGCCCGAGTCGACCGAGCAGATCGAGGTTCGCTGGGTGGCGTTCGCCGACGCCCTCGCGATGACGATCGACGGACGGATCACGGACGCGATATCGGTCGTGGCGATCCAGCGGGTGGCGCTGGCGCGAGTCGCCGGTGGCGGCGCGACCGGATGACCGAGCTCCACGTCCTGCGCGTCTTCATCGGGCCGGACGGTCGCGGCGGCAACCCCCTCGGGGTCTTTCTGGATGGAGCCGCGATCCCCGACGACCGTCGCCAGGCCGTCGCGCTCGATCTCGGATTCTCGGAGACGGTCTTCGTCGACGACGCCGCCGAGGGCGCGATCCGGATCTTCACGCCCGGCGCCGAGCTCCCGTTCGCCGGCCACCCGACCGTCGGGACTGGCTGGCTGTTCCGCGAGACCGGGGCCCCGGCCACGACCCTCCGCCCGCCCGCCGGCGAGGTGCCGGTCCGCCACGACGCGGAGCGGACGTGGGTCCGGGCGCGGCCGGAGTGGATCCACGAGTTCCGCCGGGAGCAGCTCGCGGACCCGGCCGCGGTGGACGCGGCCGTCGGACCGGCGCTCGGCGCCCCCGGCGTCTACGTCTGGGCCTGGCAGGACGAGGCCGCGGGCGTCGTCCGGGCGCGCTACTTCGCGACGGACTTCCTGATCGCCGAGGACGAGGCGACGGGCGCCGCCGCGGTGACGATGGGCGAGATCCTGGGCCGGCCGATCACGATCCGCCAGGGGATCGGGTCCGAGATCCTCGTCCGTCCCCAGCCGGACGGCTCGATCGAGATCGGCGGCCGCGTGGCGGCCGTCGCGACCCGTGAGTACGCACCGCCTCAGTAGGTTTCGACAGGTACCGGCGTCAGCGCGAGATCCCGGACGTTGCGGGTGAGCACCGATGCGTCCATCGACGCCGCCGCTGCGGCAATCAGGGCGTCCGCGAGGCTCAGCGTCCAGCCCCGGGCCCTGGCTTCAGCTCGCCACCGGCCCGCTCGCGTCGCCGTCGCCGGATCCGGTTGGACGAATTCCATCGGCTCGAGCAGGGCCGCAAGGTCGCGTTCGTTCTCGGGCCGCAACCCAGCCCGAACCTCACACACGATCACCTCGGTCACGATCGGGTCGTCACCCATCTCGAAGATCTGCGCCAACCGATCGGTCGCCGCCGGAAGGCCTCGGAGATGATCGATGAGGAACGTGGAGTCGACGACGAGGCGCACGTCAAGCCTCCGGTCCGGGATCGGTGGACTCCGATCGGCGGGCGCGCACCCAGTCGACGACCTGCTCGGAGGTTGCCCATTCGGGATACTCCTCGGCACGAAGGACGCCCGCCGTCCGGGCGATGGCTTCCTTGAGTCGGTCACGCTTCAGGCGGGCTCGCAGCGCCTCGGCGACGTAGCGACTTCGGCCGCGCTCGCCCGCGAAGTGATCGACCTGCTCGACGAGGTCCTTCGGGAGCAGGAGGTTCGTGCGCACGTTCATGCGCACACGATGGCGCACGGGCAGACCTGCGTCAAGGCCGGGGCGAGGCGTCGATCACGCAGAACCGGTTGCCCTCCGGGTCGGCCAGGATCACGTAGTCGGCGTCGGCCGGCTTCCTGTCCCAGTGGACCTCGGTCGCGCCGAGCGCCTTGAGGCGCTCCACCTCGGCGGCCTGGTCGTCGGCGTAGAGATCGAGATGGATCCGGGGCGGGATCTGCACGGTGGATCGAACGCGGTCGAGCGAGACGTTGGGACCGCCTCCGGTCCGGGGATGGAGCAACGCGAAGTCGGCGCCGGGGGCATCCGGATCCTCGCGCGAGACGTAATCGAGGGCCTGGGTCCAGAACGCCACCTGGCGGGGCAGGTCGTCGACCCGGATGACGATGGAACCGACGCGGAGCATGGCAGCACGATAGCGCGGCAGACTGCGCGACGAGCCTGCGCCCCCGCGCCTGACGCGGCTACGATCGCCCACGTGCGGAACGAGTGGGACGCGATCGTCGTGGGCCTCGGGGCGATCGGGTCGGGGGCCGCCTACTGGCTGAGCCGGAGCCTGGGCGACCGGGTGCTGGCCCTCGAGCAGTTCGAGCTCGGACACGGCAACGGCGCCGGCCAGGATCACAGCCGGATCATCCGCCTCTCCTACCACCGGCCCGACTACGTCCGGCTCGCGCGGCGCGCGTACGCGTCCTGGGCAGAGGTGGAATCGGAGAGCGGGACGACGATCGTGACCCGGACGGGCGGCCTCGACGTCGCGCCCCGCGTGTCCGCGATCCCGCTCGACAGCTACACCGAGTCGATGACCGCCGAGGGCGTGCCGTTCGAGCACCTCGACGCTCGCGAGATCCAGCGCCGCTGGCCGCAGTGGCGGCTCGGCGACGAGCATCACGGCCTCTTCCAGCCGGACTCCGGAATCGCCGACCCGAACCGCGGCAACGCCGCCCACCAGCGCCTCGCCCGCGCCCGCGGTGCGACGCTGCTCGAGCGAACCACGGTCGTCGCCCTCCGGCAGCGGGGGGACGGCACGATCGAGGTCGAGACCGAGGCCGGAACCGTCCATGCCGCGCCGCGGGTCGTCCTCGCCGCCGACGCCTGGACGAACGATCTGCTCGCCTCGTTCGACCGGCGCCTGCCGCTCGAGATCATCCAGGCCCAGGTGACCTACTTCGCCGCGCCGGATCCCGAGCGCTTCGCCCCGGACCGCTTCCCGATCTGGATCTGGATGGACGAGCCGTCGTTCTACGGCTTCCCGACCTACGGCGAGGCCGGCCCGAAGGCGGCCGAGGACGTCGGCGGCGACGCGGTCACCCCGGCGACGCGGACGTTCGAGCGGAACGAGGTCGCCTTCGCACGCCTGGTCGCGTTCCTCGAGCGCCACCTGCCGGAGCACGTGGGCCCGGAGATCTACACGAAGACCTGCCTCTACACCCTCACCCCGGATCGGGACTTCGTCGTGGATCGCCTGCCCGAGGCGCCCGGCGTCACGGTGATCCTCGGCGCGGCCCACGCGTTCAAGTTCGCCTCGGTCCTCGGCCGGATCGGTGCGGAGCTCGCGGTCGACGGCGCGACCCTCTCGGCCGGCGAGATCGAGCGGTTCGCCATCGACCGCCCGATCCTGCTCGAGGCGAACCCGGTCACGAGCTACATGATCTGACGATGACCCGCAGCCCCGCCGAGCCCGCCGATGCCCCGCGCAAGCCGCGCCGCCTGCGCGAGGGCGACACGGTGGCGATCGTCGCCCCGGCGAGCAGCTGGGAGAACCGGAGCGAGCTCCTGCGCGGGATGGCCGCCCTCGAGGCCTGGGGGCTCAGGGTCCGGCTCGGCGCCCACATCAACGACCGCCACGGCTACATGGCCGGAACCGACGCCGACCGGGCCGCCGACCTCCACGCCGCCCTCGAGGACCCGGACGTGGCCGCCGTGATCTGCCTCCAGGGCGGGTACGGCACGCCGCGCCTGATCCCGCTCCTCGACGAGGCGGTGTTCCGGAACAACCCGAAGATCCTGTGCGGCTACAGCGACCTCACGACGCTCCACCTCGCCCAGCAGCGGTGGGGCAACGTGATCAGCTTCTACGCGAACGGCGCGTCCGGGATCGGGTCGACCGAGGTCACGGACTTCTCCAAGGCGAGCCTGAAGCGGGCCCTGTTCAGCGCCGAGCCGTTCGGGCCGATCGGGCCGAACCCGGACGATCCCTATGTCCGGACCGTCGTGGGCGGCCGGGCGACCGGCCGCCTGACCGGCGGCTGCGCCGGGTTGCTGAGCACCGCGATCGGGACCCGCCTCCAGCCGGATTTCCGGGGCCGGATCGTGATCCTCGAGGAGATCGACAACGAGGGCTACATCCACGACGGGATCCTGACCCACCTCCGGAACGCCGGCCTGTTCGACGGCGCCGCCGGGATCGTCGTCGGCGACATCAAGTCGAAGTGGTCGGGCGGGATCGCGGAGCTCTCGGCCGAGGACATCGTCGAGGACGTCCTGGCACCGCTCGGGCTGCCGCTGGTCTTCGGCCTCCCGATCGGCCATAACAAGCACCACGCCACCGTTCCGCTGGGTGCGCTCGCGACACTGGACGCGGACGCCGGCACGCTCGTCGTGGAGGAGGTGGTGACCGCCGATTGAGGCGGCCCACGATGCGAGCCAACGTTGCACCGCGCGCTCCGGCCGTGCGACAGTTCCGGCCCAGTTCGCGACGGGGCGTGGAGCCGTGACCGTCCGCCGTCCGGGGAGCCGGCCGGACCACCGAGGAGGAGACATGCGACCCACCTTGCGCAGCCGGCTGACCCGGGCCATCCTCGCCAGCGGCCTGCTGCTCTCGTCCATCCTTCCGGCGGCGTCCGTCAATGCCGCCGAGGGCGACCTGATCCTCAAGACCGGCACGGACCAGGACCTCCAGGTCCTGAACCCGTGGAACTCGGTCGTCGTCGCCGACTTCGAGGTCTACACCCTCAACTACGACCTGCTCGTGAACTTCGGCGCCAGTCTCGAGCCGTCGCCCGGCTTCGCCGAGTCGTGGACGGTGTCGTCGGACGGCAAGTTCTGGACATTCAAGATCCGGCCGGGGATGAAATGGTCCGACGGCCAGCCCGCGACGGCCGAGGACGCCCGCTGGACGTACCAGCTGGTGCTCGATGCGGTCGCCAAGAGCAACGAACTGGAGGACGGCTACTACCTCGGCCAGGGCTATCTCGAGCCCTACCTGACCAATGCCGGCATGACCAAGGTCGAGGCGATCGACGAGACGACCCTGACCGTCACGACCGAGTTCGCCAACACGCTCCTCCTCCAGTCGTACGTCCCGATCCTGCCCAAGCACATCTGGTCGAAGTACTCGATGGACGAGATCGCGAACGCCGCGGACGCGACGCCGTTCCTGAACGAGCCGACGGTCGTCGGCACGGGGCCCTACCAGGCCGTCGAGTGGAAGCCCGGCGAGTTCATCCGGTTCGCACGGAACCCGAACTACTGGGGCACCCAGGGTGCGGTCGACGAGATCATCATGACCAAGTTCGCCAGCACGGACACGATGGTCCAGGCGCTGAAGACCGGCGAGATCGACTACGCCCGGGGCATCCTCGCCGACCAGTTCAACGCCCTCAAGACCGAGCCGAACGTGGCCGTCGTGGAGGGCGTGGCCAACGGCTACACCGAGCTGTCGTTCAACACCGGTGGCAACAAGAAGGGGTATGGCGGCTCGACCTCCGCCCTCGCCGACGTCGCGTTCCGCGACGCGCTCGGCTACGCGATCGACACCCAGAAGCTCGTGGACTCGACCCTGGGCGGCTACGGCACGCCGGGCTCGACGATCATCCCGCCGTTCCACACCCGCTGGCACGTCGCTCCGGCCAATCCGCGCCGGTTCGACATCGAGGAGGCGAAGCGCCGCCTCGATGTCGCCGGCTACAAGCTCAATGCCGAGGGCAAGCGCCTCGACAAGGACAACAAGGTCGTCAACCTGCGCCTGACGTGGCCGGACTCGGAGGCCGAGAACGGCACCAATGCCCAGTTCCTCGTCGAGTGGTTCGGCCAGCTCGGGATCACCGTCACGGCGGCGGTCACGGAGGAAGGCAAGCTGATCGACGACGTCACGGGCCCGCCGAACGGCCCGGCCAACTACGACATCTACATGTGGGGCTGGGTCGGCGACCCGGATCCGAACTCGCTGCTGAACTTCTTCCGGTCCGAGGAGATCGGTGGCTCGAGCGACAGCTACTACAACAGCCCCAGGTACGACGAGCTCTTCCTGCAGCAGCGCGCGGAGAAGGACGAGGCCAAGCGCAAGGCGATCCTCGCCGAGATGCAGAACCTCGTCTACGACGAGGCGCCGTACCACATCCTGTACTACGACGCGGAGCTCCACGCCTACCGGACCGACCGATTCGGTGGCTGGACCAACCAGCCGCCCGAGGGCGGCACGCCGCTCTTCGGCTACGGGTCGCGCGGCTACACGCTCCTGACCGATGCCAGCGCGGCGCCGTCGACGCCGCCCTCGGCCGGGCCGTCCGGCGCGGCCGGCAGCCCGGCGGCCGGTGGCAGCCCCGGGGCGTCGCCGAGCCCGACGACGCCGGCCGGCTCGACGAGCTCGAGCCTGCCGCTGATCCTCGGTATCGTCGCCCTCGTGGTGATCGTCGCCGTCGGCCTGGTCGTCATCCGCGGGCGGGCCCGGAGGGTCGAGGAGGAATGACGGCGCCGGGCGGTTCGCCGCCCGACGACCGGTCGCGAATGGCGGGGAGTGCCACCCGGCACTCCCCGGTCGCGCTGCCCGCAGCCGGTCGCCCCCGGTGAGGGGCGGCTACCTCGGCCGCCGCCTCGTCTCGGCGTTCGCCACGATCGTGCTGATCGCGGTGATCAACTTCATCCTGTTCCGGGCGATGCCGGGCTCGCCCGAGCGCGTGATCCTGCGCGGCACCCCGAACGTGACCCAGGCCCAGCTCCAGGCCGCCCGGGTCCGCTGGGGCCTCGACAAGCCGGTGTTTCCCGACCAGTTCGTGTCCTACCTGAGCTCGACCGCGCGGGGTGACCTCGGCTACTCCTTCATCGCCCGCGGCCGGACGGTGACCGATGTCCTGGGCCAGCGGATCTGGCCCACCGTGATCCTGTTCGGGCTGGGCGAGCTCGTCGCGATCGGCCTGGGGCTCGCGCTCGGGGCGTACACCGGCTGGCGCCGCGGCGGCCCGATCGACTACGTCGGCAACAGCCTCTCGCTGATCCTGTACTCGACGCCGTACTTCCTGCTCGGGATGATGTTCCTGCTCCTGTTCGCGACGACGTTGCGCTGGTTCCCGACGTTCGGGATGCTGACGGCGGGGATGCAGTACCCGGGGCTGTGGGAGCGGGCCGTCGACTTCCTCGCGCACCTGGCGCTACCGCTCGCGACGGTGTCCCTGGGACTGGTCGGGCAGTACGCCATCGTGATGCGCTCGTCGATCGTGGAGACCCTGTCCGAGGACTACGTGACGACGGCCCGCGCGATGGGCCTGCGCGACGGCCGGATCCTGCGCCGCCATGCGCTGCCGAACGCGCTCCTGCCGACGGTCTCGCTCATCGCGATCAACCTCGGCTACGTGGTGGCCGGCGCGATCACGGTGGAGGTCGTCTTCAACTGGCCGGGCCTCGGGACGCTCGCCGTCGAGGCCCTGACTGCCCGCGACTACCCGGTCCTCCAGGGCGTGTTCCTGATCCTCGGCGTGTCCGTGGTGCTGGCGAACCTCGTCGCCGACCTGGTGTACGGCGCGCTCGACCCGCGGGTCCGGACGTGAGCGCGAGCGTGGCGCGATGACCGCGGCCCAGATCCAGGGCACGGCGCCCCGGGGCGTCCGCGTCGGCTTCGGCGCGTGGGGCCTGCTGAGGCGCCTCCTCCGCCGACCGGAGGGCCTGATCGGCGTCGTGATCCTGACCGTCTTCGTGGTTCTCTCGATCATCCCCCAGGTGATCGTCGGGCCGCTCCAGACCGCGGTCACCGCGACCGGCGGCCGCCTCCAGCCGCCTGGTGGCGCCTTCCCGCTCGGGACGGACGAGCTCGGGCGCTCCATGCTCAACCTCTCGGTCCACGGCGCGCGCATCTCGCTCGTCATCGGGCTCCTCGCGACGCTCGTGACCGTCGCGATCGGCGCGGTCGTCGGGATCGTCGCGGGGTTCGTCGGTGGCTGGCTCGACTCGCTCCTCATGCGGATCACGGACTTCTTCCTCGTCATCCCGACGTTCGTGCTCGCCCTGATCCTCACCCCGATCATCCGCGAGCTCGTCGGCAACGCCACGACCGAGGTCTTCGGGATCCGGATGACGCTCGTGGTGATCGTCGTCGTGATCGGGATCACGAGCTGGTCGTCCACGGCCAGGATCATCCGCTCCCAGACCCTCTCGCTCCGGGAGCGGGCGTTCGTCGACCGGGCCCGCGTGATCGGGGCCGGGAGCGGCCACATCATGCGCCGCCACATCCTCCCCAACGTGATCAACCTGATCGTGGCGAACGCGGTGCTGACGTTCGCCGGGGCGGTCCTGACCGAGACGACGCTGTCGTTCGTGGGGCTCGGCGACCCGCTCCAGCCGTCGTGGGGCCAGCTCCTCGAGGCGGCGCGTTCGAGCGGCGCGCCGGGCCTCGGGGCGTGGTGGTACTTCGTGCCGCCGGGTGCCGGGATCGTGCTGGTCGTGCTCGCCTTCACCCTCGTCGGGAGCGCCCTGGACGACCTCCTGAACCCGAAGCGCCGGGGCCGGCGGTGACGGCACCTCCCGACCGCGCGGCCAAGGTGGCGGCGGGCGGCAAGCCGCCGGTCGGCCCGCTGCCGGTCGACGCTCGCGGCCGGACCCTGCCCCGGCAGGCGGACCCGACCCAGCCGCTGCTCGTCGTCGAGAACCTGAGGACGCACTTCAGCCTGGAGGCTGCCACCGTCCATGCGGTCGATGGGATCAGCTTCGTCCTCCACCAGGGCGAGGCGCTCGGGATCGCCGGCGAGTCGGGCTGCGGCAAGACGACGACCGCCCTGTCGCTGGTCCGGCTCCTGCCGTCCAATGCCCGGATCGTGGAGGGATCGATCCGCTACTACGGGATCGATCTCGTCCAGAAGGGCGACGAAGCGCTGCGGCGCTACCGCTGGCGCGAGATCTCGATCGTCTTCCAGGGCGCGATGAACGCGCTCAACCCGGTCCATCGCCTGCGCGACCAGATCATGGAGCCGCTCCGCGAGCGCCTGAACCTGTCCGACGGCGCCGCCCGCACGAAGGCGGGCGAGCTGCTCGAGCTGGTCGGCATCCCGAAGAAGCGGGGGAGTGCGTATCCCCACGAGCTGTCCGGCGGGATGCGCCAGCGGGCGATGATCGCGATGGCCCTCGCGTGCGATCCGGCGATCGTCATCGGCGACGAGCCGACGACCGCCCTCGACGTGATGATCCAGGCCCAGATCCTGGAGCTGCTCGAGCGGCTCCGGCGCGAGCTCGGGCTGTCGCTGGTGCTGATCACGCACGATCTGTCGGTCATCGCGGAGACCTGCGACCGGATCCTCGTGATGTACGCCGGCAGGGTCGCCGAGGAGGGACCGGTCGGGCGGGTGTACCGCTCACCGCGCCATCCCTACACGCAGAAGCTCCTCGCCGCGTTCCCGAACATCGCCACCGACCGCCGGACGCTCGACGTGATCCCGGGGTCGCCGCCGGACCTGCGCAACCCGCCGCCGGGCTGCCGGTTCGCACCGCGCTGCCCGTTCGCGATGGCGGTCTGCACCGAAGTCGTCCCGCCCGAGGTCGAGTTCGACGGCGTCCGCGTGGCGTGCCATCTCTACCCTCCGGGAAGTGACGGCATCCCGGTCACGGTGCCGCCCGAACCGATCGTGGCGGAGGCGTCGTGACCGGCGCGAGCGGCTCGGGAGGGGTCGGCGGGGTCGGCGGGGTCGACGGCGCGGGTCGGACCGGCTCCGGCGACGAGCTCTTCCGGCTCGACGGGCTCGAGGTCCACTTCCCGATCCGGAGCGGCCTGCTCGACACGATCCTGCGCCGCACTCGGGGCGTCGTCCGGGCGGTGGACGGGATCGACCTGACGCTCCACCGGGGCGAGGTTCTCGCCCTGGTCGGCGAATCGGGCAGCGGCAAGACGACGACGGGCCGGGCGATCGTCAAGCTGACCCGCCAGACGGCCGGCCGCCTCACGTTCGACGGCCGGGACGTCAGCGCGCTGTGGGGCCAGCGCGCCCTGCGCGAGTACCGGCGTCGCGTCCAGCTGATCTTCCAGGACCCGTACGAGACGCTCAACCCGAAGCAGACGATCCGCGAGTTCGTCGCGGAGCCACTCGTGGTGAACGGGATCGGGTCGGGCGCGGACCGCAATCGGCGGGTGTCCGAGGCGCTCGAGGCGGCGGGGCTCCGGCCGGCGTCGGACTTCGCGGGGCGCTATCCCCACGAGCTGTCCGGCGGCCAGCGCCAGCGCGTCGTCATCGCGGGCGCGCTCGTGATGTCGCCCCAGCTGATCGTGGCCGACGAGCCCGTCTCGATGCTCGACGTCTCGATCCGGACCGAGCTGCTCCGCCTGATGCTGGCCCTCCGCGCCGAGCTCGGGCTGACCTATCTGTTCATCACCCACGACCTGTCGCTGGCCTGGGTGATCGCCGACCGGATCGCGGTGATGTACCTCGGGAAGATCATGGAGATCGGGCCGGCCGAGCAGGTGATCCGCTCGCCCCACAACCCCTACACCCAGGCGCTCGTGTCGGTCTCGCCGTCACCGGAGCCGCCGACCGAAGGGCAGCGCGCGAAGCGCACGATCCTCGTCGGCGAGACCCCCGACGCCGCCCGGATCCCGAGCGGCTGCCGGTTCCACCCGCGCTGTCCGTATGCGTTCGATCGCTGCCGCGTCGAGGAACCGCCCCTGTTCGATGTCGGGCGCGACCAGCGCGCGGCCTGCTGGCTCGCGGAGGGCGGGCGAGCCCTGCCGGTCCTGCCCCCTCGGGAGCTCGGCGCGGACGTCGAACCCGGGATCGCCGCGCCCGACGAGCCGCCGGCAGTTCCGACGGGCGTTCAGTCAGCCGCATCTCCGATGCCTGCCGGCGGCGAGGCCGCGACGGGCACGAGCCGGTAACCACCGGAACGGCGCTCGACCCGGCCTGCCCCGGCGAGGTGCGGCCCGAACACGACGCTGCCGTCCGCCGCCGCCCGCTCGAGCAGCCGGAGGCGGCTGCGCTCCGCGGCGGCGGGATCGACGTCGAAGACGCATCCCCACGTGGGTTCCACGACGTTCAGTGGATGGAAGATGGCGTCGCCGACGATCAGGGCGGTCATGCCATCGGACTCGATCGCGACGGCGGCGTGACCCGGGGTGTGACCCGCCGCCCGCACGGCGATCACGCCGGGCGCCACCTCGACCTGGTCGTTGAAGAGCCGCACCAGGCCCGACCCGGCCAGCGGCGGAAGGCACGCTCGAGCCGCGTCCGCGAGGTCGGCCGGCAGGCCGGCCAGCGTGTCCTCCCCGGTCCAGTAGGCCCACTCCTCCCTGGCGAACCAGTGGGTGGCCCGCTGGAAGACAGGAACCTGCGCTCCCTGGTCGGAGCGCGCCAGACCGCCGATGTGATCGGCATGGCCATGCGAGACGATCACGTCTCCGACGTCCGCGGGTGCGACTCCTGCGGTCGCGAGCGAACGGCCCAGGCTGCCGCCTGCGCTCGGCGAGTCGGCCCAGTCGCCGTACCCGGCGTCGACCAGGACGATCCGTGCGCCGGATCGAAGCAGGAACGCGTTGCAGGCCACCGGCAATTGCCCGTCGGCGTTCAGGTGGCTCGCCAGGTCCGGGCCCGACTCCTCCGCGGAGGCACCAACGAGGATCATGTCGGGCGGCACGGCATCGCTGCCGTCCGCCAGGATGGCGACCTCGATCGCGCCGATCCGGAACGTCGTCGTCACGACCAGAACCGGTCCCAGGCGTGCTGGTCGGCGTGGAACACCTGGGCCGCGATGATCGCCCCGTCTCGGACCTCGGCGAAGCAGACGTCCCGACTCAGGAGGTCACGAGCTCCGCGTCGTGCCCGGACGAGGTACATCGCCACCTCGCGCTCCGGTTCGCGGGTGACCGTGTCCCAGTCGACGACCCGATAGGTCCCGTTGCTCAGCTCCCGAAGACGACCGAAGAGCGAGCCCGCAACCTCTTCGCAGCCCCGATAGTCGCCCGCGACGAGGTTGCGTCCCGGCTCGTGCCAGTGGATGTCCGGGTCGAGCAGGACGCCGCAGAGGCGGGCCGGCTCGCCGGACGCCAGCGCCTCGACGGCGTTCTGGATCACGGAGTGGCGGACATCGTCGATCTCGATCATCGATCGGAGGCTAGCCGGGGGCACCGCCGCTGACATCGGGAAATTCCCCCGATCTTGATCGTCGCGCGAGCTCGCCCCGCGAGCGGACCTCGAGCTTGTCGTAGATCCGCGTGAGGTGCGCCTCGACGGTCTTCGTCGAGATGAAGAGTCGCTCGGAGATCTCCAGGTTTCCATAGCCCTCCGCCGCCAGATGGGCGACGCGCGCCTCCGTCGGCGTCAGGCCGGTCGTCGTCGGCGCGCGGCCGCCGATCCGACCCAGCTCCGCGGTCGCCCGATCCGCCCACACGCGAGCCCCCAGGTCCTCGAAGGTGACGCGGGCTGCCGCGAGCGCGTCCCGGGCATCGCGCTTCGCCTTGGCCCGGCGCAGCAGCCCGCCCTGGACGAGCCGTGTCCGGGCGAGCTCGAACGGCTGGGCCAGGCGCGATTGATGGTCGAGCGCATCGCGGATCGCCGCCAGGCCGTCCTCGACCCGTCCTGCCGACCCGAGCACGACGGCCCGCGACCGAGCCGCGGCCACCAGCGCGTACGGCCGGTCGAGCGTTCGGCCGCGCTCTTCGAGCCATCCCACCAGCTCGGTCGCTGAGCCGGCCTCGCCGGCGAGGACACGAGCCTCGATGAGATCGGGCACGAAGCGGATGACGCCGGGATCGTCGTACGCCGCGTCCCGGAAGAGGACCCACGCACGCTCGAGGTGGTCGCGGCCCGCGTGTGCGGCGCCCACCGACAGGTCGATGAAGCCCAGGAGGGCGTGGGCGCGGATCCGGAATCGGAGGTCTCCGGTCAGGTCCGTCTGCGCGAGCGCGGCGATCGCGGACTCCCGCGCCTCGGTCATCGCGCCGCGATGTGCCAGCAGCGCGGCCACGAGGTAGGCATGGTCCTGTTGGGTGGCCGGAGGGCGCCGCTCCGCGGCCATGCGGAGCTCGTCGGCCATGGCCTGCGCGCGGTCCCACGCCCCCGCCCAGAGTTCCAGCTCGCCGGCCTGGAAGAGCAGTGAGCTCCACGCGGTCTCGTCACCGGCGGCGACGGCCCGGCGGCGGACGTCCTCGAACCGGCTGCGCGCCGCGTCGAACGCGTCCGACCACTTGAGGACGGCTCCCCACACGAGATCGGCCGGTGCGTAGGCTGCCGCGCCGCCCGCCGACGGCTCCTCGTCCGAGAGCGGGAGCGCTGCGGCCCGTGCGAGAAGGTCGCTCCGGATGCCGCGACCCAGCAGGAACTCGACCATCGCGAGCTGGACGAGGGCGGCCGCAACCAACGCGTCCTGCCCGGTCTGCTCCGCCCATGCGACGGTCTGCCGCGCGCCCGCCTCGGCTCGCCGAAGATCGCCCGTCTGCGTCAGCGCGGTCGTGAGGTCACGTCCGATCGCTGCCTGGAGCATCGGGTCGTCGCCGGCCACGGCGGCCGCCTGCTCCAGCAGCGGCTCGGCACTGTGCAGCCCCGCGGCGTACGTCCGCACGCGGCCCAGGATGAGCAGGGCCCGGGCCTGATCCGGGCCGGTCGCCGACGCGGCCAGCGGCTCGAGCAGCTCGGCGGCCCGATCGCTCGCACCGGCTTCGAGAGAGGCGACCGCAGCCGCGATCGTCCGTCGCGCGATGTCTGCCGGGCGATCTGCCGGGGTGAGCTTCCGTGCCTGGTCCGCCAGGGCGGCCGCGGCATCCGGGGCACCACGGGCGCGCGTCCTGAGCGCCGCGGCCTCGAGCTCCAGCGCGACCGACTCGTCCGGCTCGATCGTGCTCAGCGCCAGGTGCCTCGCCCGCTCGTCCGGGTCGGACACCACCTCCGCCAAGCGACGATGGAGTCGACGGCGGGCGTCGGGCGCGGCCTCGCCATGCAGCACGGATGCCAGCAGGGGATGGCTGAACCGGATGTGGTCGTTGTCGAGCTCGATGACGCCGGCGTCCTCGGCGCGGCCGATCGCAGCATCGATCCGAGGGTCGCCGCCGAGCGCCGCACGGACGGTCCCGAACGTCGGCCTGCCCAGGGCGGCGACGACACGGAGCACGTCGCGGACCGGTCCGGGAAGGTGGTACAGGCGCTCGAGGACCAGTTCGCGGAGCGTGTCGGGAACGGGCAGGCCGAGCCCCGCGGACAGGGCGCCCTGGCGGATCAGTGCCCGGCCGATCTCGAGCGCGAAGAACGGATTTCCGCCGGACAGGTCGTGGACGCGTCGGAGCGTGACACCGGGCAGGCCGACCCCGAGCCGGTCGTGGAGCAGGTGATCCACGTCCGCGAGCGTCAGGGCGGTCACCCCCAGGGTCTCGACCATCACGGGCGGCACGGCCGGGCTGAAGCCGACGACGTCGGGATGTCCCCGGTCGGTCCGGACGGACGCGAGGATGCCCAGAGCGCCGTCAGCGAGTCGCCGGACCGCGAACCGGAGGACGTTCGCAGAGGGCTCATCGAGCCATTGCGCATCGTCGACCGCGATCAGGACGGGATTTCGTGCGGCGTTCCTGCGGAGGATCGCGAGGAGGCCGACGCCGATCATGCGCTGCTCGAGAGGCTCCACCCCGGGCTCGGCTCGGAGGAGCGCCACTTCGATCGCCCGACGCTGGGCGACGGGCAGGCTCGCGAAGTCCCCTTCATCGATGTCGGCCAGCAGGTCGCCGAGGGCCGCGTACGGAAGGCCCGACTCGGCTTCGCTCGGGCGGGTGACCAGCACGCTGTAGCCGCGCCCACGAGCCGCCTCGACCGCGGAGTGCCAGACCGTGGTCTTGCCGATGCCCGCCTCGCCGGTGACGAGGATCGCAACGGGGCCGCTGGGAACGCGATCGAGAAACGCCTCGAGGGCCGCCAGCTCCACCTCTCGACCGACGACGGGCGTGATCGACATCTGCTCCCCTGGCCCCGGCGGGATGCGTCGCATTCTGCGGCTTTCGAAACCCTAGGGATTCCCCTCTTTCGGCCCGTCCCCTCCCGGCCGACGCTTCTTCCGAGGACCGCTCCGCGCCGCGAATCGCGACAACACCGACACGAGGAGGAACCCACATGACCCAGACCCACCGGCGCCTCGGTGCCGCACTCGTCCCGATCCTGCTGCTCGTCCTTCCGATCAGCGCACGGGCCGCCGGCTTGCTCGACGCCCAATCGACATCCTTCGGCGACGCCCGGGGCCTGATCGGGACCCACGAGAACGGCCAGGACGTGATCCACGCCCAGACCTTCCGGGCCGGCACGTCCGGCATGCTCGACCGGGTGGATGTCCCGATCCGGGTCGTGGGCGACCCGGGCGTGCCGCTCACGGTGCAGATCCGGGCCCTCGACGGCGACGGCCTGCCGGCCGGGGTCCTCGGAGGCGCGACCCTCGCCCAGGCGTCGGTCCCGGCCTGCAACACGCCCGCCTGCGTCGACAAGAGCCCAGCCGGCGACTTCTTGGGCTTCGACTTCGTGGAGGTGCCGCTCGCGTCCACGGCCGCCGTCTCCTCGGGCACGGACTACGCCATCGTCCTCAGCGCGACCGGAGCCCAGCTGGACATCTACGGCGACATGGTCGACCGGACCGCCAACCGCTACGAGTGGGCTGCCATCTTCAACGAGGCCGCCTATCCGGACGGCAGAGGTCTGAACTACCTCGGGGGATTCGGCTGGGTCCCGAGCAACGCGGACAAGGCCTTCAAGGTCTACGTCACCCCGGCGTACAGCGCCACCATCCGCCAGCCGATCAACGCGGACGGCTCGAGCAACTTCAAGGCCGGCCGCGGTGTCGTGCCGGTGAAGTTCGAGCTGTCGGTCTCCGGCACGCCGACCTGTGCGCTGCCGCCGGCCACGATCGCGCTCACCAGGACCAGTGGCGTTGCTCCGGAGCCGATCAATGAGTCCGCGTACCTGCTGCCGGCCGACAACGGAAGCAGCTTCCGCGTGACGGAGTGCCAGTACGTCTACAACCTGAACCTCAAGACGCTCGGCGCCGGGACATACCGGGTCGACATCAAGATCGACGGGCAGACGGTCGGAAGCGCGTCCTTCGACCTTCGCTGACCGACCATCGCGACGCCGGCGCCAGTCTCCGACTCGCGCCGGCGTTCAACCGTGGTCTGCGGGACTGGCTCGACGAGCCGGGACCTCAGCCGATCCGGCGGTCGTCGTCCTCGTCGTCGAGGCCCAGCCGTCGAGCGTACTCTCGGGCAAGAACCTCTTGCCTGCGAGCCTCGTCGTTGGCTCGGGCCCGGCAATGGCTGCACTCGGCGCAGGTCACCGGTCGGAGAGCAGCGATCATGTCGTACAGCGTCACGACCAGCGCCACGGCGAGGGCGATGAGGCTGGTGGGCAACAGGAATCCTTCCATCGCGCCACCATGACGGCGCCGCCCTGCCAGATGCGCCACAACGCGCAGCCGGCTGGCTTGCGCCGACGTGTCGGATCCGGGCGGCGTCAGTCGGTCGCGCCGGCCTCCAGCCCTCGGTAGATCGCCCAGCCGATGGCGGCGCCCACGAGCGGCCCGATCAGCCACACGACGAAGTCACCATCGAGGGTCCCGCCGACGAGCGCCGGTCCGAGGGTCCGGGCAGGGTTGACCGAGGCGCCACTGAACGGGATCCCGGCGAAGTGGACGACCGTGAGCGTCAGTGGGATCGCGAACGCCGCCTGGCCGGGGGCGCGCTTGGTCACCGTCAGGATCACGAGCAGGAAGATCGCCGTCAGCACCGTCTCGACGACGATCGCGCTGACCATGCCGCCCTCCGGGAAGCCGCTCGCGGTCGACTGGACCGCGGCCTGGTCGGCGACGAGGAGGATGGCGCCGGACGCGGCGATCGCGCCGATCACCTGGGCGACGACGTAGCCGAGCGCATTCATCCCGTCGATCCGCCGGTCGAGCAGGGCCGCGAGCGTGACTGCCGGGTTGAAGTGGCCGCCCGACACGTGGCCGACGGCCTGGATGGCCGCCAGCAGCGCCAGGCCGAATCCGAACGGGACGACCACGAGGATCGGTGCGCTCATGGCGCCCGCCGCGACGATCGTCATCGAGCCGACGGCGACCAGGATGAAGGTCCCGATCAGCTCGGCCAGGTATTTGCGTGCGTCCATCCCGATCCTCCGTCCGCGTTCCATCTCCCGCCCGGGCGCAGTATCGCAACTCGGGACGGGGTCCGGCGCGGTGGCTCGCGCTGCGCGCTTCAGGCCGCGGCGGCGAGGATCTCGGGATCCGGGGCGAACTCGACGCTGACGCCGCAGCCCGAGCACTCGACGCTCGGGGCGTCGAGCTCGGCGACGACGACATCCGCGTCACACCAGGAGCACTCGATGTGGATCATGGCCGCAGATTGGCGGGCGGCTGTGACAGCTAGCGTGTCACGACGTAGCGGAAGCAGGTCGGCAGGTGATCATCGACCAGGCCGATGCTCTGCATGAACGCGTAGACGATCGTCGACCCCACGAACCGGAAGCCACGCCTCCGGAGATCGCTCGAGAGGCGATCCGACACCGCGGTCGTGGCCGGGATCGACCCCATGCGCGCGTCCGGTCCGAGCCGAAGGGGCGGGCCCGGCACCTTCGCCGCGAGGTAGGCATCGGCCGAGCCGAACTCGTCGGCCAGGACGAGCCAGGCGCCCGCGTTCCCGATCGTGGCGTCGATCTTGGCCCGGTTCCGGACGATCCCGGCGTCGGCCATGAGCCGCGCCCGGTCGTCATCGCCGAACGCGGCGACGACCGCCGGATCGAATCCTCGGAACGCCGTCCGGAACGAGGCCCGCTTGCGCAGGATCGTCGACCACGAGAGGCCCGCCTGGAACGATTCGAGGGCGAGCCGCTCGAACAGCTCGACGTCGTCGTGGCACGGCGTGCCCCACTCATCGTCGTGGTAGCGGACCATCAGCGGGTCGGGCCGGGCGGCATCCGCGCCCGCCCACGGGCAGCGCGGCAGGTCGGGATCGAAGGTCGCCTCGCCGACGGGACCGCTCACGCGGCCGACGATACCCGGCGCGGCCGGGCGCCCGCTCAGGGGATCGGCTTCGTGTCGAAGAGCGTGCCGCGGAGCATCGGGTCCGTGGCGGGCCGGCCGGCATTGAACACCGCTCGGAACACCGCGCCCGATACCGTCTTCGTCCCGAGCTCCCCGGTGATCGTCACGCTGATCAGTCGACCGGACACCCCGCGCCGTGAGAGGTCCAGCGCGCTGATCGCGCCCACGTTCGTGCGCGGGTCCGTGGCGAGGATCGCCGACAGGGCGTCGGCCGTGTACGTCGCCGTCTTCCAGGTCGCATACGGCGAGGCCTTGTCCCAGGCGGTGCCGTCGGGCGCCCGGTCGCTCCGCCCGCGGAGGTAGGGCACCGCCCCCGCGACGATCGCGCCCGTCGAGCTCACGAACACGTTCTCGTTGTGCTCGGTCCAGCCACCGGCCGCCGAGTGGAACATCGCGTTGACGATGGACGTGCCGCTCAGCAGGACCTTGCCGGCGGTTGCGGTGACGGCGGCGGTGCCGGCCGTCGTCTCGGCCTTCTGGCCGCGGTACACCTGGGAGCGGGTATCGTCGTACACGTCGAAGGAGCCGGTCGTGGGGTGGAGCCGGTAGATCGCGTACGAGCGGGCGGCGATCGCCTGGGCCCGCAACGCCTCGGTCGGCCAGGTCGACGGCATCTCGAGCGGGACGACGCCGCGCAGGTACCGATCGATCGTGACGTGGTTGACGACCATGGCCGTCCTCGTCAGGCGGATCCGGAACCAGCCGCGGTAGACGTTGGTGGTCGTCGCCTTCGAGGCCAGCTGGAGGAGGCTCGAGGATGTCGCCGGCCGGACGTTGACGTCGCCGGTCACGACGGCGGCGTGGAGGACGGCTCCGTCCGCCGCGATGACCTGGAGGTTCCAGCTCGTCGCGTTGAGCGCCGTCGGAGCGAGGGCGAGGCGGGCGTCCTTCGGGAAGACCGTGGCGATCCCGTCCACGCTCCAGCCGGCTCCCCGGCCGACCACGGTCAGCGGCTTCGTCGGCGACGCCGCGAGCCCGGTCAGGAGCAGGACCCGGACGACCGTCGAGACGCTTCGGGCGCCGAGCGTGGTCTTCGGGAAGTAGTGGGCGAGGATCGTGGGCGCCGTCTGGCCGGCGAGAGCCCGGCCGCGCGCCCCGTACTGCGACATGCCGACGCCGTGGCCGTAGCCGCGCCCGAAGAAGGTCGTGTCCGGGAAGGCGGGCGGCGGGACCTCGTCGGCCGCGACCGGCTGGACGCGCAGGCCGAGGCCGCTCGCCGTCAGGGCAAGGGCGGCCGCGAAGCCGAGGAGCAGCCGGGCGGGACGGGAGCGGCGGGGGGCGGGGCTGGACACGGACACACGTTCCTCTGCGGGCCCGACCAGCATGCCCGGTGCGATCGGGCACCGGCCATGGCCCGACGGGGCCAGCAGCTTCCATCCGATCGGGTCAGGGCGCGGTGAGCGCGGATCGCGAGCGCAGTCCCGGGCGGTCGCGGTCTACCCTGTGCCGATGGCGATCCGATTCTACGTCGGTCACGGGGCGAGCGGGTCGGCCGCCAGCATGGCCGCGCACGTCCGCGGGCTGGTCGCCCGCGGCGTCGACGCGAAGGCGATCGACCTACCGCTCAGGAAGGCGGAAGCGGCCGTGCCGGCGCTCCGGGCCATCGTTCCGGACGGACCCGCCGCGCCGGGCGCCGACGGCTCGCGGATCGCGGTCGGCGGGCAGTCGTATGGCGGCCGGGTCGCGAGCCTCGCCGCGGCCGAGCCGGACACGGAGTACGCGGCGCTCGTCCTCTTCAGCTTCCCGCTCCATCCCCCCGGCCGGCCGGACCAGGCCGAGGTCCGTTCGGCCCACTTTCCCGCGATCCGCTGCCCGGTGCTCCTCCTCTCGGGCGAGTCGGATCCGTTCGCCCGGATCGGTCTGCTCCGCGAGCGCGTGACGCTGCTCCACGAGGCGGAGCTCGTCACCTACCCGAACCTCGGCCACACCCTCCGGCCCGTCCTCGACGACGCGCTGGAGCGCACCGCGCGGTTCCTCCTCGCGAACGCCTGACGCGAACGCGGCAGGCCCCAGCCGGCGCTGCAAGGCCCGGACTGGACAGGCCCCGTATGCTGGGCCGACCCCCAGGGGCCGGAGCGAACGGGAGGTCGCGCGGCCGGAACCGAAGACGTCGCCGCCGGAGAGCCCATTCCGCGGTGCGGGCGCCCTCGACCCCCAGGCGCCCGCGTCCCCTGTGCCCTCTGCCCGGCACCGTCCGTCCATCGCTCGGCGCGCTCACCGCGCCGTCCCGGTAGGAAGGAGCACCATTGCCAGACGTGGCCGGCCGCCTCCGTGCGGTCCCCGCGGCCATCTTGACCGCGGCACTCCTCGCGTCGATCGTCCCCTCGGTCGCCAGCTCTGCGGCCGTCCCGCCGGGAATCGACCGCTTCCTGTACGCGCTCGGCCAGGTCGAATCGGGCGGGAGCTACACCGCTCGCAACCCGACCAGCGGCGCCTACGGCAAGTACCAGATCATGCCCGCCAGCTGGGCCGCCTGGGCGAAGCTCTATCTCGGCAGCTCGACGGCGCCCCAGACGCCGACCAACCAGGAGATCGTCGCCCGACGCAAGGTGACGGCGCTGTACTGGTGGCTCGACGCCTGGCCGACGGTCGCCCACTGGTGGCTGACCGGATCCTCCGAGCGGAACCCAGCGCTCTGGTCGTCGTACTCGCGGACGTACGTCAACAAGGTGATGACGCTCATGAAGGCGACCTCGGACGTCGCGGGCACCACCACGACGACGTCGCGTTCGTGGATCGACACCGGCGACCGGCGGGTCGCGGAGACCTCGGCCGACATCGCGTACCGCTCCTCGTGGTCGACCGCGCGCTACTCCGGCTATGCCGGCCGCCAGGTGAAGTACGCGACACGGGCCGGCGCGTCGGCGTCGGTCACGTTCACGGGCACCGGCTTCGCGTGGATCGGACCCGTCGGGCCGACCCGCGGCACCGCCCGGATCTTCATCGACGGCAAGGCCGTGGCGCACGTCGACCTCCGGCGTTCGACCTTCCGGGCCCGCTCGATGCTGTTCGCGAAGGCCCTGCCGGCCGGCGAGCACACCGTGAAGATCGTCGTGACGAGCAGCGGCCGGCCGGTCGCGATCGATGAGCTGATCCTCGGTCGCTAGCGGTCCTCCCGCTCCCCCAGGTCAGATGCCCGCTCCGGTCCGCCGGGGCGGGCATCGACGCGTCGACACGATGCCCGTCCGGGTGCGGCGGACCGGAAGGCCGGCCCCTCGATCCTCGTGAGTCGGGGCAGACTCATTGCAACCGGCAGCGTGCTCGGCGGTCCGGCGGGTCCTGCGGAATCGATCACCAGCCACGTTCGGACGCGGCCGGAGTGAGTCCTGCGGGACTCCACGCCCGCTGCGGGACTCCACGCCCGCCGCGTGACTCCACGCCGCGGGCCCTCAGCGGGTGGCGAGCACCTCGATCTCGATCCGGGCGCCGAGCGCCAGGCGGCTGACGCCGACGGTCGCCCGGACCGGCGGCTCATTCGGAAAGTACTCGCGGTAGACCGCGTTCATCGCGGCGAACTCGTCGAAGTCGGTGATGAACACGGTGCACTTCACGACGTCCGCGAAGCCGAGACCGACCGCGTCGAGGAGCCGGCCGACGTTGTCGAGCATCGCCCGCGTCTCGGCCTCGATGCCGCCTGGCACCGGCCCGTTCGAGCCGGGCGCGTCGCCGATCTGGCCGGCCAGGAACACGAACCCGTTGGCCTCGACGATCTTCGAGAAGGGCAGGCTGCCGGGCTCCAGCCCGGGGCCGTGGGGGACGCTCTTGGGCATGGTGGCGGCTCCTCGTGAGGGGACGGCGGCGAGCGTCGATTCTAGCGGCCGACCCGGCTGCGAAGGCGCTACCGTTCAGGGCGATGGATGCCATCACGACGACCGGCCTGACCAAGCGATACGCCCACGTCGAGCTGCCGCCCGAACGGATCGCGCGGCGCCTCCGCGGCGGGGCCCGCAGCGACGTCCTCGCCCTCGATGATCTGTCGATCGCGGTCCGCGAAGGGGAGATCTTCGGCTTCCTGGGACCCAACGGAGCCGGCAAGTCGACGACGATCCGGCTGCTCCTCGGATTCCTGCACCCCAGCGCCGGCTCGGGATCCGTGCTCGGGCTGGACATCGTCCGCGACTCGGTCGCGATCCGCGGCCGGGTCGGTTACCTGCCGGGCGGGATCGCCCTCTACGACTCGCTCAGCGGTGAGCGCCTCCTCGACTACCTCGGCGAGCTGACCGGCCGCCCGCCCGCCCGGCGCGCGGAGCTGCTCGACCGGCTCGAGCTGTCGGCCCGGACCCTGCGCCGTCCCGTCCGCGACTACTCGCGCGGGATGCGCCAGAAGATCGGGATCATCCAGGCCCTCCAGCACGACCCGGAGCTGGCGATCCTCGACGAGCCGACCGAGGGCCTGGACCCGCTCATGCAGCGGGCGTTCTACGCGATCCTCGACGACCTCAAGGCCGCCGGCCGGACGATCTTCTTCTCGTCCCACGTCCTGTCCGAGGTCGAGCGCGTGTGCGACCGGGTCGCGATCGTCCGGCGCGGACGGCTGGTCGCCCTCCAGGAGGTCGCCAGCCTGCTCGAGCATCGCAAGCGCAATGTCGAGATCCGCATCGCGGACGGCGACCCGCCGACTCTCGACGAGGTGGCCGGCGTGAGCGGCGTCGCCCGGACCGCCGATGGCCGGCTCACCTGCCAGCTCGAGGGCGACGTGGGACCGTTCCTGGCCGCGATCGCCGGCCACCGGATCATCGACCTGACGATCGAGCCGGCCCACCTCGAGGAGGCGTTCCTCGAGCTCTACGAGGACGCCGAGCCCGACGGAACGGAGAACGCCGGCCCGCCACCGCTGCCCACGGGCACTGGAGGACCCTCATGAGCGCGGCGCTGTTCGGCCATCTCTGGCGCTCGCAGCGAACCAAGCTCCTGGTCGTGGCCGTCGCGATGGCCGCCTGGAACGCGTTCCTGCCCGTGATCTACAACGCATTCGGCTCGCAGATGCAGGCCCTCGTCGATTCGGGGATCATCCCGCGCCAGCTGGCGGACTTCGGCGGCGCCGACGTGTTCAGCCTCAACGGCTCGATCGCGCTCGGCTACCTCCACCCGATCTCGATCATCCTGATCTCGATCTTCGCGATCGGGTTCACGACCGCCGCGGTCGCCGGCGAGCGCCAGCGCGGCACGCTCGAGGTGCTGCTGGCCCGCCCGCTGTCGCGTCGAACGGTGTACGCGACCATCCTCGTGGCGGCGCTCGTGTCCGTCGGGCTGATCCTGGTCGCGGCCGCGGTCGGGACCGTGATCGGATCCGCGATCGGCGGGGTCCTCGGCGATCTCGCCCTCGATCGGCTGCCGATCGTCTGGCTGAACGGGATGCTGATGTGGGGCGCCGTGAGCGCGATCGGGCTGGCCGCCTCGGTGTCGTTCGATCGGTTCACGCCGGCGATCGGGATCACGCTCGCGATCGTCATCGTCTCGTACTTCCTGTACGTGCTCGGCTCGCTGTGGCCCGACGCCAAGGGCCTCGAGCCCTACTCGCTCTTCAGCTACCTCGACGCGCGCGACATCCTGACCGGATCGATCGACCCGGTCGCGTTCGCCGTCCCCGGGGCGGTCGCGGCCGTGGCGATCGCCGTGGCACTCGTGGTGTTCCCGCGGCGGGACCTGGCCGCGCCGTCATGAGCGGCCGGCCGCCCATCCCGCGGGTGGTCACCGAGCGGCTGCTGCTGCGCGAGTGGCTGCCTGGCGATCGCGAGCCGTTCGCCAGCCTGAACGCCGATCCACGGGTGGTCGAGTTCCTCGGCGGCCCGCTCGATCGCGTCGCCAGCGACGCCCTGGTCGATCGGATCGGGGCGCACTGGGCGAGCGACGGGCACGGGTTGTGGGCGGTCGAGCGACGGGAGGACGGCGCGTTCCTCGGGTTCGTGGGACTCGCCGCGCCGACGTTCGAAGCGGCGTTCACGCCGTGTATCGAGGTCGGCTGGCGGCTGGACCCCGCAGCCTGGGGCCACGGGTACGCAACGGAAGGTGCCCGGGCGGCCCTCCGGTTCGGTTTCGAGGATCTCGACCTGCCCGAGATCGTCTCCTTCACGACCGTCGCGAACGCACGGTCGCGGGCGGTGATGGAGCGGCTCGGGATGACCCGCGACCCCGCCGACGACTTCGACCACCCGAACTTGCCCGACGCTCATCCGGTCCGCCGCCATGTGGTCTATCGGCTCGGCCGGGACGCGTGGCGTGCCGCGGTCGGGCCTCGCTAGAGGACGCGCCGGGCGGCTTCCACGGCGCGCTCGCACCACCACGCGAGGTCATCGGTGGCGCTGACGCCCGAGGCGTGGACGACCCCGGCCTCGGCGTCGGCCCCCTTCCGCCAGCCGCGCAGCAGGAGCCCGATGAGGATCGCGAGGTCGTTCTCGCGGGCGCCGTCGAATCCGCGGCGCCGCCAGTAGCGTGCCAGGACCTCGTCAGGCGGAAGGGGCAGGGCCGTGACGTTCGACACGAGGAACCAGCCCAGCTCGATCGCGACCGGGGCCACCATGACCATCTGCCAATCGACCAGCTCGACGGCGCCGTCGGCGGCGATCCCGGCGTTCGCGAGCTTGAGGTCGCCATGGAGGAGGGTCGACGGAAGACCGGCCAGGGCCTCGAGCAGCGGTCCGGGGTCGGCTTCCAGTGCGCCGACGACGGCCCGGGCGTCGGGCGAGGCGAGTCGGTCCCACGCGTCCCAGCCCGGCAGGAGCCGGTCCCCGACCGCGTCGCGTGCCGGGCCGGGTCGTTCGAGCGAGGGGCGGCAGATCAGCATCACCCGCTCACGCCACGGCGTCCAACGCCCCGAGCCGGCGGGGACCGCGGCGGACCAGTCGTGGGCGTGGAGCGTGGCCAGCGCGTCGAGGACGCCATCGAGCTGGTCCTCGCTCAGCGCGGTGGTCCAGTCGAACAGCACGTCACCCAGGTCCGGCATGAGGATTCCGGTCTCGCCCGTCGCGCGGTCCAGCCCCGCCCCGAGGTGCGGCGCTCGGGCGCGGAGCGGGAGGGCCGGGCCGCTGGTCGCGAACCACGCCTCGCGGAGGACTGGCCGGTCGGCCGTCGCCTGCGCGATCCAGTCCCGTTCGAGCGAGTCGCGCTTGAGGATGAAGGCCCGGCCGCCTGCGTCCCGCAGCCGCGTCATTACCGCCCCCGACCAGCCATCGTTGGGGAAGGGTTCCTCGGATGCGCCGGACAGGCCGTGGCGGGCGAGCAGATCGCCGAGCGGCTCCAGTTCGGCCCCGGTCATTCCTCGTCGAGGTAGTGGACGACCGAGCCCGGGCAGTTCCGGCTGATCACGACGACGAGCGGTTCGCTGTCCGAGGCGTTCTCCTCCACGTGGGCCTCGCCCGCCGCGATGTACACGAAGTCGCCCGCTTCGGCCTCCATCGACTCCTCGAGACCCGTCGGGCCGAAGGTGTAGCGGGCCCGGCCGCTGGCGATCCAGATGCTCGTCTCGCACTGGCCGTGATGGTGGATCCGCGTCCGGGCGCCCGGCGCGGTGGTCACGACCGACGAGTACAGCCCGACCGAGCCGACCTGCTCGGCCCCGATCGCGATCGACCGTTCCATGTCGGCGTTCTGGCCGGTCGACGTCGAGCGCTGGTCGGGGCGGATCCGGATGGCCATGCCCGGAGCGTACCAGCGGCTACGATCCGCGGATGATCGTCCCGCCCGGCATCGCCGCGCTCCCCCGGTTCGGGCTCCTCGATGGCGCTTCGCCGATCGCGCCGCTTCGGCGGTTCTCCGCCGCGCTCGGCGGCGGCGCGGAGGTCTGGATCAAGCGCGAGGACCTTCTGCCCCTGGCGTTCGGCGGCAACAAGCTCCGGAACCTGGAGTTCCTCGTCGGCGCGGCGCTGGCCGAGGGCGCGGACACGCTGATCACGTCCGGGCGGCGCTGGTCGAACCATTGCCGCCTGACCGCAGCAGCCGGGGCCCGGGCCGGGCTCGCCGTCCATCTCGTCCTCACCGGCCCTCCGTCCGCGCTCGGCGACGAGGGCCCGAACCAGCGCCTGGACGAACTCCTCGGCGCGACGATCCACGTGACGGCGACCGAGGATCGCGCCGAGCGGGCGGCGCTGGTCGAGACGGTGGCAGCACAGGAGCGGGCCGCCGGTCGGCGGCCGTTCGTGATCGGCGTGGGCGGGACGGGGCCGGTGGGGGCGGCCGGCCAGGTGCTCGCCGGACTCGAGGCGGCCGATCAGCTGGCTGGAGCCGGGATCGGCCACGCGACGGTCGTGCTGCCGTCGGCCACGGGAGGGACGCAGGCCGGCGTGCTGACCGGGCTCGCGCTGGCCTCGCCGCCGGCTCGGTCGGTGATCGGTTGCGCGGTCGCGGCACCCTCCGATGAGCTGCGGCCCACGATCGACTCGATTCTCGACGGTCTGGAGCCGCTGGTGGGGATCCGCGTCCCACCCGACTCGGTCGTCATCGACGACGACCAGCTCGGAGCAGGCTACGGTCGCCCGACCGCCGCAGCCGACGACGCGACCCGACTGCTTGCGCGGACCGAGGGGATCCTCGTCGACCCGATCTACACGGCCAAGGCCCTGGCCGGCCTGATCGCCCGGGTCCGCGACGGCCGGCTCGGCGGCCCGATCATGTTCTGGCACGCCGGCGGTGGGCCGGGCCTGTTCGAGACGCTCGCGACCCCCGGTTGACGGGTCACCCACGGCGAGGCCCTCGCAGCCCGCGCCCTTCGGGCAGGAACTGCGAGTCCCGCCCGCGGGCTGCCTACCCTCGGCCGGATGCCCGCCAGGCGTCGCGGAGCTTCATCCGTGCCCCGGTCTGGAGCACGGCCCCGGAGTAGACCCGGCCGCCCAGGACGAACAGCACCCACGTGGCGCCGGCCATGACCACGGCCGAGGCGACGATCTCCCACGGCTCGATGGCCCCGAGCGCGGCCCGGAGCGGGACGACCATCGGCGCGACCGGCGGCACGAACGTCGCGATCCGGGCCGCCGTCCCGGCCGGGTCGTTCAGGGCGACGAGCAGGGCGAAGAAATAGCCGCCCATCGCCACGAAGCTGACCGGGCTCGACGCGTTCGAGGCCTCCTCCATCCGTGATGCCAGCGCCCCGAGGACGCCCAGCGCCGTCGAGTAGAAGGCATAGCCGAGGACGAACCAGAGCACGAGGCTGGCGATCGTCGGGACGGTCGTCCCGGGCAGGCTGAAACGCCCGCTCCCGACGCCGGCGGTCAGCCCCACCGCGATCATCACGACGAGTTGGAGCAGCCCCAGCAGGCCGATCCCGAGGACCTTGCCGACCAGGAGATCCCGGGCCTCGATCGTCGAGAGCACCACCTCGACGACCCGGCTCTGCTTCTCCTCGACCACCCCGGTCAGGACCCACGTCCCGAACGTGAAGATCGAGATGAACAGCAGGATCACGCCGACGTTCGCGAACAGGAACGAGGTTTCCCGGCCGGGATCGCTCGGCTCGAGCTCCTGGAACGAGATCTGCGGCGGGGGCGAGAAGCTCGCGACGACGACCTGCTGGAGGAGGGCGTTGCCGCGGGTCCTGACGACGTACGTCGGCATGGAGCCGTCCGGCGGGAAGGCGAGGAGCGCGTCCAGCGACCCGTCCAGCACCCGCGCCCGGCCGGTGCCGACGTCCGGGACCGGCTCGCTCACGATGACGAGCCCCGCCTGCCCGGCGACTTCGGTGAGGCCGTCCACGAGCCCGGCCGGCGCCTGACCCGCGATCCCGACCCGCTGGGTCCCGGGCCCGCTGCCGATCAGCGTCGGCAGGATGACGCCGGCGACGATCAGGACGACCGACACGACGAGCGACAGGGCGAACGCCCGGCTCCGTCCGCGCTCGATCAGCTCGCGGCGCGCCACCAGCCAGACCGCCCGCGCCCGGCTCATGCGCGCACGACCTCCCGGAACAGCTCCGACAGGGTCGGTGGCTGGAAGGAGAAGCGGCGGACCTCGCCGGCTGACGACGCCGCGGCCAGAACTGCGCCCAGGTCGACGTCGACCGGCACGAGCAGCCGCGCGGCGTCGCCGCGCTGCTCGACCACGGTCAGGTCCGGGCGGGCCGCGAGCCAGGCACCTCCGCTCCCGGCGACCTCGACCTCGAGGTGGCGCTGGGTGGCGGCGGCCCGCAGCTCGCCGATCGGGCCGGCGGCGGCGATCCGGCCGCGGTTGATGATCACGACGTCCTCGCACACGTCCTCGACCAGGTCGAGCTGGTGGCTCGAGAACACGACCGAGACGCCCGCCGCCGCTCGCTCGCGCAGGATGGAGGTCATCGTGTCGATCCCGAGCGGGTCGAGGCCGCTGAACGGCTCGTCGAGAACCAGCAACTCCGGGTCGTGGACGAGGGCCGCCCCGAGCTGGACCCGCTGCTGGTTGCCGTGCGAGAGGGTCTCGAGCTTCGCCCCGGCCCGGTCGGCGAGGCCGAGGCCGGCCAGCCAGCGCGTCGCCGCGGCCTTCGCCTCGCGGGCGGACAGCCCGTGCTGCTGGGCGAAGTAGCCCAGTTGATCGGCCACCTTCATCCGCGGGTAGAGGCCGCGCTGCTCCGGCATGTATCCGAACCGGAGGCGGTGGGACCGCTCGATCGGCCGGCCCTCCCAGGTGATCGAGCCGCGATCGGGCCGCGCCAGTCCGAAGATGCAGCGCATCGTCGTCGTCTTGCCGGCCCCGTTCGGTCCGAGGAAGCCGACGAGCCGGCCGGGCCGGACCGTGAACGTCGCCCCATCGAGGGCGACGACGGCGCCGTAGCGCTTGGACAGGTCGGAGATCTCGAGCATGTGACGGTGGGTCCCCTCGGCGTGCCCGTCGAATCTAGCGGTGATCGGTCGCAGCCGCCGGTCATGGCTTCCCGGGTGTTGGAACGGGCCCCGACACCGTGAACCCCGGGCCGGGGCCCGGGGTTCGGGTGCAAGAACGATGGAGCGAAGCGCGGAGCCGGCGCCTACCTGGCGACGATCTCGCCCTTCATGTCGGGATGGATGTCGCAGCGGAAGGGGTACGTCCCCGCCTTCAGGGCGGGAACGACCTGGTCCTTCCTGGCCGAGGTGATGATCTCGCCGATCGAGACCTTCTGCGAGAACCCGCTGTCGGCGTAGATCGCGACGTTGTGCGGGGCAGCCTCCTGGTTGTCGAAGTGGAGGGTGAAGTTCTGGTCGGCCTTGACCTCGACCGAGGTCTTGTCGAACTTCAGGTCCTTGGCGACGATCGTGGGGCCGTCGGCGACGGGGCCGGACGGGACGGGTGCTGCCGCGGTGGGTGCGCAGGCGATGCTGATCGCGGCGAGGCTCAGGAGCGCGAAGGAGAGAAGGATGCGCTTCATGGTCGATGGGCTCCGTGCTGTCGTGAGGGAGAGTACCGGCAGGGGAGGGAGGACGGGGCCCGGAATTCGGCCGGGCCCCGTGTTTGACTGAGCGTCAGGCGCCGGCCTGGCCGGTGGCCGCGCGGCGGCCGAGCTTCGAGGCGAGGAGCGCGAGCTCGCTCTTGATGACGTTGACGGGGTTGCCGTCCATCCGGGCGAAGTCGACGGCGAGGAGCGTGATGAGCGCGACCTCGATGCCCTTGGCGATGTACGCGGTCTGGTAGTACGGGCCCTGGACCGCCCAGGCGGCGATCGCGACGGCCGCGTAGCCGATGAGTCCGAGCCGGACGAACCAGCGGAAGCGGACCGCGATGGCCAGCGGGATGACGACCGCGACGGCGGCCACCACGTAGCCGACCGCGTTCAGGGTGAAGAGCAGGCCGCCGAGGGTCGAATGGATGTAGGCGGTCCCGAGGGTCAGGCCGACGATGGCGATCCGGATGACCACGTCGAAGGGGCGGAGGCTGGAGCGAGGGTTCATGTCGTCGCGTACTCCTGGTGTTGTGGTGACTGGTCGGTTGCCGCGAACGGCATCGGCGTCGGGATGCATCGTCACCGCCGGCCCCTGGGCCGGTCCGCCGGCTGGGGTCGCAACCTCGGGCCGTCGTCGGACGGCAGCCGGGCCGGACACGCGGCGGCCCGCCGGCCGGCCGGGAGACGACGCCCGGCGCGACGAATGACGTAGCCCCCACCCGCGCCCGACGATCCCGAAAGGGCAGGACGCGTCGTATCCTCGGCCCGTGGCCACCACCCGCCCCCCGCGCACGACCCGCACGCGACCGCTCCCGCCCGACGGCGCCGGCGGCGCTCCGAGGGACGCCGTCGCGGCGGCCATGGCGACCCCGTCCGACGGCGGCGTCCCGATCAGCCCGGAGCATCGCGCGATCCTCCACCACGCCCTCGAGGAGGCAGCCCGGCTCCTTCGGTCCGACGGCGCCATGGCCTACGTGGTCGACCACGAGTCCGGGGTGCTGCGCTTCGCCGACGACGCCGGGATCACCGACGACGAGCGGCGGGCGTGGGTCCGCGGCCTCCAGGTCGAGCCGGGCGTCGGGCTCTTCGGCCGGGCCGTCACCGAGCGCCGGACCGTGCTGACGGGCGACTATCCGGCCGACCCCGGGTTCGTCCACTTCGAGGGCGCGGACCGGCTCGTGGACAGCCTCGCGATCCACTCGTTCCTCGTGGCGCCACTGATCTCGGGCGATCGCCTGTACGGCGCCATGGGGACGTACTCGAGCCGGCGCGACACCTTCGACGAGAACGACGTCGCGCTCGTCCGGGCCCTCGCCGACCATGCCGCGGCCGCGATGGCCAACGCCGAGCTGATCGACCAGCTGGCCCGATCCCAGGCAGAGGTCGAGCGGCGCGCCGACGCCGAGCGGGCCCTCCGCGAGATCGGCGCCCGGATCACGGCGCTGCGCGACCCGGGCGAGGTGCTCCAGCTCGCCGTCGACGAGGCCGCTCGCCTGCTCGATGCCGACGGGGCCCGGATCGACCTCCTCAACGAGGAGGACGGCGCGCTGTATTGGGCCTACGATGCGACCACGGGTCGCCGGCCGGGCCTCGGTCCGATCGCCGGCAGCGGCGAGGCGAAGGCCGGCGAGGGGATCTCGGGCCGGGCCGTCCGCGAGCTCGGGGCCGTGCTCACCGGCGACTACCTCGCCGATGACCGGTTCGAGCACGCCCAGGCGCCCGATGCCCACGTCCGGACCCACGCGATCCGCTCGGTGATCGCGGTGCCGCTCGTCGGCGACCGCGGTCCGCTCGGAACCCTGACGGTCTACACGGGCGAGGTCGACGCGTTCGATCCGGACGATGCGAGGCTGCTCGAGGCACTGGCCAACCAGGCGGCGATCGCGATGACGAACGCCGGGCTCATCGAGCGCCTCGCTGCCTCCCAGGCCGACGAGCGCCGCCGCGCCGACGAGGAGCGGGCCCTCCGCGAGATCGCCGCCCGGATCACCGCCATCCGCGATCCCTCGGATCTGCTCCAGGACGTCGTGGACGAGGCGGCCCGGCTGCTGTCGGCCGAGCGCGTCCGGATCGATCTCCTCGGGCGCGGCGCGGGCCGGGTCGGCTACACGTTCCTCGGCGCCGGGCCGCACATCGGCGGCGCCGCGGTCGACGAGGAGGGCGAGCCGTACCTCTTCGGCGCCGCCGGCAAGGCGCTCGAGGAGCGCCGGACGGTCGTCGTCGCCGACTACTTCCACGACGATTCGTTCCAGCACGTCCCGGACCTCGACGCCGCGGTCCGGTCCGACGGCATCAACTCGCTCGTGATCACGCCACTCATCGCGGAGGACGCCCTCCTCGGCGTCCTCCAGGTGGGGAGCACGGCGAAGGGGGCGTTCGGGCCCGACCAGGTCGCCCTGGCCGAGGCCCTCGCCCACCAGGCGGCCATCGCGATCCGCAACTCCCGCCTGATCCAGGCCCTCGAGCGATCGGCCGAGGAGATCCGGCGCCGGGCGACCGCCGAGCAGGCCCTCCGCGAGATCGCCACCCGGATCACCGCCATCCGCGACCCGAGCGAGCTCCTCCAGCAGGTGACCGATGCCGGGCGCGAACTCCTCGCCGGCGAGCGGTCGCAGCTCGACATCGTCGATCCGGAAACCGGCCTGATCCGCTGGACGACGGCCTCCGGCGACGGGCCGTTCGGCGGCGACCTGCCGGGCACCCGGGAGGGCGTGGCCGCCGACGTCGGGATCAACGGGGCGGCGATCGCCGCGCGGTCCGTCGTGATCACCGGCAACTACCTGGCCGACCGGCGGATCAACCACCTCAAGGCGTCCGATGCGTTCGTGCGCCGGGCCGGCATCCGCTCGGTCGTGGCCGCTCCGCTGATGTCGGAGGACGCCGTCCTCGGCGTGCTCAAGGTCGCGACCGTCCGGCCCGACGCCTGGGACGACGAGGACGCGGCGCTCATGGCGGCCTTCGCGGACCTCGTCGTGGTCGCGATCCAGAACGCCCGGCTGATCGACGAGCTCGGCCGCTCACGGAGCGAGATCTCGCGCCGCGCCGATGCCGAGCGATCGGTTCGGGAGATCGCCGCCAACATCTCCGCCCTGCGCGACGTCGGCGCGATCCTCCAGCAGACCGTCGACGAGGCGCGCCGGCTCCTCGCCTCGGACGCCGCCCGCATCGACATGCTCGATGACGACGGCCGGACGATGCGCTGGGCGTACGCCTCCGGCGAGGACGCGATCCGGACCCGCACGACGGGCTTCGACGCGGAGTTCCTCGTCGGCGAGGGGATCGCCGGCCTGACCGTCCAGCAGGGTCGCGCGTTCCGGAGCGGGGACTACCTGGCCGACGACCGGTTCGCCCATGTCGGGCGCTCGGACGCGCTGGTCCGCGAGACAGGCTACCGATCGGTCCTGTCGGCGCCGCTGCGCGGCGAGACCGGCCCCCTCGGCGCGATCTCGGTCAGCAGCAAGGAGATCGACCATTACGACGACGCTCAGGCCGAGCTCCTTCAGGCCCTCGCCGACCAGGCCGCGATCGCGATCCAGAACGCCCGTCTGATCGCGGAGCTGGACCGCTCGAACACCGAGATCAACCGGCGGGCCGAGGCCGAGCAGTCCCTCCGCGAGATCGCCGCCCAGATCACCGCGACCCGCGAGGCGGGAACGCTCCTCCAGCAGGTCGTCGACGCGGCCAGGCGCCTGGTCGGGGCAGACGGCGTGGTCCTCGATCTCGTCGAGCCCGACGGCGAGGAGCTCCGCTGGGCGTATGACTCCGGCGTCGCTCACCTCTTCGACCGTGACGACGTGGCCAACATGACGATCCCCGTCGGGATCGGGGCGACCGGCCGGGCCGTGGCCGAGAACCGGGTGATCACCGCGTCCGACGATCCGCGGACGATGTTCCCGGACTCCGCGATCAACGACCTCTTCTTCGACGCGACCGGGTATCGCTCGATGATCATCGCCCCGGTCAGCGGGGAGTTCGGGCCGCTCGGCGCGCTCGAGGTGTATTCGACCCGTCCCGGCGCGTTCGACGAGGACGACGCCGGCGTCATCCGGTCCCTCGCCGCCCAGGCCGCGATCGCGATCACGAACGCCCGCCTGATCGACGATCTCGAGCACTCTCAGCGGCAGCTCGAGGCCCGGGCCGAGACGGAGCGCTCCCTGCGCGACATCGCCGCCCGGATCACGTCGCTCGGCGATCCGGCGGAGATCCTCGCCCGCGTCGTCGAGGAGTCGCGCCGCCTGCTCGGTTCCGACGGGGCGCACCTGACCCGGATGGGCGAGGACGGCACGTACCTGGTCCCGGTGATCGTGGCCGGCGGAATGGACGCCGCGACGGAGGACTGGCTCAAGGATCTCCAGTTCCCGCTCGGCGAGGGGATCAACGGCCTGGCGGCCGAGCTCGGCCGCGCGGTCTGGACCGCCGACTACGGGGCGGATCCCCGGATCCCGCACGAGCCGGAGGACACCGAGGCGGCCGAACGGATGGGTCTCCGCTCGATGGCCGCCGCGCCGCTCCGGGCGCCGGCCGGCGAGGTGATCGGGACGCTCGCGATCTCGTATGGGGCGCCGCGCCAGATCCAGCCCGACGAGCTCGACCTGCTCCAGGGCCTGGCCGACCAGGCCGCGATCGCCCTGGCCAACTCGAACCTCTACGCCCTGCTCGGCGAATCCGAGGCGCGCTACCGTTACCTCGTCCAGAACTCGCCGGATCTCGTCTGGTCGATCGATGCCGAGGCCCGCTTCACGTTCGTGTCCGACACGAGCCAGCGGCTCACGGGCTGGCAGGCCGACGAGCTGCTCGGGCGGCACTTCGGGGCGCTCGTCCACCCGTCGTCCCGGGAGGTCGCGGAGATCGACTGGACGGCCGGGTTCAGCGAGGCCGAGGCGACCGGCGGGCGCGAGCTGCGCGGCCGGATCAACCTCCTCCATCGCGACGGGCACCCGATCCCGGCCGAGTTCACCGCCTTCGCCACCCGCGACGAGGAGGGCCGCTTCGCCGGCGCCAACGGCAGCGTCCGCGACATGGGTGAGCGCGACCGCCTGGAGCGCGAGCTGCGCGAGTCGGAGGAGCGCTTCCGGTTCCTGATCGAGAACTCGCCTGACATCATCTTCGCGGTCGACGCCGCGGGTGCGTTCTCCTACGTCTCGGACGGGATCCGGCGGTCGCTCGGCTACGAGCCGGAGGAGCTGGTCGGGCGCGAGCTGTGGTCGATCATCGAGTACGGCCCCGGCGACAGCCCGGGGGTGCGGTTCGGGCAGCTTCGCGACGACCCCTCGCTCGAGCTGACGAATCGCCTGATGCTCCGCCATGCCGACGGCCGGACCGTGCTATTCGAGGTCAGCTCGGTGGGGATCACCCGCGACGGCGAGTTCGCCGGGATCCAGGGCGCCGCGCGCGACATCAGCGAGCGCGAGCGCCTCGAGCAAGAGTTGCGCGTGTCCGAGGAGCGCTACCGGTTCCTCGTCGAGAACTCGCCGGACATCATCTTCTCGACCGACGCGGACGGGGTCTTCACCTACGTCTCCGAGTCGATCGAGCGCGTCACCGGGTTCACCCAGGAGGAGTACACCGGGAACCACTTCTCGAACGTGATCGATCCGGCCTCGGTCGCGGCGGCGTCCGAGCGCTGGGCCATGCTCCAGGCCAGCCCGGGGACGCGCCAGGTGGTGAAGCTCGATCTGCGACGCAAGGGTGGCGGCGTCGTGCCCGTCGAGGTCAGCTCGATCGGGACGGTCAGCGACGGCAGGTTCGCCGGGATCCACGGCGCCACCCGCGACATCACGGAGCGGGAACGCCTCGAGCGCGACCTGCGACGACAGGCCGGCGAGCTGGCGTCGAGCCAGGAACGGGCCCATCTCGCGCGCGAGCTCCACGATTCGGTGACGCAGGCCCTGTTCTCGATGACGCTCGTGACGCGCTCGATCGAGCTGCTGATCGATCGCGATCCGGTCATCGCCAAGGAGAAGCTCGGATCCCTGCGCGATCTCCAGCGAGAGGCGCTCGCCGAGATGCGGGCGCTGATCTTCGAGCTCCGCCCGGGCAACCTCGAGACCGACGGCCTGCTGGCCGCCCTCCGGACCCACGCCGCGGCGCTCCAGGGCCGGATCGGCCTGCCGATCGTGGTCACGAGCGAGCTGACCGAGCGCCTGCCGCTGGCGGTCGAGGAGGTCCTGTACCGGATCGCCCAGGAGGGTCTTCACAACGTGGTCAAGCACGCGGCGGCACGCCAGGTGGACCTGGCGCTGGAGCGGCGAGGACGGGACGTCGTCCTGCGGATCCGCGACGACGGCAAGGGGTTCGACGCGGCCGCCGTCCCGGCGGGCCACCTCGGCCTGACCGGCATGCGTGCCCGGGCGGACAAGATCGGGGCGACCTACGAGGTCCGTTCGCGACCCGGCGAGGGCACGACGGTCGAGGTGATCGTCCCCAAGGCGGCGATCGTGGCCGCCGGCGGTCCGGTGGCGCCGGCCGCGAGCCCGTCGATCCGGGGCGGCGGCGCCTGACGCCTCCCGCGGCGGCACCCAAACGCGGCGACGGCACCCGAACGCCGCGGCGGCACCCGAACGCCGCGGCGGCACCCGAACGCCGCGGCGGCACCCGAACGTCGGCCAACTTCCCCAACCAGTCGCGCCACGACTGTTCGGGCGGTCAGGGACCTGAACCAGCCGCTGAATTGGCTCTCCAGGGCTAACGCTGTGCCAGATCAGTGCCCGGAACCTCCCGTGGGGCGCCCTACCAGTCCCGGGGCGGGTACGTGACGACGTCCGAGGAAGGCCCTGCCCGCCCTGACCGTCATCCGTCTGGGGAGAGGCCATCGGCGGAATGACGTAGGCGCGATGGCGACGTCCGGCCCTGCCCAGAGGGTGTCGGCTGGCCGACACTTCCCCCATGACCGACCCCAGCTCCGCGCAGGCGCCGCTCCGCGTGCTCCTCGTCGACCCCGACGATTGCGTGCGCGAGAGCCTGGCGGGGTTGCTCGGGATCGGCCAGCGCTGCTTCGTGGTCGGGACCGCCGGGACGGCCGAGGCGGCGATCCGGCTCGCCGCCGAGCTCGACCCGGAGGTCGTGGTCGTGGACCCGCGCGTGCCGGGCGACGGGGCGACCGCGCTGATCGCCCAGGTCCGGCAGGCCGCGCCCAGGGCTCGCGTCCTCGTCCTGAACTGGTCCGACACCGCGGACCTCTCGAGCGGCGCGGACGCCTACACCCGCAAGACCTTCCGACCCCAGGAGCTGATCGACGCCGTCGTCGCCACCAAGCTTCGTCACTGACGACCGCCGGAGGACCCGACCTTGCTAGAATCGCTCACGCCCGTCGCATCCCCGCACCGCCCGCTCGTGGCGCAGCTGCCCGGAGGTCACGTGGAGGACCGCTCCCGCATCCGCGTGCTCATCGTCGACGACCATTCCGTCGTCCGCATGGGCCTGCGCGTCTTCTTCGACCTCCAGGACGACATCGAGGTCGTCGGCGAGGCAGCGGACGGCAGCGAGGGTGTGGCCATGGCCCGCCGGCTCGAGCCCGATGTCGTGCTCATGGACCTGCTCATGCCCAACATGGACGGCGTCACCGCGATCGGCCGGATCAAGGCCGAACGGCCCGGCATCGAGATCGTCACGATGACGAGCTTCATCGAGGAGGAGAAGGTCACCGCGGCCCTCGAGGCCGGCGCGTCCGGCTACGTGCTCAAGGACGCCGAGGCCGAGGAGGTCGCCGCCGCGGTTCGCGCCGCCTATGCCGGCGAGGTCCACCTCGATCCCGCCGTCGCCCGCCTCCTCGCCCAGCGGATGCGGGCGCGGAAGTCCGGCGAGGACGAGCCCGTCGAGCCGCTGACCGATCGCGAGAAGGACGTCCTCCGCCTGCTCGGGCAGGGGATGAGCAACAAGGAGATCGGGACGGCCCTGTTCATCACCGAGCGGACGGCCCGGACCTACGTCTCGAACATCCTCGGCAAGCTCGAGCTGGCGTCGCGCACGCAGGCCGCGCTGTGGGCCGTCGAGCACAAGCTGGCCGAGCCGACCCGCGACGGGCGATGAGCCGGCGGCCCGCGGGCGGCGGGCGATGACCGAGGGCCGCGGCGGGGTCGTCGCGGGGATCATCCTCATCGGGCTCGGGGGCCTGCTCCTGCTCCAGCGTGTCGTCGACATCGACCTCGCCTCGGCGGGCTGGCCCCTGTTCGTCATCGTCCCGGGGGTCGCCCTGCTCGCATGGGGGATCGTGATGCCCCGCCGCGAGGTCGTCGGCCTGGCGGTCGCGGGCGGGATCACGACCGTGGTCGGGCTGATCCTCGCGGTCCAGAACGCCACGGACTCGTGGGCGACCTGGGCCTACGCCTGGGCGCTCGTCGGACCGGGCGGGTCGGGCCTCGGTCTCATCGGCCACGGCCTGGTTCATCGTGACTCGGGCCAGGTCTCGGCGGGCGTGCGCTCGCTGGCGACCGGCATCGGGCTCTTCCTCGCCTTCGGACTGTTCTTCGAAGGGGTCATCGGCCTGTCGGGCCGGCCGTTCCTGACCGGCGACCTCGGCCCGATCGTCCTGATCGGGGTCGGCGTCGTGGTCATCGGGCTCGCATTCGCCCGCGGTCGGCGCGAACCCGCCTGACCGGCTCGCGGCCGCCTGCCCGCCGCCCGGGGGCCATGGGCGCCGCGGCCGCCGCCCGTGGCGACGATCGACGTCGCAGCCGACTGCTCCCTTCTCGGCTGCGACCCGAGGCTCAGGCCAGCTCGATGACCCGGTAGCGCGCCTCCCCGCGCGGCGTCGCGACCACGACCTCGTCGCCCACCGCTCGCCCCAGGAGCGCCTTCCCGACCGGAGACGCGTTCGAGATCCGGCCGCCGGCGGGGTCCGCCTCTGCTGAGCCGACGATCTCGTACGTCGTCCGGTCGCCCGTCGCGTCCTCGACGGTCACGGTCGAGCCCAGCCCGGCCCGGCCCGCGGCGTCCCCGGTCGGCGCCTCGATCACCCGCGCCGAGCGGAGGGTCGCCTCGATCGCCGCGATCCGCCCCTCGAGGAACGACTGCTCCTCGCGGGCCGACGTGTAGTCGGCGTTCTCCTTGAGGTCACCGAGCTCCTTGGCCGACTTGATCCGGGCGATCACCTCGGGCCGGCGCACGCCGGTGAGCTCCGCGTGCTCGGCCCGGAGGCGCTCGATCCCGTCGGCCGAGACCCAGGTCGTGTCGGTGGCCGGGCGGTCGCCGGGCTTGCGGGCGGCGGCGCGCGGTACGGCGGGGGTCCGCGCCGTTGCGGCACGCGTGGTGGTGGCGGGGCGCGTGACCGCGGGACGCTCGGCAGTCCCCGGCGATCGGGGAGCGCGCCGGACGGTGCCGCCGGCCCGCCGCGAGGACTCGGCCGCGCCCTCGGCCGCGCCGGGGTCCAGCTGCGTCACGCTGCCCGCCGGGACGACCGGCTTCGGTTCGGCCGGAACGAGCCCGTTGACGATGCCGGTCGCCTTTCGCTGACCGGTCACGGACCGGAGGTTGGCGAACGGCAGGACGACCGACGGGTCGTGGAGTCCCGCGACCTCCGCCGCGGGGATCGTCGCGGCGAAGGCCGTGAGGAGCGCGTCTTCGGCTTCCTCGACGGCCCGCGTCTGGGCCCACCACACCCTGGCAGTCTCGAGCCCCGCCAGCGCGTGCAGCCAGTAGCCGCCGGCGTGGGGCCGTCGCTCGCCGAGGGCCGTGCCCCGGATTGCCTCGATCCGGCCGCCGATCGAGCCCTCGGTCGCCCCGACGAACACGACCCGGCTCGAGGGCAGCCAGAATGCGTCGAGCCGGGCGGCGAGGGCGCGCGAGGTCGGATGTGCGCCGTCGAGCCGGAGGTCGGGGACGCGTTCGAGCCACTTGCCGATCCGGGTCAGCTCGAGCGGGGCATGGTGGAGCGGAGCCGGCAGCTCGACGACGAACACCCCCGGTCCGCGGGCCGGAACGGGCCGGCCCCAGACCACCGGTCCGTCCGCCATCAGGCCGACCGCCCGGAACAGGCCTGCCGCACCGTTGTCGTGGGCAGACCCACCGGCCGGCGGTGGCGGCGAGCCGGAAGCGGGCCCCGTCACGATCCGCTCCCGTCGGGTCCGATGATCTCGTAGACGTTGCCGTCCGGGCCGCGGAAGTGATTCCAGGCCCTTCCGCCGTCCCGCTGCGGCTCGCCGATGAAGGCGATCCCCGCCGCGACCATGGCGGCGCGGGCGGCCTCGAAGTCCTCGACCGTGAACCCGACCACCGGGCCGCTCCCGAAGAAGTCGTGGTCCTCGTCGTCCGCGCCGTAGACATGGATCGGGGTCCCGTCGGCGGCCCTGAACCAGGTCGCACCGGGCCGCTCGAGGACCGGCGCGAGGCCGAGGACGTCGCGATAGAGCGCGGTCATCTCGTCGGACGCCGACGTGCGGATGCCGAGGAAGCCGACGGAACGGATCATGGGCGCACCCTGGACCGGTCGGACGACCCTCCGGCGGAGGCACGGCCCGACGGGGGTATCGTCGCACCGACATGCCACCTTCCGTCGTCGAGCCCGCTCCATCCCCGTCGGGCCGGCCGGACGCCCGGCCCCGACGGCGCCGCCGACCCGGGCGCGGACCGGCGCTCGTCCTCGCCGGCGCAGCCGGGATCGCGGCCCTCGGCGTCGGACTGCTCCAGGCCGGATCCGGTCTCGGTGGCGGGCGGATGGGCCTCGGCGGACCGACGCCGAACGCCGTCTCGGGACAGCCCGGCGCCTCGCTCGAACCCGCCGCCTCGGCGGGCGGCACGCCCGACGCGTCCTCCGCCCCGCGACCGTCCGGCTCGTCCGGCAGCCCGGGCCCGGCCGACCCGACCGCCGCCGAGCGCCGCCGGGCCGTCCTCGGGGTCCGCCTCCAGGCCGAGCTGGACCGGGTCCGTGCCGCGCTGGCAATCCCGGGCGCCTCGGTCGCGATCACGTTCCCCGACGGCTGGACCTGGACCGGATCGAGCGGTCTCGCGGACATCGGCGCGAGGACACCGGTCACGCCGGACACGGCCTTCGCGTTCGCCAGCATCAGCAAGACATTCACGTCCGCGCTGGTGCTCCAGCTCATCGACGAGGGCGAGCTCCGCCTGACCGACTCCGCCGCGTCCCTGCTCCCGCCACTGCGGATCGCGATCGACCCCCGGATCACGGTCGCGATGCTGCTCGACCACACCAGCGGTCTGGCCGACTACTTCCTGAACCCGAAGATCGACCGACCGCTCCAGGCCCGCCCCACCGCGACCTGGACCGCGGACCAGGCACTGGGCTACGTCGGCAAGCGGCTTGCCCCGCCGGGCGCGGCGTGGCACTACTCGAACACCAACTACCTGCTCCTCGGGCTCATCGCCGAGCGGGTCACCGGGCAGCCGCTCGCGACCGCGATCCGGACCCGGCTCCTCGACCCGACCGGTCTCGCCGCGACGTGGTCGCAGCCGGACGAGAGCGCCCGCCTGCCACTCGCCCACGGCTATCGCTTCAACGGCACCAAGCTCACCGCGAAGGCGATCGACCTTGCCGACGGCAGCGGGATCGCGCCGTTCCGGTCGGTCGTGACGGCCGCCGGCGGCGCCGGGTCGATGGCCGGGACGAGCCGCGACCTCGTCACGTGGGCTCGAGCCCTGTACGGCGGCCGCGTCCTCGGTCCGTCCGGCACCGCATTGCTCCTGAGCGGCTTCACGAAGACAACGGCGTACCTCCCGGGCGTCGCCTACGGGTACGGCATCCAGGCGCTCTCGATCGACGGACACGCCAGCCTCGGACACAGCGGCCGGCTGCTCGGGTTCCGGGGCGCGGTCCGGCACTTCCCGATCGACGGGCTGACGATCGCGGTCCTCACCAACCAGAGCCGGGCCGACCCCGGACTGCTCGTCCAGGCCCTCCTGGCCGTGGCGCTCCCGACGGCACCCGCCTGCCCCGCCTGCCCGACGGCGCATTGAGGGCGGCGCCGCTGGACCAACGGATCCCACACCGCGGTACGGACGGGGGATGCGATGCTCCCAGGCACGGCCCAGACTCGGGCCCTGCCGGAGGGAAGGCATGCCGATCCGGGTCGAGATCTACGGTGCCACGGGGGTCGCGATCGGCGTCGTCGCGCGCCAGGGCCGGCTGCGCGACATCCTCGACGACGACGGCGATCTGCTCGTCGAGCGGGTCACGTGGCACCCGATCGACGGGTCCGCCCCTGCGCCACGCGGTGAGTTGTCCGTCGGCGGCGACGACATCCTGATCGCCGTGGCCGATGTCATCGCCGACCTCCCGGTCCATGCCCAGTGGCACGACATCAGCCTCGACGTGGGGCCGTACCGCGTGACCGGCTCGATGCCGACGATGCCGGGCTTCGATCCGGGCCGCGCCCTCGCCCGCCCCAGCGGTGACTTCGTCCTCCTCCGCGATGTCCGGATCGCGCTCGCGGCGGACGCGGACGGCGGCGCCGTCGAGCAGCCGGCGGCCCTCGTCAATCGCTATGTCGTCGATCGCGTCGCCGCCGACCTCATGCTCGGCTTCTACTTCCCGGGAGCGGAGATGACCGTGACCGGCGGCCACGGTCAGAGCGCGGCCGGAGCCCCGCCGCTCGTCGCGCCGCCCGAACCCGCCCCGGCGCCGGCCAGCCTCTGACCCCGATGGGCGTCGGCCGGCGACCCGCGGCCCGGCCACGAACCTACGAGCGGCCGGCGCCCGCCCGGTACTGGACCGGCTTCCGATGCGGATGATGGCTCGGCCGGGCAGGTCCACGGCCACCGCTCCGGCTGCCCGCCGAGTCCGGACCCCGGAGCGGCCGCGGCTCCACACCACGATCGGGCACGAAGCCGTCCTCCACGGTCCACGGGATGGCCTTGCGGAGGAGCCGCTGGACCCCGCGCAGAAGATCGGCCTCGTCGATGCAGACCAGGCTGATCGCCTCGCCGGTCGCGCCGGCCCGGCCGGTGCGCCCGATCCGGTGGACGTAGTCCTGGGGGTTCCACGGCAGCTCGAAGTTCACGACGTGGGGCAGGTCCTCGATGTCCAGCCCGCGGGCGGCCACGTCCGTCGCCACGAGCACCCGGATCTCGCCCGACTTGAACTCCTCGAGAGCACGGGTCCGCTCGGGCTGCGACCGGTCGCTGTGGATCGCCACCGCGTTCAGGCCCTGGCGGTCGAGCCAGGTCGCGAGCCGCGTCGCCGCGAGCTTGGTGCGGGTGAAGACGAGGACCTGGCGCAGGTCGTGCTTGCGAATGAGGTGCGCGAGGAGCGCCTCCTTGCGATCGCGATCGACCGGGTAGACGATCTGGCGGATCGCGTCGACCGTGGCGTTGCGCGGTGCGACCTGGACCTCGTCAGGATCGTTGAGGATCGTCTTCGACAGGCGCCGGATCTCGTCGGAGAAGGTGGCCGAGAACATCAGGTTCTGGCGCTTGGCCGGGAGGAGCTGGATGATCCGTTGGATGTCCGGCAGGAAGCCCATGTCGAGCGTCCGGTCGGCTTCGTCGAGGACGAGGATCTCGACCTGACCGAGGTTGGCGACCTTCTGGCCGACGAGATCCAGGAGACGGCCCGGGGTCGCGACGAGGATCTCGATCCCGCCCCGGAGCTCCTTGATCTGGGGATCCATCGGCATGCCGCCGTACACGACGGTCGAGCGCAGCGGCACCGTCCGGCCGTAGACCTTGACCGCCTCGTCGACCTGCACGGCGAGCTCGCGGGTCGGGACGAGGATCAGGGCCCGGACCGGGTGGCGGGCCGGCGAGAACGAGGTGTTGGCGTGCTGCCGGAGCCGGTCGAGGATCGGCAGGGTGAAGGCCGCCGTCTTGCCGGTTCCGGTCTGGGCCGCCGCGAGGACGTCCTTGCCGGCGAGGACGAGCGGGATCGCCTGCTCCTGGACCGGGGTGGGCTGCTCGTAGCCCTCCTCCGCGACAGTCCGCAGAAGGTCGGCCGACAGGCCGAGGGTATCGAAGGTCATCTGGCTCCTGGAGCCCGCTTCGCGCGGCGCGATCGAGCGCGTGGGCGGTGCATGCTGGTCGTCTCCCGCCCGCCTCCCTTGACGTCGTCCAAACGACGCGGTGCGAGCGCGGATCCTCGCGAGCATAGCCGATGGCCGGTCCGACGGCATGACGGGTAGGCATCTGCGCACCACCCGTGCAGGAGGCCAGTTCGATCGGCGGGGTCGCCATGGTGCAGATGGGGGAGGCGCGTCCCGATCCAGACTGGCATACTCCTGCAAGGCCCCCAGGCCACTCAACCCTGACAGACAGGCTGAAAACAGAAGACGCCGCCGCGCCCCACGGCAGGAACCTGTCGTCCCGGCCGTCGACCGCTCAGTCACCTGATCCGGCCGTCGACCCCGCCCACCGGTCGGACCTCAGCCCGATCGCCCCCATCCCGGCGCTCGCGCGTTCGCACGCGCCAGCGATCCAGCACGCCCTGCCCGCGACGGCACCAACCACCGTCACCGCGCCCCATGCACGGTGTTCCGGCGGAGAGGAGGCAAGAGCGTTGCCGGTTACCCAGGATGGCGCCCAGCGGGCGTCCGGCCACCGATCGTTCCGATCCCTGCGCGTCATCGCCGTCGCCGTCATGGCCTCGATCCTGGCCGTCGGCGGACTGGCGACCCACCCCGAGAGCGTGGCCGCAGCCGGCAAGAAGCTCGTCATCGTCGTCGGCCCGGCAGGCTCCAACACCTCCGACTACCTGTACAACGCGAAGAAGCTCGCCGCCCAGGCCCGCTCCTACGGGGCCACCGTCTACGAGATCTACACCCCGAACGCCACCTGGTCGCGGGTGAGGAGTCTCAGCCAGGGCGCCAACGTGTTCATCTACCTCGGCCACGGCAATGGCTATCCCAGCCCCTACGGCGCCTTCAACAAGTACACGAAGGACGGGATGGGCCTGAACACGACTGCCGGCAGCTCGCGTCACACCTACTACGGCGAGTACTACGTCGATCGCTACCTGAACTTCGCCCCCAATGCGGTCGTGATCCTGAACCGCCTGTGCTACGCCTCCGGCAACTCCGAGTGGGGGGCCGGCTACCCGACGAAGTCCACGGCGATCAAGCGCGTCGACAACTACGGGGCGGGCTTCCTGAGGACGGGCGCCCGGGCGGTCTTCGCCCAGGGCATCAGCAGCGTGTCCTACATCCTGTACGGGCTGTTCAAGACGAGCCGGACGATCAAGCAGATCTTCTGGTCGGACCCCA
>DASSPG010000115.1:0-49458 GCA_035699725.1 Candidatus Limnocylindrales bacterium | reverse complement strand
CGGATCGTGCGGCCCGTCTTGAAGGCTTCCTTGGCGAGGGCGGCGGCCGCGTCGTAGCCGATCTCCGGGGCGAGCGCGGTGGCCAGCATCAGGCCCTGCTCGACGAGTGCCGGCCCGCGCTCGGTCGCGGTCAGGTCGCGGATCGCGCGGTCGGCGAAGTTCCGGGCGGAGGCTCCGAGCAGCTCGATCGACTCGAGGAGGGCAACCGCCGTCACCGGCAACATCACGTTGAGCTCCAGGAACGAGCCGGTCTGCCCGAACGCGACGGTCGTGTCGTTGCCGAGGACCCGCGCGACGACCATCGTCAGGCTCTCGACGATCACCGGGTTCACCTTGCCGGGCATGATCGAGGATCCGGGCTGGGTCTCGGGCAGGGCGATCTCGGCCAGGCCCGCCCGCGGGCCCATGCCCAGGAGGCGGACGTCGCTCGCGATCTTCCACAGGCTCAGCGCGATCGTCCGGAGCGCGCCGTGGGCGGCGATCGCCGCGTCGAGCGTGGCCTGGGCGTGGAAGTGGTTGTCCGCCTCCCGGACCTCCAGGCCCGTCAGGCCGGTGAGTCGGCGGCAGGCGTCGGCGGCGTACGCGGGGTGGGCGTTGATCCCGGTCCCGACGGCGGTGCCGCCGAGGGGCACGCTGAGCAGCTCCGCCTGGGCCGCGCGCGCCCGCCGGATCGACTCCTCGAGCTGGCCGGCGTACCCCCGGAATTCCTGCCCGAGCCGGATCGGGGTCGCATCCTGAAGGTGGGTGCGGCCGGTCTTGACGATCGGCCAGAGCTCGTCGGCCTTGGCGTCGAGGGCCGCCCGGAGCTCCTCGAGCGCCGGCAGGAGCTGCTCCTCGATCGCCATCGCGGCCGCCAGCTGGAGTGCGGTCGGGATCGTGTCGTTCGAGGATTGGCACTTGTTGACGTGGTCGTTCGGGTGGACCGTCGCCGGCGACCCGGCCGCCGCGAGCCGAGCCGCGGCGAGGTGGGCGACGACCTCGTTCATGTTCGTGTTCGTCGACGTGCCGGAGCCCGTCTGGTAGATGTCGATCGGGAACTGCTCGTCGTGGAGGCCCTCGGCGACCTCGGCGGCGGCCCCCGCGATCGCCTCGGCGAGGGTGGCCTCGAGCAGGCCGAGCTCGGCGTTCGTCTCGGCCGCGGCCTCCTTGATCAGGGCCAGGGCTCGGATGAACATGCGCGGGAACCGTCGGCCCGAGATCGGGAAGTTGAGCACGGCGCGCTGGGTGGATGCGCCGTACAGCGCATCGCCCGGGACCTCCATCTCGCCCATCGAGTCGCGCTCGATCCGCGTGGCCGGGCGGGGTTCGGTCGTCATGGGATGGATTGTAGGCGCCGTCAGCCGCCGGTCGGGGTCACGTACTGGCGATGGATGGCGAGCTCGTCGAAGCCGGCCGAGCGGTAGAGCGCCTCCGACGCGGCGTTGGAGCGATCCGAGAACACGACCGCGTCGCGCAGCCCGGCGGCACGCATGACCCGCAGCCCGTGGCGCATGATCACGCGGCCGAGGCCGCGCCGCTGGTGGTCCGGGTGGACGCCGACCGGCTCGAACTCGCCGACCGACCCGACGGGGTCGGCCCAGCACATCGCGAACGCGGCGATGGTGCCGTCGCCCGCCTCGAGGACGATGTCGCGCTCGTACGCGTAATGCGGCTGCGCGACGAGGATCTCGTACTTCTCCACGGTCAGCTTCGACGGGGCGAAGGCCGCCCGATGAGCCTCGACCCGGGCGGGGATGTCGTCGCGGCCGCGCAGCGAGCGGAGGACATAGCCGTCCGGGACGCGCGGCGGATCCAGCTCGAGATCGAGCTCCTGGTGGTATTGGGTGAGGAGGGTGTCGCCGACGGTCCAGCCGCGGGCGACGAGGAACCCCTGCTCCGGCCACCCGTCCGCCGCCCAGGCCGTCAGCTGGGTCGCCGGCGCGGCGGGCGCGGCGGGCGTGGGCCGATCCTGCCGGGCCACATCGGCAAGCCAGGCGAGGATGTCGACCCGGACGGCCTCCTCGAGGGTGTCGGTCAGGCCGTGGGCGACGAACCAGTCGAGGCTCGCCGGGGGGTTGATCCAGCCCCAGCCCACCACCGCGCCGGCGAGCTCCCAGATCCGGATGCGGCTCGCCCAGTCCACGTCCGGGCCGCCACTCGCCGTCCACCACTCCAGGTCGCCCGGCGTGCTCGATACCAGCGGCCGGCGGGGGCCGGCCCAGGCCTCGGACAGGATGGCGGTCATCGCCGCGACGTCTGCGGCCTGGCGCCACGGGCGGGACGTGAGGGGGAGCGGCGTCGTCATCGTCGCGGCAGGATAGCGGGGCGGCCGGGGGGCGATCCTCGCCGGACGACCGTAGACTTCCGGGCCAGGGGCGGGAGAGGAGTGTGGGCTTGCCGACGATCGCGGCCAACGGGCTGGACATCGCCTATGACGTCCACGGCGCCGGGCCGCCGCTCGTCCTGCTCCACGGCGCGACGTCGCTCGGGAGCAAGGACTTCGCCGCCCAGATCCCGCTCTTCTCGCGGGCCTTCCACCTGATCGTGCCCGACGCCCGCGGTCACGGGCGGACGCGCTGGGACGCCGCCGCGGGCTTCCGCTACGACTGGCTTGTCGACGACCTCGTGGCCTTCGTGGACGCCGTCGGGCTCGAGACGTTCCACCTGCTCGGCTTCTCGATGGGCGCCATGACCGCGCTCCAGTACGCCGCCCGCAGCCCCGGTCGCCTGCGGACGCTGACGATCGTGGGGATCACGACCCAGCGCGAGCCCCGGGCGTCGGTCGCGCGGCGGCTCATGGATCCCGAGCGAGCCGATCGCGAGGAGCCGGCGTGGTCGGCCGAGCTCGGCAGGCGCCACGATCCCGGTCAGGGCGAGGGCGCGTGGCGGCGGCTCCTGCCCGCGATCGCCGCCGATGTCGCCACGCAGCCGCTTCTGGCGCCGCGCGACCTCCATCGGATCGATGCACCTTCGCTCGTCGTCTGCGGCGATCACGATCCCTTCGTCCCGGTCGACCACGCGTGGGGGATCAGCCGCCTGCTGCCCGATGGGCGCCTGTTCGTGGCCCCGGACTGCGGCCACGAGGTCATGGCACGCAAGCCCGGCCTCTTCAACGAGGCGCTGGCCGGCTTCTTCCGATCGACCGCTTCCGTGGCGGCCGCCCGGGCACAGGCAGGCGTCGCGAAGGCGCCGACCGCGGCACCGCGCGCGGCCGAGCCCAACCCGCTCGCGGAGACCGCTCCGCCGAACCCCGGCACCGACAGCGACTGGCTCGCCGACGCGAGCCGCTGACCCCACCCCCAGCTGGAGGAACGCAACCGATGACCACCCTGCTCGCGCTCTACCGCCGACCCGACGGTGGCGAGGACGCGCTCGCGACGTTCCTGGAGCGCTACCACGCCGAGCATCTCCCGCTGGTGGCCGCCACCCCCGGCCTGCGCACGACCCGCGTCCAGCGGGTGGAGAGCGCGCTGGGCGCGGAGACGGACCTCGTGATGGTCACCGCCATGGAGTTCGCCGATCGCGCGGCGCTCGACGCCGGCCTCGCCTCCGACGCGATGCGCCAGGCCGGACGGAACCTGCGCGAGATCGCGCCGGGTCTGGCGACCCTGCTCGTCCTCGAGGACGATGCCGCGCCGGCCTGACTGTCGCCCGACGGCCGGTCGCTGGTACTGTGACCGCGGACGGAGGATCGAGTGACCCAGACCGCGCCGACCGCGAGCCCCCAGCCGGCCGACGACCGCTTCGTCAGCACCGCCTTCCCGGCGCCCGCCGAGGGCGGTCCGCTCGAGGCGGTCGCGCTCGTCACGATCGAGCGACCCGACGCCCTCAATGCCCTGAGCTTCGACCTGCTGGACCAGCTCGCCGACGCGCTCGACCGCCTGGACCGCGACCGGTCGTGCCGCGCCATCGTCCTGACCGGGTCCGGGACCCGGGCGTTCGCCGCAGGCGCGGACATCAAGGAGCTGGCCCGCCAGACTCCGATCAGCCTGCTCGTCGAGGACCGGTTCGCCGTCTGGGAGCGGATCGCCGCCGTCCGCACGCCCGTGATCGCGGCAGTGCGCGGCTTCGCCCTGGGCGGCGGCTGCGAGCTGGCCCTCAGCTGCGACCTGATCGTGGCCGGCGACGACGCCCGGTTCGGGCAGCCCGAGATCAACCTCGGGGTCATGCCCGGCGCCGGCGGCACCCAGCGGCTGACCCGGGCGATCGGCAAGGCCCGGGCGATGGACCTCGTCCTGACCGGCCGCACGATCACCGCCGCCGAGGCCGACGCGATGGGCCTCGTCAGCCGGGTCGTGCCGGCCGAGGACACGCTGGCGGCGGCGCTCGAGTTGGCCCGCACGATCGCCGCTCAGCCACCCGTGGCGGTGCTGGCCGCGAAAGAGGCAGTCAGGATGGCCGAGGAGCTGCCGCTGTCGGCCGGACTTCGGCATGAACGTCGGGCATTCTTCGCGTTGTTCGCGAGCGACGACCAGGGGGAAGGAATGGCGGCCTTCGTCGAGAAGCGTCGGCCGAGCTGGAAGGGACGCTGACGATGGAACGCGATCCGGCGGTGGGCGGCAGCGACTACGGTCGCGACGACCTGCGCGATCTGGGCGACGAGCCGCCCGGGACCCTGCGCGACACCGCCCCCGACGTCCTCGCCCCGATCGACGCCTCGTCGCCCGTGTCGGGCCACATGCCGCCGCCCGAGCACACGGGCTCCATCGCCGACACGCCCGAGCACGACTGGTCCGCGGCGTCCGCGATCCTCTTCCCGCTCCTGCGCCCGACCGGGACGCAGGGGATGGCCGCCGCCGGGATCGACGCCGTGGCGCTCGCCGCCGACACCGTCCGGCACCACGCCCAGCCGATCGTCGACGAGGGTCCGTGCGACCTGGCGGTCGTGTACGCGATGCCGGGGACGGGCTTCGACGTGATCATCAACGTCGATCACCTGATCTCGTGGGGCACCACCGTCGAGGCGATCCAGGACGCGGCGCTCGGGAACCTCGCGGCCTGGTCGGCCGGGGCGCCCTGGACGGACGAGGTGTCCGGGGAGCGGCGTCTGATCTCGTCTGACACCGGCGACGGCTGGGATGCGGCGCGGATCCTCCTGCCCGAGGTCCGCGAGCGACTCGTCGCCGAGCTCGGCGGCGCAGGTCGGGTCCTGATCGGGCTGCCCGAGCGCCACCTGCTGATCGCCGGGGCGCTGCGCCCGGACGACGACGAGTTCGCCGCGCTGTTCGCCGAGTTCGTCGTGGAGCACTCCGGCGGCGCCGACGAGCCGGTCGATCGCCGGGTGTTCGAGCTCGTCGACGGCCAGCTGGTCGAGTTCGGCGGCCTGCCGGCCCCGGCCTGAGCCGTCCGTGGCCGACCTCCGGCTCGAGACCGACGGCGCGGTCGCGACGATCACGCTCGACCGCCCCGATGCCCTCAACTCGCTGACCGTGCCGCTCAAGGCGGCGCTGATCGATGCGTTTGCGACGGTCGCGGCGGACCGCGCGGTCCGAGCCGTCGTCCTGACCGGCGCCGGCCGCGCCTTCTGTGCCGGCCAGGACCTGCGCGAACGGTTGGAGCCCGACGCGCTGCCGCTCGCCGACGAGATCCGGGCGCGCTACAACCCGCTGATCCGGGCGATGCGCGAGCTGCCCAAGCCGATCGTCGGGGCGATCAACGGGATCGCCGCAGGGGCGGGCGCGTCGCTCGCCTTCGCCTGTGACATCCGGATCGCCGCGGAGGGTGCCTCGTTCCTGCTGGCGTTCGGGCGGGTGGGGCTCGTGCCGGATTCCGGCGCAACGTGGTTCCTGCCCCGGCTGGTCGGCGGCGCCAAGGCCGCCGAGCTGGCCCTGACCACCGAACCGCTGCCTGCCGCGGACGCCGAGCGGCTCGGCCTCGTCGCGCGGGTGGTGCCCGGCGACCGGGTCGTGGCCGAGGCGCAGGCCCTCGCTGCACGCCTCGCCGCCGGCGCGCCGCGCGCGCTCGCCCTGACGAAGGAGCTGCTCGAGGCGTCATGGGGCGTGGACCTCGACCGTCAGCTCGAGGCCGAGGCCGACGCGCAGGGTGCGGCCGGCGCGACGGCGGATCACGCCGAGGGCGTCGCCGCGTTCGTGGAGAAACGGCCACCGCGGTTCAGCGGCTCCTAGGACTCCTCGCCATCGTCCGCGCGGTCATCCGCGGCGGCCCGCGCCGGCCGAGCCCGGTTGCCACTTCCCCGCAATGTTCCGCGGCGGGTCGCAATCTCCGCCCGATCCCCGCGATCGGACACTGCACTCCCCAGGGCCTCCGGGACCGGCTCGGTCCCGATCGCTGAAGGAGACGTCACGTGACGGATCAGAAGGACTGGAACCAGGACAAGGACAAGGACCAGGGCATGGGTGAGGGCGACCAGCAGGGTCGCGACCGCGGGATGTCCGGTGGCCTCGGCAGCGCGGGCAGCTCCGATTACGGCAGCGCCGGCAGCTCCGGCTCTGCGGGCACCGGCGCGTCCGACTTCGGCTCCCAGACCAGTGGCCAGGCATCGGGCGGCGGCTCCGACTACGGCTCCGGCAGCGGCAGCAGCTCCGGGATGAGCGGTGGCCAGGGCGGCCAATCGGGCGACTGGGGCAACAAGAGCGGTTCCGGCTCCGGCGGCCAGGGCGAGTCCGACATGGACGAGTCCGGTGGCCAGGGCACGAACGGCTGACCATCCGTCGAACCATGGGCGTCACGGCACCCGTCGCGCGCCCCGACGCCGCTGCAGGCGGTCACGGACCGGAAACCGTGGCCGCCTCGGCGGTCTTCGAACGCCGCGTCCTCGAGGACGCGGCCGAGCCCTTCGGCGGGCTCGTGTACTGCCACGCCCCGGTGGGGTCGCCGTTCTCCTTCGCCGCGCTCGCGCGACGCGACGACGGCCGCGACCGCTGGGGCTCGTCCGGCCAGCGCACCGTCGATCTTGCCGCCGACCCCGCCGTCGCCCTCGCCGAGTACGCCCGGCGCCGCGACCCGGGCGCGCCCGCGGACGAGCGCCGGATCATGCGCCTCCGCCTCCGGGCGGTGACCGTCGTGGATCTTCGCCGCGGCTCGGTCGCCGTCGCCCTCGGCCTCCCGCCGGGTGCCCGTCACCTCGCCGACCGGGAGGTCGCTCGGCGCGTGGCCCGGACGGTTCGGGAGGCGGACGTCTGCGAGGGGATGATCGTCCCGTCGATGGCATTCCTCGAGCGGGCCGACCGGTTCAACGTCGTCCTGTTCTGCGAGCGTCTCGGGGCGGACCTCGAGACGATCCTGTGCGATCCCGAAGAGGTCGGCCGGGTCCGCCTGACCACGTAGCCGGCGGCCGGGAGCGGCCGCCGCTCCCCGGCGCCGCGTCCGCCCCCGCTGACTATCGCCCGCTCGGGGCTCCGAACGACTCGTCGCCTTCGTCCTCGCGCCGGTACGGGACGTTGACCACGACCGTGTGCGGGCGCCCCAGCAACGTCGCCCGGAGCCGCTTCGCCGACTGGTTGTAGAGCAGCCGCTCCCACCACGACCGAGCCACGTACTCCGGGATCACCACGAACGTGATGGGCTCGGGCTTGTCCGGCGGCCATGCCAGGTCCAGCACGTCGAGATAGGCGAGGAGGGGCCCGGCCAGGGCACGGTACGGCGACTCCACCACGACGAGCGGGACGCCCGGCACGTGCCGCTCGAACCGTTCCCGGACACTCGCTGCCTCGGCCGGGTCGTCCGAGATGAACACCGCCCGGACGTCCGCGTCGATCGATCGCCCGACGTTGATCGCCTGGATGGCCGCCCGGTTGACCCCGGGGATCGGGACGACCACCCGCTCCTCGCGGACGGGCGGCTTGACGATGTGGCCCGGGGCGATCGCGAGGGCGCGCGCCGATCGGGCGTACTGCTGGTGGATGAAGAGCATCATGCCGACGAGGACCGGTACGAGGATCACGACCAGGTAGGCGCCATCGCCGAACTTCTCGTAGACGACGATCGCGAGCACGATCCCGGTCAGGAGCCCACCCGCCGCGTTGACTCCGAGGCGCCAGCGCCAGCCGGTCTCCCGGACCCGGAGCCAGTGGCGGACCATGCCGGCCTGACTGAGGGTGAAGCACAGGAACACGCCGACCGAGTAGAGCGGGATCAGGGCATGGGTGTCGCCGCCGAACGCCCACAGGATCAGGAACGCGATCGCCGCCAGCAGGACGATCCCCCACGAGTACGCCAGCCGGTCGCCGCGGAACGAGAACTGGCGGGGCATGTAGCTGTCCTCGGCGAGGATCGCGGCGAGACGCGGAAAGGCGTTGAAGCTCGTGTTGGCGGCGAGGAACAGGATCAGGGCCGTGCTCGCCGCGAAGGCGTAGAACAGCGGCGATCCCTCGCCGAACGCCGTCATCGCGACCAGGGCGACCACGGACGGACCACCCTCCTCGGTGGGATTGAGCCCGAAGGCGATCGCGACGACGGTGAGGCCGACGAACAGCACCGCGAGCAGGATCGCCATCGCGGTCATCGTGTTCGCGGCGTTCTTCGCCTCGGGCGGCTTGAACGCGGGCACGCCATTCGCGATCGCCTCCACGCCGGTCAGCGCAACCGAGCCACCGGCGAACGCCTTGAGGATCAGGAGCACGCCGAGCGCCTCGGTGCCGAACGGGACGGCATCGGGCCGGGCGGGCACCGGTCCTGCCGACCCGGTCACGATCCGGAATGCGCCGATCGCGACGATGGCCAGGGCGAGCCCGAGGAAGAGGTAGGTCGGGACCGCGAAGATGTTGCCCGACTCCCGCAACCCCCGGAGGTTCGCGACCGTGATCAGGGCGATCGAGACGAGGGCGATCTCGATGCGGACGTCGTAGGCCGCCGGGATGACCGACTGGATCTGGGTGATCGCCGCTGCGGTCGAGACGGAGACGGTCATCACGTAGTCGATGAGCAGGGCCGCCGCCGCGATCAGGCCGAAGATCGGGGCGAGATTGGTCCGGGCGACCTTGTACGCGCCGCCGCCGTCGGGATAGGCGCGGCAGACCTGGCGATAGGAGAGGGAGACGACGGCCAGCAGGACCGCGATCGCCATCGCGACCTGGATCGACAGGAAGAGGGCACCGGCCCCTGCGACGATCAGAACGCGCAGGATCTCCTCGGTCGCGTAGGCCGAGGACGAGATCGCGTCGGAGCTGAAGATCGCGAGCGCCTTGCGCTTCGAGAGCCGCTCCTCGATCTCCTCGTCGGTCGAGAGGGGTCGCCCGAAGATCGCGGCACGCAGGCGCGCCAGTGCTCGCCCGCGAGCCGTGCGCGGCTCGCTCGCCGCCTCCCGGGCCAGGAGCTGGCCCGGCCCGAGGTAGCGGAAGTACGGGGCGTGCGGGCGCTCGACCCGGACCCGCCGATCGCCGGCCTTGCGGCCCTGGATCGGCCGTCGACCACCGATCAACGGCTGCCCGCCGGTCGCTCGTCGCCGAGCCGCGGACCGACGATGACGGTCAGCGCTTCGGACGCCTCGCGCTGGAGCCGGAACGCCAGGCCGGCGGCCTGCGCCCGGGCGGCACCCTGGAGCGCGACCGTGTCGGCGTCGCCCAGGCAGCAGATCCGGACGCGGACGGCCACGCCGCCGGAGACGAGCGCGATCGCCGCGTCGATCTCGAGCAGCGCGCGGTCCACCAGGTCCGGGGCCGCCGACGACGACAGCCAGACGATCGAGTGATCCATGTTCTGATCGTGCCTCGCGTCGCCAAGAGGCGCAGGGTACCCGACCGGTCGTCGACCCTCAAGAACCGATCAAGTCGCGGGCCCGCGCCGCACGCGGCCACCGCGCTGGCGCCGTGCATCGGCCTACGATGCTCGCGTGGACCTCGCCAGCGTTCCGCTCCGGCGCCTGTCGATCTCGGCCGCCGCGGTCGTCGTCGCCCTCGCCCTCGCGACCGGCCTCGTCGCCGCGCTCGAATCGATCGTCCTGGTGCCCAACGCCTCCGCGGCCTACCTCCTCGCAGTCATCGGTCTCGCCGTCGCGCGGGGTACCTGGGCCGCGGCCGTCGGAGCGATCGGGAGCTTCCTCGCCTACAACTTCCTGTTCGTCCACCCGGTCCGCACCTTCGACGTCGTCGACCCCGGGGAATGGCTGAACCTGCTCCTGCTCCTCGTGGTGGGGCTGGTGGTCGGGCGCCTCGCCGGCCTCCAGCGCGATCGGGCCGCGGTCGCGGAGCTCCAGGCCCGTGAGGCGGGCGGCCTCTTCCGGGTGAGCCGGCTCCTCGCGACGAACGACAGCCGCGACGCGCTCCCAATGATCGTGGCCGTCCTCCGCGACGAGACACGGATGGGCCGGGTGTGGATCGGGCTGACCGGTGGCACGCCGCTCGAATCCGTCGTGGCCGACACGGGGATCGGCGTGGATCGGCCGGACTCGACCCGCCACCAGCTGCTCCGCCGGACCGCCGGCGAGGCGCCCGCCGAGTGGGTGGGCATGCACGCTCCGGTTGGTCCCCGACGCACGATCCGCGACCCGGCGATGTCCGCCCACCGGGTCGTCATCGAAGCCGGCGGGCGGTCGCTCGGCTCGATCTGGTCCCTGCGGCCGCGTGCCCTCGGGCACCCGACGCGCGAGGAGACGCGGCTCCTGGCCGGGGCCGCGGACCAGATCGGCCAGGCGCTCGAGCGCGACCGGCTCCGGGCCGAGGCCACCGGGCTCGAGGTCGCCCGCCAGAGCGACGCCCTGAAGAGCGCGCTGCTGGATACGGTGTCCCATGACCTGCGCACGCCGCTGGCGACGATCCGGGCCGCCGCGGGCGCATTGACCGGGGTCGCCGGGGAGTCCGCCGGCTCTGCCCTGGCCGGGCCGGCGGCCGTGATCGACCGCCAGGCGCAGTACCTCGATCGCCTCGTGACCAACCTGCTCGACCTCAGCCGCGCCGAGGCGGGCTCGCTGCGGCCGGATCTCCAGCCGATCTCGCTCGACGACGCCGTCGCAGACACCGTGGACCGGTTGCAGCCGGTGCTCCGCGATCGCGCGCTCTCCACCGACATCCCGGCGGCCCTGCCGCCCGTCCTCGTGGACGAGGTTCACCTCGCGGCAATCGTGACGAACCTGCTCGAGAACGCCATCGCCCACACGGCCGCGGGATCGCCGATCGTCGTGCGCGGCGCCCTCTCGGACGACGACCGGTCGGTCCGTCTCGTCGTGGAGGATGGCGGGCCGGGCGTGCCGGACGAGGCGCTGGGGCGCCTGTTCGAGAAGTTCTACCGGGTGACGACGGGAGGCGGACCCGCCCGCGGAAGCGGGATCGGGCTGGCGGTCGTGCGCAGCCTGGCCGAGGCGGGCGGAGGACGCGTGGCCGCGCGGCGCTCCGGGCTTGGCGGACTGGCCATCGAGGTCGAATTCCCGGTCGCGTCGGCCGCGCTGGAGACCGGGTGACCAGCGGATCCGCGCCGGCGCCCGGCCTGCTGCTGATCGAGGACGACGAGGACCTCTCGGCCTCGCTCGCCGACGCCCTCGCCGCTCATGGCTACCGCGTCCGCACCGCTGCGACCGGGCAGGACGGGCTGGTCGCCTGGGAGGCGGCCCGACCGGATCTCGTCCTGCTCGACCTGGGGCTGCCGGATCTCGACGGCACCGCAGTGATCCGCCGGATCCGTCGCGATGCGATCACGCCGATCCTGATCCTGTCGGCGCGTCACCTCGAGGCCGACCGGATCCGGGCCCTCGATCTCGGTGCCGACGACTACGTGACCAAGCCGTTCGGGGTGGGCGAGCTGATGGCCCGGATCCGGGCGCTGCTCCGGCGCTCGGCCGGGCCGGCCGCCAGCGGAGAGGGCCGGATCGAGGTCGGCCCCCTCGTCCTCGACGTCCCGAGCCATCAGGTGACCCTCGACGGGCGGCCGGTCGAGCTGACCCCGCGCGAGTTCGAGGTCCTGAAGGTCCTGATGACCCACGCCGGTCGCCTCGTGACGCACGGCCGGCTCCTCCGAGCGGTGTGGGGGACCGCCTACAGCGACGAGCCGCACTACGGCCACGTCTACGTCAGCCAGATCCGGCGCAAGCTCGCAGCGGTCGACCCGACGGGCGCTGCGCGCGGGCTGATCGTGGCCGAGCCCGGCGTCGGGTACCGGGTGCGGGCGCCGGGCGACTGAGCGCGCCGTCGCCGCCCCGAGGCGCGGCCGCCCGCCCGGCGCGCGCCGACCACGCCCCGGCCCGGCGCGCTACCGGACGAGGCGCTCGAACAGGTGCGCCAGCTCAGCCGCCGGGTCGCCACACAGCCCCGTGTGGACCTCCGACGGCTGAATCACGGTCGACGAGGGCGCGACGAGCCAGTGGAACCGCTCGCCCTGGCCGAGCCGGCCGATCGGGCCGGCGTCGGCGTCGCCGCGGGCGATCCGCTCGATGGCCGCGAGGTGGTCCTCGATCGCGGTCGGATCGAGTCCCGGAGCCAGCGCCGCCAGCCGTTCCCGGTCCAGGCCCACCGCGGCGGCGAGGAACCGCTGTGGCCGGCAGAGCAGGATCACGCCGGCGTTCAGGCACTCGCCGCGCTCGACCCGCGGCACGACCCGGACGATGGCGTACTGGAACTGGTGGTCGGTCACGTCAGGCGGCCTCGGCCCGCAGGCGCTCGACGTCCGCGACGAACGGCCGCGGCGCCTCCAACCGCCGGGCGAGGTACGCGACGTAGGCCCGGCGCTGGGCCGCGGCGTCGCCCACGATCGGGTCCGGGGCGAGCCAGTCGTCCGGGACGGCGGCCACCAGACCCTCGACGAGCTCGCTGGTCACGAGCGGGGCCAGTCGCTCGTCGACGGCCGCGATCGACGAGGCCACCGGCAGGAGCACGTGGTCGGCGAGTCGCTCGGCGTGGGGTCGCCGGGCATGCGCCTCCGGGTCGCGCCACGCGTGGTGGATGTAGAGCGAGGCGCCGTGGTCGATCAGCCACGGCCGGCCGTGCCAGACGAGCAGGTTCGGGTTCCTCGGGGAGCGGTCCGGGTTCGTGACGAGGGCGTCGAGCCAGACGACCGCGGCGGCCCAGGCCGGATCCTGGGTCGCGTCGACGACGGGGTTGTAGGTCATCGCGCCGGGCAGGAAATCGAGCCCGATGTTGCGCCCGACCGAGGCCCCGAGCAGGTCGTGGATCTCCGGGTCCGGCTCGCTCTCGGCGATCCCGGCCTCAAGGTCGACCGCCACCAGTTCCGGCACGAGGAGGCCGAGGGCGCGGGCGATCTCGCCGGCGAGCCACTCCGCGACGAGGACACGCGGGCCCTGCCCGGCGCCCCGGAACTTCACGACGTACAGGCCGTCGTCGTCGGCCTCGACGAGCCCGGGCAGCGAGCCGCCCTCGCGGAACGCGGTGACGTAGCGGGTGGCCCGGACCGACCGCAAGGCAGGCGCCGTGGCGCTCGGGCTCACCGGTGGGCCAGCCCCGTCGTCTCGATCGCGGCCGCGGCCTTCGCGACGCCGTCCCGTGCCTGGATCTCCGCCCCGATCCGGGCCATCCGCCCACGCAGCTCGGCGTCCGCGAGCAACCGCTCGATCGCCCCGCGCAGGTCGTCGTCGCCGAACGCGTACGTCGGCAGCCGCACCCCGAACCCGGTCTCGTCCACCCGCTGGGCGTTGTCGTACTGGTCCCAGAACAGCGGCAGCACGATCATCGGCTTGCCGAAGTGGAAGGCCTCGGTCGTGGTGTTGTTGCCGCCGTGAGTGATCACGAGGTCGACCTGCGGCACGATCTTCGTCTGGGGCAGGAACTCGGCGCCCCACATGTTCGGCGCGAGCTCGTAGTCGGCGTGCTGCGGGCCTTTCGAGACGATGTAGCGATGGGGCGTGTCGCCGAGGATCGCGACGAGCCGCCGCATGAGCTCGACGTCGGCGCTGCCGAGCGAGCCGAGCGACAGGTAGATGAGGGCGGAGCCCGCCGGCCGGTCGGCCATCCCCGCCGGGAGCTCGACGTCGCCGTCGGTCGCCCGGACGGACGAGTCGAGCCGCTTCCAGGTCGCGTCGAGCGGTCGGCGGTCGGTGTAGTCGGCAACCTCGGGATAGACGTACAGGTTCAGGGTGCGCGAGGCGTGGATGAACTCGAGGTCCGGCAGGGGCGCCGTGCCCTGCTCCCGGCACCAGGCATCGAACGCCTGCCACATCGGACGATGCGTCCGGTCGTACTCGGCCGAGAAGGCCGCCCACTCCGAGCGGTCGTCGGCCGGCAGGCCGGAGTAGGCCGGGGCGATCTCGCCGGCCCCGGGCCCCTCGCCGCGGATCTCCAGCGGGTTGCACGACACGATCCGGACGAACGGCTTGCCCGCGGTCTGCAGGGCCGGGAACGTGACGACGTTGTCCTCGACGATCACGTCGGGCTGCTGGCGGGCGATGATCTCGCGGAGCTGCGGCTCGCAGTACATCGCCCCGTCGATGAGCGCCTGCCAGGTCGGCTGCATGAAGGTCGCGAGCTGCTCGATCGTCGGCTTGCGGAACTCCGGCGCCGTGTCGCGGATGAAGTCCTTCCAGAACTGGCCCGCGTCCTGGGGCGGGGCGTCCGGGTCGGGCTCGGGCGGGGCGGCGAGATCGACGAGGTCCTCGACGAACCCGAGCGGGGCGAGCCGCCCGTTCCAGGAGGCCTCGGCGGCGAACACGACCCGATGGCCGCGCTTGCGCAGGGCGTCGCCGATGCCGACGCAGTTGTTGGTCGGGCCGTAGGCCGACTCGGGCATGAACAGGATGGTCAGCGGCTGGGCCATCATCTCCTCGTGACTGCTCGACTGGCCGACTCATCCTATCCGGCGGACGACGCCCTGCTGGCGGAGTTGCGCGCGGACTGGCCGCCGGGCCCCGTGCCCGTCGGCCCGGCCGGGGCGGCGCGGGGCTACGCCACCACCGATCTCGCGGCGAGGCCGCCGGTTGCTGCCCTGCGGCTGGCGGACCGGTTCGCCGTCGCCCTGGTCGAGGACGGCGAGGCGTTCCTCGTCGTGCCGCTCGCCCGCGACGGCGCCGGAGGGTGGCGGGCCGCCGTCCCGGGCGACGGTTTCTCGGCCTTCGTCGCCGGCGTTCCCCTGGCGTCCGAAGCCGCCATCGAGGCCGACCAGACGAACGCATCGGTCGTCGTCGGCGAGCGGGCGATCGTCAAGTGGTTCCGGCGCGTCGGCCCGCGGCCGTCCCGCGCGACGCCACTCCTCGCGCACCTGGCGGCCGTCGGCTTCCGCGAGATCCCGGCCCCGCTCGGATCGATCACGTGGCGTTCGCCGGCGGGCGCCGAGCTGGCGATCGCCCAGGGCGATGGCTACCTGCCGGGCGCCCGGGACGGTTGGGAGTGGTGCGTGGAGCGGGTCGCCGGTCACGTCGCCCACGTGGACGATCCGTGCCCCGCCGGCTGCGATCCGTGGATCGGCGCGCCGCTGGGACGGCTCGTCGGCCGGCTGCATGCGGCGCTCGCGACGCCGTCCGGGGTCATCCCCGAGTCGACTGCGGAGATCGATCCCGGCACCGTCGCCGGCTGGCGCGCGCAAGCCCGGGTGACGCTCGAGGAGGCCCTCTCGCTCACCGGCGATCCGGAGCTGGTCGCGCTGGCCCCGGTGATGCGCGCCGACCTCGACGCGCTCCCGACGGACCGACTGGTCGCCCTCCAGCCCGTTCACGGCGATCTCCACGTCGGACAGGTCCTCGAGTGGTCCGGCGGGCTCGCCGTCATCGACTTCGACGGCAACCCGGCCCTCGGCGACGATGCGAACGCCCTCCGCCAGCCGGTCGAGCGCGACATCGCCCAGATGACCTCCAGCCTCGATCACGTCGGCCGGATCGTCGATCGCCAGACCGAGGGCTCCGTGGGCGCCGCCGTGGGAGCCTGGATCGAACGCACGCGTCGCGAATTCCTCGAGGCCCTGGCCCGCCCGCCGGACCCGACGCTCCTTGCCGCATTCGAGGTCGAGCAGGAGTGCCGCGAGCTCGTCTATGCAGCGCGCTTCCTCCCGCGCTGGCGGTACGCACCGCTGGCCACGCTGCGCGCGCGATACGGGCCGTGATCGCCGGCATGCGACGATCCCGGTGATGAACCCGCTCCACTTCCTTGCCGATCTCGAGACGAAGCCGCGCTGGCTCAACCTTCTGGCCGATCGCCTGGCGGCCGCCAACCCGTTCGCGGCCGTGCCGCGCGACGTGGACCGGGTGCTCCTGCTCGGGATGGGCTCGTCACGCTACGCGGCGTCCGTCGCGGCCCTCGAGCTGCGCGTCGCCGGTCTCGCCGCGGCCGCGGAGCCCGCCTCCACCGACGCCTCCTGGCCGCCCGATCCGCGGACGCTGGTCGTCGCGATCTCGGCCACCGGCGAGAGCGCCGAGACGCTCGACGCGGTTGCGCGCTACCACGGCCGCTCACCGATCGTCGCCCTCGTCAATGAGCCGGCCTCGACCCTCGCGGGACGGGCCGACGTCGTCGTGGAGATGGGGGCGGGCGAGGAGGTCGGCGGCGTCGCCTGCCGCTCGTTCCAGCACACGGGGCTCCTGCTCCGCGCCCTCGAAACTCACCTGACCGGGCTCGACGAGGACCTCGCGGGGCTGACCCGGCGCGTCGCCCATGCCTCCGCAGACCTGCTCCGGACGAGCCCGGGCTGGCTGCCCAGGCTCGCGTCCGGGCTGGCATCGCCGGCCGGCGTCTTCCTCATCGCGCCGGTCGAGCGGTTCGCCTCCGCCGAGCAGGGGGCGCTGATGATCCGCGAGGGCCCGCGCCGCCCGGCCGTCGCCTGCGAGACCGGCGACTGGGCGCACGTCGACGTCTACCTGACGAAGACGCTCGACTACCGGGCGATCCTGTTCGCCGGATCACGTTGGGACGAGCAGGCGCTCGCCTGGCTGGCCAAGCGCCGATCCACGGTCGTGGCGGTGGGTGGGGACGTGCCCGGCGCCGCCCAGGTCATCCGCTATCCGGGCGACGACGATCCGGACGTGGCGCGCCACGCCGAGATCCTCGTGCCGGAGCTGCTCGCTGCGACGTGGTGGCGCCGGACGGCGACCTGACCGCACGAGGCGCGAACTGCCCGTTCGGCCGATTGTCACCGGTGGGTGATGCAACCCGCCTGCAACCACTCTCCTGTGGCTTGGTCCCCAGACGAAGCCCGGCCCGGGCCACCGTTGATCCAGACCAGGGACGCCAACCCGACTGCAGCGGGTCAGGACCCACCGACCCCACGCGGCGGGTCGGTGGCATCACCCAGTGGATGCCATATCGCGCCGCTTCCAAGGAGGCCACGCAGATGGCAAGACTTCGATTGCTCCTCGCCACGGTCATGCTCGGCACGCTGCTGCTCGTTCCCGCGACGGCCAGCGCCGCTCGCCCCGACACCGGCGGATTGCTCACCAACGTGCCCGTCTCGGGCCTGCTCTCGACGGGCGGGAGCGCGAACGGAACGCTCACGATCACGGACATCTCCCGGAGCGGCAGCCAGCTGCTGTTCGACGGGACGCTGACGATCGCGGGCGTCACGACGACCTTCACCGACGTCGTGGGTGCGCTGGTCCCGGGTGGGGCACCGGCGGTGTGCGACATCCTGTTCCTTGACCTGGGGCCGATCGCCCTCGACCTGCTCGGGCTGACGATCGACCTCTCGCAGGTCACCCTCGACATCAACGCCGTTTCGGGCGCCGGCAACCTCCTCGGCAACCTGCTGTGCGCGGTCGCTGGCCTCCTCGATGGTGGCCTGACCGGCAGCCTTGGCACGATCGTCGATCGGCTGCTCGGCGTGATCAACGGCCTGCTCGCCTGACCGAACGGTCAATCCGATGGAACGATGGGGCCCCACCCGGGGTCCCGTCGTTCTTCTTGCGTCCGGAGCGTGCGCCGCGGCGGCCGGGCTGAGCCTCCCGCCAACTTCGCCAGACAGTCACCCAAGGACTCCGACGTCGGGAATCCAGGGCCGATCAGCCAGCTTCGTCGGGAATCGCGACTGGCTGACGACGGACTCACGCACGTGGAAGTTGAGGGCGGGTCCGGCGAGTCGCTGCACCAGTCCCCCGACGACTGGTTGGCGAAGTCCTCCCGGACCGCGCCGCGACGTCGTGGGGCCGGACCAGGATGGCCGCGGGTCGGCCCCGGGGCGAGCGAGGCGTCAACCTGCGGAGCGGGCCATCCGATCGGCGCTGTTGCCGAGCGCCATCTTCGCCTCGAACTTCTGGGCCGCCGCCTCCAGCTTGTCGAGGTGGTCGGCAAGGCGATTCCGCGCCTCCTCCGCGGCGGCGTCCAGCCCGCTCAGCTCGAAGATCCGCCAGTGCTTGAGGATCGGCATCAGGACCTCGTCGCGGTGGATCCGGATGTCGTAGATGCCGGCCTTGGCGATCGCGGCGGCCTTGCGCAGGAACCCCGGGATGCCGGCGCCGGGCATCTCGAAGGCGAGGACCTCGGCGACGATCGCCTGGACCGCCCGTGACGGCTGGATCTTGAGCGCGGCCCCCAGGATGTCGCGGTAGAACACCATGTGCAGGTTCTCGTCCATCGCGATGCGGGTCATGATCCGGTCCGCGACCGGGTCCTGTGAGTAGCGCCCGGTGTTCTTGTGCGAGATCCGGGTCGCGAGCTCCTGGAAGGCCACGTAGGCGAGGCCGCGGAGCGTGTCGATCGTGTCCCGGTCGTAGCCCTGCTGGAGCTGGGTCATCCGCCCGCGCTCGAGGGCCACCGGGTCGAGGTTGCGCGTCACCGTCAGGTAGTCGCGCAGGACGATCGCGTGGCGGCCCTCCTCGGCGGTCCAGCGGCCGATCCAGTTGATCCATGCGCCGTCGCCGGACCCGAACATCCCGTGGATCAGGCGGTGGTACGAGGGCAGGTTGTCCTCGGTCAGGAGGTTGATCTCGAAGCTCGTCTGGGCCACGCCGGTGAGCCGTGGCTGGTCGGGCGTCCAGGGCTCCTTATCGAAGTCACGTCCGAGCCGGTACGGGATGTAGTCGTGGGGGAACCACTCCTGCGCGACCTTGGCGTGACGGTCGTAGAGGCGAGCCGCCTCCGGCTCCAGCTCGTTCAGCAGCGCAACGTCCTCGCGGACATCGCGCTCCAGCAGGTCAGTCATCGGACACGGTCTCCGAGGCGGGTCGCCCGAGGCGGGCGAGTCCAGGGCGATCGGGCGCGTCGAAAACGCCCTGGTTCATTGTGCGCAGTCCGGGCCTGACCCGGATGACGGTCCGTCATCCGGCCCTGGCGAGACGCGGGGTGCCGGCCAGGGCCAGCTTCTCCTCGAACCGCTTCGCGGCGGCCTCGAGCGACGCGAGGTGCTCCGCGAGCCGGGTTCGGGCGGCCTCGGCGGCCTCGTCGAGACCGGTCAGCTCGAACACCTTCCAGTGCTGGAGGATCGGCATGAGGACCTCGTCGCGATGGACCCGCAGGTCGTAGATGCCGGCCTTCGCGATGGTCGCAGCCTTGCGCAGGAAGCCCGGGATCCCGGCGCCGGGCATCTCGAAGGCGAGGACCTCGGCGACGATCGCCTGGACGGCGGCCGACGGATCGAGCTTCAATGCGGCGCCCAGGATGTCGCGGTAGAACACCATGTGGAGGTTCTCGTCGGCGGCGATCCGGACCATGATCCGGTCGGCCACGGGATCGTCCGAGTAGCGACCGGTGTTGCGGTGGGCGATCCGGGTCGCGAGCTCCTGGAACGCAACGTAGGCAAGGCCACGGAGCAGTCCCGGCGCCTTGCTGTCGTAGCCCTGCTGGAGCTGCGTCATCCGGCCGCGCTCGAGCAGGATCGGATCGATGTTCCGCGTCACGGTGAGGTAGTCGCGGAGGACGATCGCGTGGCGCCCCTCCTCGGCCGTCCAACGCCCGACCCAGCTCATCCACGCCCCGTCGCCCTGGCCGAACATCCCGTGGATCAGGCGGTGGTACGAGGGCAGGTTGTCCTCGGTCAGGAGTCCGATCTCGAACGCGGTCTGGGCGACGCCGGTGAGGCGCGGCTGATCCGGGGTCCAGGGCTCCTTGTCGAAGTCGCGCCCGAGTCGGTACGGGATGTAGTCGTGGGGGAACCATTCCTGGGCGACGCGATGGTGGCGGTCATACAGACGGGCTGCCTCGGGCTCCAGCTCGAGCATCAGCGCGCGGTCGTCGTGGGTGGGCATCAGGCCTTCTTCCGGGGCGGACGACGTGTCTGTGGACGCGGGGGTCGTCGGCCGTGGACGGAAGGGTACCCGCGATTGGCTCGCGGCCCCGTGCGATGCATGCGGAGGTGCACCCGCAACCGCATTGCAGCGCAATGGTTCGGCGACGACTAGAGTCGGCCGCATGGCCGTGCTCCGACGGTTCGCTCCGGACGCCCTGGCGGGTCTCTTCGCCGTGTCCGGCGCCCTCCACCTCGTCCGGCCGGGCATGTTCGACCCGTTGATCCCGCCGTTCCTGCCCGTCCCCGGAGCCGTCATCACGCTGTCGGGGATCGCCGAGCTCGTCTGTGCCGCAGGCCTGGCCCGTCGGGACCGCTGGGCGGCCCCGGTGAGTGCCGCGCTGCTCGTCGCGATCGTCCCCGGCAACCTGTGGTTCGCGGTCGCGACCCCGGACGGCCCCAGGCCGGGCTGGCTCACCGCCGCGGCATGGGCGAGGCTGCCGTTCCAGCTCGTCCTGATCTGGATGGCGCTCCAGGCGCGACCGGCGAGGCTTGACACCGCGCGCCCGTCCATCGACACTCCTAACGATCGTTAGGTAGGAGCGGAGCGTGATCGAGACAGGCGCGCGGCGGCGCGAGATCGACGACGTGGCGAGCGAGCTGTTCCACGAGCACGGCTACGCCGCGACGAGCGTCCGGGACATCGCGAAGGTACTGAAGATCCAGGGTGCCAGCCTGTACGCGCACGTGGCGTCGAAGGAGGACCTCCTCTGGGCGATCGTGGATCGGGCGGCCGGCGACTTCGAGCGGGCCGCCGACGCCGCCCTCGCCGAGGTGCTCACCGCCGACCCCGTCGAGCGCCTCGCGGCGCTTGTCGAGGCCCACGTCGAGGTCGTCACCGCCGATCCGGAGCGATCGAGCGTGTTCGTGACCGAGTGGCGCCATCTCTCGCCGGAGCGTCGGGCCGCCATCGCCGAGCGGCGGGACGCCTACGAGGCGCGATTCCGCGACACGATCGCCGAGGGGGCGGCCGTCGGCGCGTTCCGGGCCACCGACCCGGCCATCGCCGCGACCTTCGTCCTGACCGCGCTCAACGGCATCGCCACCTGGTACCGCCCGGACGGCCGGCTCGGCCCGGACCGGATCGCCGACCACTACGTCGAGCTCGCCCTGCGCTCCCTCTCGGAGGACCACCGATGACCGATCCGCTCGCCCTCGACCCCGTCCTGCCGCTCCGCGAACGGAGCGCCCTGCCGTTCAACGACGAGGCCCTCGACCACGGCGATCGCTACCGCCACTTCGAGGAGCACGTCACCGGTGGCGGCAAGGTCGAGGCGACCGACTGGATGCCCGACGAGTACCGGACCGCCGTCCTGCGCTTCGTCGAGATGCATGCCAACAGCGAGCTGATGGGCGTCCTCCCCGAGCGCGAGTGGATCATGCGCGCGCCGACCCTCCGCCGGAAGCTGGCCCTGACCGCCAAGGTCCAGGACGAAGTCGGTCACGCCCAGCTGCTGTACCGGGTCGCCGAGGATCTCGGGAAATCGCGCGAGGCGATGATCCAGGACCTCCTCGCGGGGAAGACGAAGTTCCACAACGTCTTCCATTACCCGACGTACTCATGGGCCGACATCGGGATCATCGCGTGGCTCGTCGACGCCGCCGCGATCGTCGCCCAGCAGGCCCTCCGCGACTCCTCGTACGCCCCGTATGCCCGGACGATGAAGAAGATCTGCTGGGAGGAGTCGGTCCACATCATGCACGGCCGGGACGTCGTGGTGACGATGGCGACCGGGACGCCGGCCCAGCGCGAGTCGATCCAGGAGGCGCTCGATCGCTGGTGGGGGCCCCTGATGCAGATGCACGGGCCGCGGAGCGACCGGGCCAAGGACCGCGACCTCCACTGGCGGATCAAGGCCAAGACGAGCGAGGAGCTGCGCCAGGAGTTCCTCGGGATCTACGTACCGCGGATCCGCGAGCTCGGCCTGACGCTGCCCGATCCGGAGCTCCGGTACGACGAAGCCGAGGGCCGCTGGCTCTACGGCGAACCGGACTGGAACGAGCTCCGGACCGTCGTCACCAACCACGGGCCGAGGTCCGAGGCGCGACTCCAGTTCCGGCGCGACGAGTGGGCGGCGACCCAGTGGGTCCGCGACGCGATCCTCGGCGGCCCCCGGGCGGCCGTCGCGTGACCGACACGATGCCGGCTGATCGCGCCGGGGGCGCCGCCGAGCCCGGCGTGCTCGAGCCCTGGGAGGTCTTCCGCCAGGAGAAGGACGGCGACCCGATGAAACATGGTGGCTCCGTCATGGCGCCCGACGCCACGCTGGCCCTCCACTATGCCCGCGAGATGTACAGCCGGCGCCAGGAGAGCGTCCACCTGTGGGTCGTCCGCCGGTCGGACATCCACGACCTTGCCGATCTCGACCTCCTCCAGCCGCCCCTCGACCGCTCGTTCAAGAAGCCGGGCGGCTACGTCATGCGCGACAAGCTGGCGGCGGCGCGTGAGGCGAGCGGCCAGGCGAAGCCGAAGGCCAACAAGGGCCAGCGATGACCGACCCGGCGGCGTTCGCGCCGATCGCGATGGACTTCGATGGCCCCGGCGACGGGCGCGAGCGGGCGCTCGCCCTGCTCCTGCTGTCGATGGCCGACGACGAGTTCGTCATCGGCTTCAGCGACTCCGAGTGGACCGGCATCGGGCCGATCCTCGAGGAGGACGTGGCGATCAGCTCCCTCGCCCAGGACGAGCTCGGGCATGCGCAGGCGCTGTACAGGCTCCTCGTCGATGTCGTCGCCGACGGCCGCGACCCCGATGCGTGGGCGTACGACCGCCCGCCGGAGGGCTACCTCCATGCCCGGCTGCTCGACCATCACCGTGGCGACTGGGCCACGACGATCGCGCGACGCTACTTGTACGACACCGCCGACGCGGTCCGGCTCGAGGCCCTCGCCGCGTCCACCCACGCGCCGCTGGCGGAGCTCGTCGCCAAGATCCGGCGCGAGGAGCGCTACCACCTGATGCACGTCCAGACGTGGATCGAGCGCCTTGCCGACGCCGGCGGCGAGTCACGGGAGCGGCTGCTGGCCGCCCTCGCCGCGATGGGCCCGGATGCCGGCACGGTGCTCGCGCCGCTCCCCGCGGAAGCGGCAATCGTGCGGCATGGGATCATGGCCGAGCCGTTCGCGGCGCTCGAGGAGCGCTGGCGTGACGGGGTCGGGGCCACGTTCCGGAGACTCGGGCTGCCGGGCCTGCCAGTGACCCGTGACCCCGGCACCGCACGTTCCGGCCACTCGGACGCCTTCCGGGCGCTCCATGCCGAGCTCACGATGGTCCGCAGATCCGAAGCGGGCGCGACGTGGTGACGGCACCCGCCGCCGAGTTCTCCCTGACCGCGGCCGACGTCCGCGAGCGCCTCGCCGCCGTCGTCGACCCGGAGATCCCCACCGTTTCGATCGTCGACCTCGGGCTCGTCCACGGCATCCGCGTGTCCGACGCCGGCATCGCGGTCGAGCTCCTCCCGACCTTCGTCGCCTGCCCCGCGCTCGAGGTCATCCGCTCGGCCGTCGCCGACGCGCTTGCGCCGCTCGGCCGGCCGGTCAGGGTGGCGTTCACCTTCGCCGTTCCGTGGACCACGGATCGCCTCACCGCCGACGGCCGCGCGGGCCTGCGGCGGGCCGGCATCGCCCCGCCGTCCGGGCTCGTCGACGTCCGGTGCCCGTTCTGCGACTCGGCGTCGGTCGCGATGGACAGCGCCTTCGGCCCCGCGCTCTGTCGCGCGCTGTTCTACTGCCGCGGCTGCCGCCAGCCGTTCGAGGCGTTCAAGCCCGTCTGAACGAGCGTCGTCCCGTTGCGCGCGCGCACCGGGACCTTCGGGGTGATACGTCCATTCAATGGTCCTGGCCCCGATCGTGGTTCGCACGGTGCCTCCGTCAGCGTCTGATGGGATCCGGACGCAGAGACGACGGAGCGCCCAGGACCGTCGACTGAACCCCATTCAGTGACGGAGTGACCCATGAACCGACGATCCGCCGCCTCCTTGATCCGCCCGTTCGGGCTTCTCGCCGCGATCCTCCTGGCGGCGTTCGCCGGCGTCGGGCCATCGGCCCTCGCCAACGACACGCCCGGCAACAACGGCACCGTGAAGATCCACGAGGGCAATACCGAGAACGATCCGGGCGAGGTTCGCAACGAACCGCACGTCTGCACGTTCCACCTCCACTTCTACTTCGCCGACCCGGTCCAGGCCGGAACCTGGGAGATCCAGGAATGGGCCCCGACGGGTGAGAAGGGCACGGTCGTCCTGACCGGCACGTACGACACCGCCGGCGACGGCGAGGACCGCGATCCCGAGGATGGCGTCTACACCCTCCCGGACGGCCACTACAAGCTCTTCTGGGACGGCGACCTCGACACCGACAAGCACGACAAGATGAAGGTCTTCTGGGTCGACTGCGACGGCAGCGAGCAGCCGGTCAGCTCCGGCTCCGTCCCGCCCTCGAGCAGCGCATCGGTCCCGCCGAGCGGCTCGGCGTCCGTCCCGCCGTCGGGCAGCGCATCGGTCCCGCCGAGCGGCAGCGAGGCCCCGATCGAGTCGGGCTCGGTCCCGCCGTCGGGGAGCGCGTCCGTCTCGCCGAGCGGCAGCGAGGCTCCGATCGAGGGCAGCGGTGGCCCGGGCGGTTCGGTGCCGGGTGGTGGCGTCCTGCCGCTCGAGTCCACGAACCCGACCGGGGAAGTGCTCGGTGCGGAGGGCGTCTCCAACGCCACCCCGCCCCCGACCGACACCGAGTCCGGCATCACTCCGAGCGACCAGGGTTGGCGCGTGATCGTGCTCGGCCTGGCCGCGCTCATCGCCGCTGCGGTCTTCGTGGTCCCGAACCCTGCGAGCGCCACGGCCGCGAGCCGGAGCAACCGCCGCTGACCGTGTAGGTCGCGCACTTCCCGCCCCGACGGCTCGTCAGTGGTGCCGTCGGGGCGGGATTTCTGTCTGCCGTTCTTCCTCAACTGGATGAACCTGGTCGGGTCCGAGTCGGTCGACCAGGCGACCCTCCAGTGGGTGCTCGACTCGTTCAAGTTCACGTCGGAGCCCCATGTTCACGTAGGAGCCCCAGGGCCGGACTGGGTCTGCCTGTCGAGCGCGTCACCGGTCGCTGCTGCGGATCGATCGCCGCCGGCGACGCCGGTCCGGCCGAGGGCCTACCCTCGCGCCATGACCGAGTCGCCGCCGGCCGCCGCCACGGATTCCCGCCCCGGCCTCCCGATCATCGGGGTCGTCGGCGCGGGGATCATGGGTTCCGGCATCGCCCAGCTCGCCCTGGGGGCCGGCCACGAGGTCGTCCTCCACGACGTCGACGATGCTGCCCTCGAGCGGGCCGGCCACCGGATCGCCGACGGCCTCGGGCGCCGTGCAGCGAAGGCGCTGGCCGACGCCGACGGGATCGATGCCTGGGTGGCAGAGCGACTGGCCCGCCTCCGGACCAGCGTGGTCCTGGAGCAGCTCGGGGACGAAGCGGGGGTGATCGTCGAAGCGGCCCTCGAGTCGCTGGACCTCAAGCGGACGATCTTCCGGATCCTGGACGGGATCGCCGACCCGACGGTCATGCTCGCCTCGAACACCAGCGCGCTCTCGATCGCCGACATCGCCGCCGCCACCGCCCGGCCGGAGCGCGTCCTCGGCCTCCACTTCTTCAACCCGGCGCCGGTCATGCGCCTGGTCGAGGTCGTGGCCGGTCCGGCGACGGCGCCGTCCGTTGCCGATGCCGCGGCCGACCTGGTCGGAGCCTGGGGCCGGACGGCCGTCCGCTCCGCCGATGCCCCGGGCTTCATCGTCAACCGGATCAACCGGCCGTTCACGCTCCGCGCGTTGCGCCTCCTCGAGGACGGCGTCGCGGACGTCGCGGCCATCGACGCGGCCATTCGCGACGCCGGCTTTCCCCTCGGTCCGTTCGAGCTCATGGACCTGACCGGGATCGACGTGACCTACGCGGCCTCGACCGCGATCTGGGAGGGCCTCGGGCGGCCCGACCGCCTGCGCCCGTCGCCGCTCCAGGCCGAGCGGATCGCCGCCGGTCGCCTCGGGCGCAAGACCGGCGAGGGGTTCCACCGGTACGCCGACGGCAAGCGACTCGACCCCGATCCGCCTCCGTCCGGCGGCGACTCCGCGCCGGACGCGGACGCGATCCGTGAGCGGATCCTGCTGCCGCTGGTCGACGAGGCGTGGCGAGCGCGCGACGAGGGCGTGGCGAGCGCCGACGACATCGACATCGCCCTGCGTCTCGGGGCGTCGCATCCGATCGGGCCCTTCGAGCGGACCCGCGAGCTGGGCGGCCCGGGCGCGGTCGCCGCCAGGCTCCGGGCGCTTGCTGCCGGGGATCCGTCGTTCGCCCCGTCGGAGGCCCTGGTCAGGGCGGGCTGAGCGCTCCCGTGACCGCTCCTGTCGGCGTGCCCGCTCCCGCGCCGAGCCGCGCGTGCTCGCGGCGGTGGAGCACGGCCGCCCTACAATCGACCGCATGACCCGTGACCTCCATCGGCCGCTCCGCGACGCCTGGGTGATCGAGGCCGTCCGGACCCCGATCGGACGCTACGGCGGCGCGTTGGCGGCGGTCCGCCCGGACGACCTGGCGGCCGCGGCGATCCGGGCCGTGGTGGAACGCTCCGGGGTCGACCCGGCCCTGATCGAGGACGTGATCCTCGGCTGCGCGAACCAGGCCGGCGAGGACAACCGCGACGTCGCCCGCATGGCGCTCCTCCTCGCCGGGCTGCCGGTCGAGGTCGGCGGGCTGACGGTCAACCGGCTGTGCGGCTCGGGGCTCCAGGCGATCAACTCGGCGGCCCACGCGATCGCGGTCGGTGACGGCGACGTGTTCATCGGCGGCGGCGTCGAATCGATGACCCGGGCGCCGTACGTCATGGCCAAGCCGGCGGCGGCCTTCGACCGCGGCCCGCGCGAGCTCGAGGACACCACCCTCGGCTGGCGCTTCCTGAACCCGGCGCTCGCCGAGCTCCACTACCCCTACTCGATGGGCGAGACCGCCGAGAACGTCGCCGAGCGCTGGTCGGTCGACCGCGAGCGACAGGACGCGTTCGCCCTCGCCTCGCAGCAGAAGGCGGTCGCGGCCATCGAGGCCGGACGCTTCGACGACCAGATCGTCCCGATCACGGTGCCGTCGAGGAAGGGCGATCCGGTGGTCGTCGTGCGCGACGAGCATCCGCGCGCGGACACGTCCGCCGAGGCCCTCGCGAGGCTCCGGCCGGCCTTCCGCGACGGCGGCACGGTCACGGCCGGCAACAGCTCCGGGATCAACGACGGCGCATCGGCGGTGCTCCTCGCGGAAGCGGAGCGGGCCCGCGCCCTCGGCCTGCGTCCGATGGCCCGGATCGTCTCGACCGCCGTCGCCGGCGTCGACCCGGCGATCATGGGCTATGGCCCCGTGCCGGCCTCGCGCAAGGCCCTCGAGCGGGCCGGGATCACGGCCGCCGACCTCGACCTCGTCGAGCTCAACGAAGCGTTCGCGAGCCAGTCGATCGCCTGCATCGACGACCTCGGGCTCGATCCGGCCAAGGTCAACGTGAACGGCGGGGCCATCGCCCTCGGCCACCCGCTCGGGATGAGCGGCGGCCGCCTGATCACGATGCTCAGCCACGAGCTGCGCCGGACCGGCGGGCAGTGGGGCCTGGCCACGATGTGCATCGGGGTGGGGCAGGGGATCGCCACGGTGATCGAGCGGATCGACGGCTGACCGGGCGGCCCGGCGGCGGTTTCGGCGCGACCCTTGCCGGAATCGGTTGCGCAGCGTACGATCGGGCCATCGACGAACGCCGTCGAATCGATCACGCTTCCGAGCACCACACGCCCTCCCGAGGAGGATCGCACCCGATGTTGGAATCCCAGCCGACGGCCCAGCCGCTCGCCCCGCCGACGACCGTGGTCGACCTGACCGACGCTGCCGCCGCGAAGCTCCGCGAGCTGACCGCCGAGGAGACGAATCCGGACGTCGGCCTGCGCGTCTACGTGTACTCGGGCGGCTGCTCCGGCTTCCGCTACGGGATGATGCTCGAGGACGCCCCCACCGCGGAGGACCGCGTCCTCGAGGCCAACGGCGTCAAGGTCTACGTCGACGGCAAGTCGATCGACCTGCTCCAGGGCTCGCAGATCGACTACGTCGACACGCTCATGGGCGCCGGCTTCACGGTCAACAACCCGAACGCGGTCGCGGCCTGCGGCTGCGGCTCGAGCTTCCGGACCGCCGACGACTCCGGCGCGCCCAAGGGCTGCGCCCACTGACCGAGCGCTGGGCTCGCCCAGCCGTCTCTCGTCGATCAGACAGCCGCCGGTCCGCCCGGCGGCTGTTTCGATTCCCCTAGACTGACCGCGGACGCGCCGCAGCCTGCTCTGTCCATCGTCCCGCGCGAGATGACCGCCGGATGGAACTGCCGCTCTTTCCGCTGAACACGGTCCTCTGCCCCGGCATCGCGCTGCCGCTCCACATCTTCGAGCCGCGCTACCGCGCCCTCGTCAAACATTGCCTCGAGACGACATCGCCATTCGGGGTCGTCCTGATCCGCGAGGGGCGCGAGGTGGGAGCCGGGGCGATCTCCTTCACCGGCATCGGGACGATCGCCGAGATCCGCGACGCGGGCGCATACGAGGACGGTCGGTACGACCTGCTGATCGTCGGCACCCGGCGGTTCGAGGTCCGGCGGGTGCTGACCGGCCGACGGCCGTACCTCGTCGCCGAGGTGGAGCTGCTGCCCGAGGAGGCCGGTGACGAGGACGAGGCCCACCGCCTGGCGATGCGGGCGACCCGGCGCTTCGTGTCGTACCTCGAGCTGCTCCAGCCGCGCTCCGGCGAGACGGCCGACGAGATCGACGTCCGGGTCGAGGTCGAGACGTCCGACGACGACGAGCCCGACGAGACCGACGCACCCGGGTCGGCGGACGCCGGCGCGCCGGCCGCCCCGACCGGCGATCCGGCCGAAGCCGCCGAGGTCGAACCGCGCCGGCGCCGGGTCATGATCCCGGACGACCCGACGGTCCTGTCGCACCTCCTGACCGGGATCCTCCAGATCGAGTCGCCGCGGCGCCAGGCGCTCCTCGAGGCCGCCACGACCGAGGACCGCCTGCGCGACCTGCTCGGGCTGATCGACCGCGAGATCTTCCTGCTCCAGCGCCGGCTCCGGTTCTTCCGCCCGGATCCGCGGATGGTGGGCGCTCGCCGGAGCTGACTCCCGACGGCAGTCAACCCGTGCCGTCCATCGAGATCCATCCATGAGCCCGATGGCCCGGTTGCCGACCCGGCTCCGCACGGGCGGGGCCCATCCGCGCGTGCCGCATGGGCGGGCTACTCGCTGAAGCGCTCCTCCTTCCAGGGATCGGCGTCGTTGTGGTAGCCGTAGCGCTCCCAGAAGCCGAGCTGGTCGTGATCGAGGAACTCGAGGCCGCGGACCCATTTCGCGCTCTTCCAGAAGTACTTCTTCGGGATCAGGAGGCGGAGCGGCCAGCCGTGTTCCTTCTCGAGCTCCTCGCCGCCGAACGTGTCGGCCAGCAGGACGTCGTCGTCGTCGAGCACGCTGAGCGGCACGTTCGCGGTGTAGCCCTGCTCCGAGTGGGCGACGACGTGGGTCGCCGACGGGCGGACCTGGGCGAGGCGCAGGATCTCCTGGATCGGGACGCCCTCCCAGTCGGTGTCGAGCTTCGTCCAGCGAGTGACGCAGTGGATGTCCGCATGGACGGTCTTGCGCGGCAGCGACTTGAACTGCTCCCACGTGAGCGTGAACGGGGCGTCGACCTCGCCGACGACCTTGAAGTCCCAGCTCGCGAGGTCGGTCCGGGGCACCGAGCCGTAGTGGAGGACCGGGAACTTGTCGGTCTTGTACTGGCCGGGCGGGATGCGCTCGGCCGTGGCGGCGTCGAGCTCCTTGCCGCCGAAGAGGCGTTCGAACATGGAATCTCCGTATGAGGCTGCGACCCGCATCGTGCCACAGCCGCCCGGCCGGACGATGTCGAGCCGATGACGGCGGGAGGGCGTACGGTTGGCGATCGCGCCGGATCGAGTAGGCTTCCGCCTCGTGGAACGCCCAAGCGACGCGCCCGCCGCGGGTGCCGTCGGATCCGCTCACCCTCCCGCGACGTCCGCGCCGATGCCTGCCACACCGCCGAACGTCGTGGTCGTCATGCCCGCCTACAACGCGGCCAAGACGCTCCAGCGAACCTACGCCGACATCCCGCACGACCTGATCGGCCGGATCATCCTCGTCGACGACGTGTCCCGGGACGACACCGTCGAGGTCGCCCGCCAGCTCGGGCTCGACGTGATCATCCACCAGCAGAACCTGGGCTACGGCGGGAACCAGAAGACCTGCTACTCGGCCGCCCTCGAGCAGGGCGCCGACGTCGTCGTGATGCTCCACCCGGACTACCAGTACGACGCCACCCGGATCCCGGACCTGATCGCGCCGATCCTGTCCGGCGAGAAGCACCTGATGCTCGGCAGCCGCTTCCTCGGCAACCCGCTGGCCGGCGGGATGCCGAAGTGGAAGTACGTCGCCAACCGATTCCTGACCCTGGTCGAGAACCTCGCCTTCGGCCTGCGCCTGTCCGAGTACCACACCGGACTGCGGGCCTACAGCCGGCGCCTCCTCGAGACGATCCCCTACGAGCTGAACAGCAACGACTTCGTCTTCGACCAGGAGCTGATCGCCCAGGTCGTCGCGGCCGGGATGGGTCGGCGGATCGGGGAGATCGGCGTCCCGACGCGCTACTTCGACGAGGCGAGCTCGGTCGGCTTCAAGCGGAGCGTGGTGTACGGCACCTCGACGCTGCGCGTCGTGGCCCGCTACCTGCTCCACCGGATCGGCCTCCGGCGCAGCCCGAAGCTGACGGCCCGCCAGCCCCAGCCGCCGCGCTCGGCCGGCTGAGGGCCGGCGCCGCCCCGATGCGCACCGGACCGCTCCTTCGCGCCGTCGTCGGCGGCGTCATCTCGATCGTCGCCCTGTGGTTCGTCCTGCGCGGGGTGGACCTCGCCCGGACGGCCGAGCTGCTCGGCGCGGCCGACCTCCGCTGGGTCGCCTTCGCCGCCGCGCTCCTCTCGGCGGACCTCGCCTTCCGGGCGTTCCGCTGGCAGCGCCTCCTGCACCCGATCGCGGCCGTCCGCTACCTGCCGATGCTCGGCTACCTGCTGATCGGCTATGTCGCGAACAACGTCCTGCCCGCGCGTCTGGGCGAGCTGATCCGGGTCCACTACCTCGGCGATCGGGAGGGGATCAGCCGCGCGTCGGCGCTCGGGACGGTCGTCGTGGAGCGGGTCGTGGACCTCGTGGCGGTCGTCGCGATCGCCGCGGTCGCCCTCCTGGTCCTGAGCGTCCGCGGCGTGGTCGCGAACGCGATCCTCGTGGGCGCCGCGGTCGCCGGGTTGTTCCTGATCGTGCTCGCGCTCGGGATCGTCGCCCACCGGCTGCCCGGGATGGACCGGATCGCGGCGACCGTCGCGCGCTACCCGCGGATCGGGGATCTCGCGCGGAGCCTCCAGGGCGGGCTGGCCGTGGCCGGCCGGCCGCGGACCCTGGCCGAGGCGCTCGTCGCGAGCGCGGCATCGTGGTCGATGGCGATCCTCGCGTTCGCGGCGGTCGGCCAGGCGATCGGGGTGGAGCTGTCGCTCGGCCAGGCGGCGCTGATCGCATCGGGGGTCGCGCTGGCAAGCGCGGTGCCGGCCGGCCCGTCGAACCTGGGCACGTTCGAGTTCGCCGCGGTCGAGATCGGGAAGGCGGTCGGCGTCCCGGCCGACTCGGCCTTCGCCCTGGCCCTCCTGGTCCACGCCGCGATCCTGGTCGTCACGTCCGTGGGCGGGGGCATCGCGTTCGCCCGGCTCGGCTGGACGGACCGCGCCGCCCGAATCGACGAGGCCGCCTGACCCGCACGTCCAGCTCCCGCCTACTCGCCCACGTCGAGCCCGCCCCCGAGACCGAGGGTCGTGATCGCCGCGAGCGTGGCCGCGCCGATCGCCACCGCCGCTCCGAGGCCCACCAGGAGCGGCTTCGGGCCGGCCGACCGGAGCTCCTCGAGCCGGACGTTGAGGCCGACCGCGGCGAGTGCCACGAGGATCAGTGCCCGGGCGGCCGCCTCGAACGCCGCCGCGAGCCCCGCGTCGATCGCGCCGGCGCTGCGCAGCGCCGAGAGGGCCAGGAACCCGAGGACGAACACCGGCACCGCGCGGCGCACACCGGTGCGCGTGTCGCCCGCCTTGCCGGTCCGGCGCTGCCAGGCCCACGCGATCCCGAGCAGCAGCGGCGCCATCAGCGCGTTCCGGATCAGCTTGACGACCGTGGCGACGTCGAAGGCGCCGGGCGAGTAGGCGGCGCTCGCGGCGACGACCTGGCTCGTGTCGTTGATCGCGATCCCGGACCACAGCCCGAAGACCGCGTCGCCGAGGCCCGCCGCGTGGCCGATCAGGGGGTACGCGAACACGGCCAGGGTTCCGAACAGCGTCACCGTCGCGACGGCGTAGGCGGTGTCGCGCGGCCGGGCGCCGATCACGGGTGACGTCGCGACGACCGCAGAGTTGCCGCAGACCGCCGCCCCGACCGCCAGCAGCACCGCGAGGCGACCGTCCACCGCGGCGAGTCGTGCCAGCCCGAGGACGACGACGAGGGCCGCGGCCATCGTCACCGCGATGATCAGCGCGGCCGGCAGGCCGATCCCGGCGACCTGCTGGACGCTCAACTTGGCGCCGAGCAGGACGATCCCGAGCCGCAGCAGGCGCTCGGCGGCGACCTTCAGGCCCGGCCGCAGAGCGGGGGAGCGGGCGAACGGCAGCCGCCCGACCGCGAGCCCGATGAGGATGGCGATCGTGATCTCCGACACGATGGCCGGCAGGAACGTCGTGGCCAGCCGGGCGGCAGCGGCGACCGCGATCGCAAGGAGGAGGCCCGGTCCGAGGCGGCGCACGATCGCGCGCGGGTCCAGCGCGGCCGCCGCCCGCGGCCCGGGCGCGCCCGGCGGCGCGCTCAGAACGCGATCGAGGGTTGGGCCGGCAGGGGGAGGAGGCCGTCGACGCCCGTCTCGAGGGCCTCGGGCGGCGCGACGACGCGATCGTACGGCTCGAAGACGAGCGCACCCCCGGATCGGCGGACCACCCGCTGGAACTCCAGGGTGTACTGCTCGTACATCTCGTCGATCAGGCTCACGGCGCGGACGTGGTCGGGCTTGCCGGCAGCGGCCCGGGCGTCGGCCCGAGTCTGCCACAGGCAGAACGACAGGCACGAGCCGTCGGTGGCCGCCGGTCCCTTGAAGTAGTGGACGAACCCGGGCGAGGCGGCAGCCTCCTGATGGGCCAGCTCGTCGAAGGCGTAGAGGCGCTCGACATCGGCGTCGGCGCGCCGGATCGATCGGAACGCGACGAGGTACCACTCGCCGTCACCGAGCGCCGTCGCGGCCTCCTGCCAGTTGAACGCCTCGGCGACGGGCAGCGACGCGTAGTCCTCGGAGACGGGCACGAGGTCCGGCAGTGCGTCCATCGGAGCGGAGCATCAGTCCGTCGGCGCGAATTGTCAATCCGTGGAATCTGGGGCTTCCGGATGGTGGGAGTCGTGGGACGATCGTCCCGCCCCGAGGGACAGTCCCATCGATCGGGCGACCCCCGCCAGGAGTCGCTCGACACGGGCCTGCCAGGCGCTGCCGCAGCGGGCCTCCGGCCCGACCACGCCGATGGCCCCGACGATCCCGTCCTCGGCCAGGATCGGGACCGCGACCGCGACCGCCCCGGCGATCCCCTCGCCGCTCGAGCGGGCGCTCCCCTGGGCGACGATGGCCGTCAGCCGTGCCCGCAGCGCCCCGGCGCTCCCGTCATCTTTGTCCAGCGCCGGCTCCTCGCCCAGAACCTCGTCGACGACGTCCTCGGGGGCATAGGCGAGGAGCACCATGCCGAGGGCGCCGACCCGGAGGGGAAGCGCCGTCGCCGGCGCGATCGTGACCCGTAACGGCTGGTCCGAGGGGACCTCGTGGAGGCAGACCGCGGCGGTCCCGATGCGGCGGACGATCAGCGCGGTCTCGCCGGTCTCCTCGACGAGCCGGTGGAGGATCGGGTCGGCGAGCCGGATCAGCGCCTCCGCGGTGACGGTCCCGCCGCTCCCGATCACGAGCCGCGGCCCCAGCCGGTAGCCCGCCCCGTGGCGGTCGACGAACCCGAACCCCGCGAGCGTGCGCAGGTAGCGATAGATGGTCGACACCGGCGTCTCGAGCAGGACGCTGAGCTCGTCGGCCCGGACCTCACCGCGATCAGCGATCGTCAGCAGGACGCGCAGGCCACGCCCGAACGACGTGTCCTCCTGGGCCTCCTCGGGCGGCCGGTCACGCGCGGTCGGCATCGGCCTCGCCCTCATCGGCGCCAGCGACGCCGTCGGCCGCCTGCGTGATGGCCCCCGCGCGAACCGCCTCCGCGAGCTCGTCGACCCGCGAGACGTGATCACCGATCCGGAGGTACGGGACATGGGCGCGCACGGCGGCCAGGGCCCGGCCGGTTCGCCCGCCCTGGCGCAGGCCGCGCAGCTCGACCGCCTGGGCCGCGACCGCCAGCTCGATCGCCGCGATCGTCGAGCCCAGGGCCGCCATCTCGCCGACCCGCCGGGCTGCCAGCGGCGCCATCGTCGTGCGGTCCTCGATTCCCTCGGCGTGCGACGTCGAGACGAGCTCGAACGCGACCGGCTGGGCAAGGAGGCGAGCTTCCACCGCCAGACTCTGGGCGGCGAGACTCAGGTACGTCAAGCCGGATTCGCTCGTGCCGGCGACCGGGACGAGGCCGGTCGGGAGGCCGGACCACGGCGCGCCGAGGAGCTTGACGACCCGCTCCGCGGCGCTCGTCAGCGCCGCGGCCAGCACGATCCGGAGGTAGTCCAGGGCGGCGACGAGGGGCAGGATCTCGAAGTTCGCGACCGAGACGACCCGGCCTTCGTCGGCGACGACGATCGGGTTGCCCTGCGAGGCGTTCAGCTCGATCGCCAGCTGGGTGTCCACGTGGGCCAGGACGTCGCGACACGCGCCGAGGACCTGGGGCAGGTCGCGGAAGGTGAGCGGGTCCTGGAGGTGGCGGGCCGTGCCCGCGTCCCACAGGGCGCTGCCTTCGAGCAGCTCGTGCAGGCGGGCGATCGTGCGGGCCAGGCCCGGGTACGGCCGGACGACGCCGATGGCGGCGTGGAGCAGCGTCGGGTTGGCGGCCATGCCCTCCAGGCTCAGCGCCGCGGCGACCTCGAGCGCGTCGAGGAGCGTGTCGACGTCCGCGACCGCGACCGCGGCCCAGCCGGTCGAGAAGGCGTTGTTCGCGAGGAGGGCGGTGCCTTCCCCGGCCGCGAGCTCGAACCCGTCGAACACCGCCAGCGCGAGGTCGGTGAGCGGAGAGAGGTCACCCTCGCCCACCGACCCGATCGTCCGGATCACGGGCAGCTCCCCGGCGTTCAGCGCCGCGATCAGTCGTTCTGCCATCTCCGGCCGGACGCCCGGCACCCCGCTCGCGAAGTGGTTGGCGAGCCGGAGCATCGTCGCGCGCACCACGTCGGCCGTCGCCGGCGGGCCCTGGCCCACGACATGGTGGGCGAGCATCCACGAGGCGTACCGCCCGGCCTCGTCCGCAGCGACCGGGATGCGCTTGAGGACCCCGACCCCGGTCGTCGTGCCGTAGATCGCGTCGCCGCGCTCGATCGCGGTCGTGACGATCGCCCGCGCCGCCGCCATCCGCTCGCGCGCCGCGGGATCGAGCACCACGCTCGCGTTGCCGCGGGCGACCCGGAGCACCGCGGCCCGGTCCAGATCGCGGCCGGTCAGCCGAATCGTCATCGGGTTGATCCCCTTCCGCCGTCCGGCTCCGAGCCCGCCACTCGGCCCCGAGTCCGCCGCCTCGCTTCGCGCCGCCTATCGTGCCATGCTGTCCCGGCCACCGCCGCAGGGAGACAACGATGACGGCCAGCGAGGCGGAGCCACGGATCGTGCGTCGCGGACGCGCGGCGCGCCAGACCGAGCGGCTCGCTCGCGCCGTGGACTCCCTGCCGTACCTCACCCGCAAGCTGCCGCCCGTCGAGGTCGTGTCGGCCGAGGGCCTCGAGCTGATCGAGGAGAACGCCGACACGCTTCTCGAGCAGGTCGGGATCGAGGTCGGCGGCTACCCCGAGGCGCTGGAGATCTTCCGCGGCGCCGGCGCCGACGTGACGGGCACGCGGGTCCGCTTCCCGCGCGGGATGTGCCGCCAGCTGATCCGGGCGACGGCCCCGGCCGTGTTCACCCAGCGCGCCCGCAACCCGCGTCGTGACGTGGTCATCGGCGACCCGCACATGGTCCTCGTCCCGACCTACGGCTCGCCGTTCATCCACAACCTCGACGAGGGCCGGCGCTACGCCACGATCGAGGACTTCCGCAACTTCGTGAAGCTCACCTACCTGAGCCAGACCCTCCACCACGGCGGCGGGACCCTGTGCGAGCCGGTCGACCTGCCGGTCAACAAGCGCCACTTCGAAATGGTCTACAGCCACATCCGCTACACGGACAAGGCGTTCATGGGCTCGGTGACCCATCCGAGCCGGGCCCAGGATTCGGTGGACATGGCCCGGATCGTGTTCGGCGCCGAGACCATGGAGCGCGAGCACGTGATCATGGGCCTGGCCAACGCCAACTCGCCGATGTCGTGGGACTACAACATGCTCGGCTCGGCAAAGGTCTATGCCGAGAACAACCAGATCGTCCTCGTCACCCCGTTCATCCTCGGCGGCGCGATGGCCCCGGTCACGATCGCCGCCGCGGCCACCCAGACCCTCGCCGAGGCCCTCGCCGGGATGGCCTTCTGCCAGATCGTTCGTCCCGGCGCGCCGGTGATCTTCGGCTCGTTCGCCTCGTCGATGTCGATGCAGACGGGCGCCCCCACGTTCGGCACCCCGGAGCCGCAGCTGGTCCTCTTCCTCATGGCGGCCCTCGCCCGGCGCCTCGGCGTCCCGTTCCGGAGCGGCGGCAACTTCACCGCCTCCAAGGTCCCGGACTACCAGGCCGCCTACGAGAGCGCGGTCAGCTTCATGGCCACGATGATGGCCGGGGTCAACTTCAACCTCCACACTGCGGGCTGGCTCGAGGGCGGCCTCGCGATTGGCTACGAGAAGTTCATCCTCGACGACGACCAGGCCTCGATGGCGGCCGCCTATGTCGGCGGGGTCGATCTGTCCGAGAACGGCCTCGCCCTCCAGGCGATGCTCGACAGCGGTCCTGGCCAGCACTTCCTCGGCTCGCCCCACACGCTCGCCAACTTTGAGAACGCGTTCTGGCGGTCGCACATCTCGGACAACAACAGCTTCGAGCAGTGGGAGCTCGACGGTGGACGCGACGCCGCCGTCCGGGCCAACCTGCGCTGGAAGGAGCAGCTCGCGGCGTACGAGGCGCCGCCGATCGACGACGGCGTCCACGAGGAGCTGCTGGCCTGGATGGAGGCGCGCCGGGCGAGCTTCCCGGACTCGGACGTCTAGGGCGGCGGCGCGTCAGACCGGGTCGTCCGCGGCGACCTGGGCTGCGGCCTCGAGCGCCTCGGGCGGGGTAGTCAGCACGACGTCCTCCTGGCGGGCCTTGGCCTGGAGGACCCGGAGCTCCTCGATCGGGATGTGGCACTTCATGAGGTGCCCGGGCTCGACCTCGATGAGGGGCGGCTCGACCTCGTCGCACAGGCCCTTCATGAACCGATGGCAGCGGGTGTGGAACACGCAGCCGCTCGGCGGGTTGGCCGGGCTCGGGATCTCGCCCTCGAGCCGGATCCGGGCCTCGGCCTCGCCGTCGACGTTCGGGATCGCCGACAGGAGCGCCTCGGTGTACGGGTGGTTCGGGCCGCGGAAGACGTTCTCCGATTCGCCGACCTCCATGATCCGCCCGAGATACATCACCGCGATCCGGTCCGCGAGGTAGCGCACGACGCCGAGGTCGTGGGAGATCAGCAGGTAGCTCGTCCTGCTCTCGGCCTGGAGGTCGGAGAGGACGTTGAGGATCGCCGCCTGGACGGAGACGTCGAGGGCGCTCGTCGGCTCGTCGGCGACGACGATCCGGGGGTCGCCCGCGAACGCCCGGGCGATCGCGAGGCGCTGCTTGAGCCCGCCCGAGAGCTGGCGCGGCTTGAGGTCGAGGTGCTGCTGGCTCAGGCGCAGGTTGGCGGCCAGCTTGTCCACCCGATCGCTGACGGCCTTGCCGCGCAGGCCGGTCAGCTTGCTCACCGACCGGGACAGGATGCGGCGTGCCGTCCAGCCGCGGTTCAGTGCGGATTCGGGGTTCTGGAAGACCATCTGGATGGAGCGCTTGTGCTCGGTCGGGCGATCCGTGGAGCGGCCCTGGAGGCGGCGCTCGTCGAGGGACATCTCGCCGCCGACGTCGGGGCTCTCGATGCCGAGGATCGTCCGGGCCAGGGTCGACTTGCCGGAGCCGGACTCGCCCACGAGCCCGAGCGTCTCCCCGTCGCGCATCGTGAGGTCGATCTTCACCAGGGCGGGCACCGAGTGGCCGGACTGGTAGAACGTCTTGGAGACGTTCGAGAGCGTGAGGGTGACCTCGCCCTGGGTGTTGTCCTGGCCGACCGTGGCGGGCGGCTCCTTCAGCTCGCCGAGCCGGTCGATGTGGTGACACCTCGAGGTCCGCCCGCCGCCGAGATCGACCGGTGGCGGATCGACCGTGCGGCAGATCTCGGTCGCGAGCGGACAGCGGTCCACGAACACGCACGCCGGGAGCGTCGCCCCGAGCTGGGGCAGCGAGCCCGGGATCGTCGCCAGCGGACGCTCCGACTTGCGGACGCCGTGGCGCGGCAGCGAGCGGAGCAGCCCGAGGGTGTACGGGTGCTGCGGATTCTCGAAGACCGAGGCGGCGTCGCCCTCCTCGACGATCTTGCCCGCGTACATCACGCCGACCCGGTCGCAGATCGTCCGGATGACGCCGAGGTTGTGGGCGATCAGCAGGACCGCGGCGTTCGTCTCCGCCTGGAGCGAGCGGACGAGATCCAGGACGCTCGCCTCGACGGTCGCGTCCAGACCGGTGGTCGGCTCGTCGAGGACGAGCAGCTTGGGATTGGAGGCGAGGGCCATCGCGATGACGACCCGCTGCTGCATCCCGCCCGAGAGCTGGTGCGGGTAGCGCTGGAAGACGCGGACGGGGTCGGCGATCTGGACCCGCTCGAGGGCCTTGAGCGCGTTCGCCCGGGCTTCCTCCTGGCCCTGTCCAAGGACCGTGAACGCCTCGATCACCTGCGGTCCGATCCGGGTCGACGGGTTCAGGGCGGCGCCCGGGTCCTGGTAGACCATCGAGGCGTGATGCATCCGGAACCGGCGCACCTGCTCGTCGGTCATCTTCGTGATGTCGTCGCCGTCGACGAGGATCCGCCCGCCGGTGATCACGCCGTTGCGCGGGACGTAGCGGACCGCGGCGTAGGCGGTCGTGGACTTGCCGCAGCCGGACTCCCCGACCAGCCCGTACGACTCCCCGGGCCGGACCTCGAACGAGACGCCGCGCAGGACGGGGCGGCGGACGCCGCGCACGACGTAGGCGAGCGCCAGGTCCTCGACCTTGAGGGCGGCGGTCGCGCCGGCCGGGCGCGCGGGTTCGGTCGCGGGTGCGGGCGGGGCCGTCATTCGTTCATCACCGACTGGAGCGAATCCGCGATCAGGTTGATCGCGATGACCGTGGTCGCGATCGCCAGGGCCGGGAACAGGGTCGGCCACCACACGCCCGCGATCATGTTCGAGTACTCCTGGCTGACCGACAGCCCCCAGTCCGGGGACGGCGGCTGGAGCCCGACGCCGAGGAACGACAGGGTCGCCACGGTGAAGATCGCGTAGCCGAACCGGACGGTCAGCTCGACGACGGTCGGCGCCAGCACGTTCGGGAAGATCTCGCGGGACAGGATGAAGAGGCCCGACTCGCCGCGGAGCTTGGCCGCGGTCACGTAGTCGAGCTGGCGCTCCGCGAGGACCGCCGAGCGCACGGTCCGGGCGACGATCGGGGCGAACAGGACGCCGACGACGAAGACGACGACGATCGACGACGAGCCGAGGACGACGAGGGTCAGGAGTGCGACCAGGATGACCGGCAGGGCGAGGAACGCCTCCACGATCCGGCTCAGGATGTCGTCCACGATCCCGCGGTAGTAGCCCATGATGAGCCCGAGGAGCGTGCCCGCGACGACGCCGAGGATGGCCGCGAGGGGAGCCACGATCAGGACGTCGCGGGCGCCGACCATGACCCGCGACAGGACGTCGCGCCCGATCCGGTCCGTCCCGAACAGGTGCTCGGCGCTGGGCGGCTGGTGGCCGGGCGGGAAGAACGCGTTGAACGGGTCGTAGGGCGTGATCCGCTCGCCGAGGATGGCGCACACCACCCAGACGAGGATCACCGCGTTCCCGATCAGGAACGCGGGCCGCCTCAGGAGGAGCAGCGCCCGTTCGCGGCGCGCGGTGTTGCGCGCCGAGCGCCCGATGGGCGCGGCCTCGGGGAGCGGGAGCGGGCTCGCGCCGGCCGTCATGCGCGCTCGGCGTCCAGCCGGATCCGGGGGTTCATCCAGGCGATGATCAGGTCGGCGGCCAGCGTCGCGAGCATGTAGACCACGCCGATCACGATGACGCCGGCGGTCAGCATCGGGAGGTCCTTGTTCTTGGCCGCGAACAGCATCGTGGCGCCCATCCCGTTGTAGTTGAAGATCTTCTCGACCGCGATGATCCCGCCGAACAGGTAGCCGATCTGGACCGCGATGACGGCCACGGTCGGGACGAGGGCGTTGCGCAGGACGTGGCGGCGCATCGTCTGGCCCGTCGTGAGCCCTTTCATCGTGGCGGTCCGGACGTAGTCGGACTGGAGGACGTCGATCGCGCCCGCCCGGGTCATCCGGGCGATGTAGCCGAAGTAGACGATCGCCATCGCGATCGCGGGCAGGAGCAGGTACCGGAGCTGCTCCAGGAAGCCGGCGTCGTCCGGAGCCGTTGCGAGAACGGGCAGCCAGCCGAGCTGGACGCCCACGACGACGACCAGGATCGTGCCGGTCACGAACTCCGGGATCGAGGACAGGGTCACGCCCGTCAGGACGATCGCCCGGTCGACGAGCCGGTCACGCCGCAGGGCGGCGATGAGCCCGGCCAGGATGCTCAGCGGGATCGTGATGACGAGGGCCAGCCCGGCCAGCAGCGCCGACCGGCCCACCGCGCCGACGACCTGCGGGAGGACCGCCTGCCCCGACACGAACGATTCCCCGAAGTCGAGCGTGACCAGGCCCTGGAGCGACTCCAGATAGCGGACGAGGATCGGTCGGTTGGTCCCGAGCCGCTCGTTGAGCGCGGCCACGGACTCGGCCGGCGCGAACGGGCCGAGGATCGTCCGGCCGACGTCGGTCGGCAGGACGTTGGTGATGATGAACACGATCGTGGCGAGCAGCCACAGCGTGATCAGCGCCAGGAGCAACCGGCGAAGGATGAAGCGCGCCATCGTGTGAACTCAGCAGCGATGGAGGACGAGGAGTCGTGGGAGCGTCCGCGAGGACGCTCCCTGCGAGGCGCTTAGACCGCTCCGGCGGACGACAGGAACATCTGGCCGAGGGCGCTGGTGTAGACCCCGGAGAACTTCTTCGAGTTGCCCGACAGGTAGTTGTAGAAGTACGGCAGCCCGATCGGAACGTCCTCGTTGAGGATCTTCTCGATCTTCGCGCAGGCCGCCTTCTGGGCATCCACGCCGACGGCCTTCTGGAATTCGATGAACGCCGCGTCGAACTCGGCCGACGAGTACTGCGACGAGTTCCAGACGCCCTTGGTCTGGAGGGCCGAGTTGAGGAAGACGTCCGGAGTGGGGCGGTGGCCGTAGTCGACGATGCCGAACTCGGCCGCGCCGGAGCACGGCGGGTCCGCCGGCTCGGGCGGGCACCACTGGGCGCCGTAGAACTGGTTGTTGTCACTGCCGGCCGGGGTCACCGTGATCCCCGCCTTGGCCGCGTTGCTCTGGATCAGGACCGCGAGGTCCGCGATCTCGAACTGCTGGCCGTACTGGAGCGTGACCTTGAGGTCGGTCACGCCGGCGTCGGACAGGAGCTGCTTGGCCTTGTCGATGTTCTGGGCCCGCTGCTCGACCGTATCGCTGAAGTACGGGTAGAACGGCGCGATGACGTGGTCGTTGCCGAGGATCGCCTTGCCCTTGAAGAGCTGCTGGATGAGGGTCGGGCGATCGAACGTGAACGCCATCGCCTGGCGGACGCGCTTGTCCTTGAACGCGCCGGTGTCGCAGCGCATCCAGATCTGGCGATGGTTGGTGGTCGGGGTGTCGACGACCGTGAAGTTCGCATCGGTGAAGAGCGGACCGCCGGTGAGGACGTCGAACTGCACGATCGCGTCGACCTGGCCGCCCTGGTAGGCGGTGACCATCGCCGCGGTGTCGTCGAAGAACACGAACTCGGTCTTGTCGAGGGGCGTCTTGCCGCCCCACCAGCCGTCGTAGCGCGAGAACTTCGCCCCGGACGCGACATCGAAGCTGTCGAGCTTCCAGGCGCCGGTGCCGTTGGGCTTCTTGTCGAGCGTCGTGCCCGTCGTGAAGTCGGTCGGGGTGATCAGCGACTGGGCGTTGAAGACCGAGACGAGATACGGGAAGTTCCCGTTGGCGTTGGCGAGGTTGAACGTGACGGTGGTGGGGTCGGTCGCGACGACCGAGCCCTTCTCGATGACGCCCTTGATCCCGGCATTGCCGGCCGCGACCATCCGCTCCATCGTCGCGACGACGTCGGCCGAGGTGAACGGCTTGCCGTCCTGCCACTTGACGTCCTTGCGCAGGTTGAACGTCCAGACGCTGTTGTCCTCGTTGGGCGTCCACTTCTCGGCCAGGCCCGGCGCGATGTCGGTCGCGTCCTTGCTCAGCGTGCACAGGAACTCGAAGCTCTGGGCAGCGACGCCGTACGAGGCGAGGTCCTGCATCCCGATCGGGTCGAGGCCCTTGGGTCGCTGGACGGCAACCTTGATCGTGCCCCCGGCCTTGACCGGCCCGGACGACCCGGTGGCGCCGCTTCCGGCCGGCTTCGGGGTGGCCCCGCCGCCGCAGGCCGCGATGACGGTCGTGATCGCCGACATCGAGAGTCCGACCAGCACGCCGCGTCGGATGAATTCGCGCCGGCTGATCGTGCCGCGGGCGAATGACTCGACCGCGTCGAGCTGGAGCGGGGTCGTCGTCCGACGAACCTCGTCAAGTCGGGAAAAGTCCATGACGCTCAGGCCTCCGACGGGCGTACAAGGCGCGACGACCGATTCGACGGGTCGTTCCACACAGCGATGCGACCTGAATCGAGGCGCCCCTCCCGGCCGTCGCTGCCGCCGAACCGTAACGGCGTCCATTCGTCATTGTCAACGTTCCGGATCGGGCGGCGGCCCGTCGGTGATACTGCTCCCCATGCGCATCACCGCGATCCGCCTCGATCGCCTCGTCGTGCCGCTCGATCCGCCATTCCCGGCGGCCTGGGACCCGGTCCCGCGGACGAGCTTCCCGGTCACGATCGTCCGGGTCGAGACCGACGAGGGCGTGGTCGGGGTGGGCTCGGGCGACACGATGGACGGCTTCGCGGCGTTCGAGCACCTGTTCGTCGGCGAGGATCCGCTTGCGATCGACCGCCACGTCCGGGTCCTCGAGACGATCGACTTCCACGCGGGGCGCTACTGGCCGGTGGAGGTGGCGCTCTGGGACATCGCCGGGAAGGTGGCCGGCCGGCCGGTCGTGGAGCTGTTCGGCGGGGCCCTCGACGGGATCCCGGCGTATGCGTCGTGTGGCACGTTGCTGCCGCCCGGCGAGCGCGCGGAGAGCGCCCTGCGGCGGCGCGACGAGGGCTTCAAGGCGCTGAAGATTCGGGTGGACCCGCGTCGGCTGGAGGACGGGATCGCCGCCGTCGCGGCCACCCGGGCCGCCGTGGGCGACTCGATGGCGATCATGGTCGACCTGAACCAGGGCTGGCGGATGGCCGGTGACATCTCACCGTCGATCGATCTCGCCGCCGCCCGCGGGATCGCCGAACGCCTCGCCGAGCTCGACGTCCTGTGGCTCGAGGAGCCGCTCGACGGCTCCGACCTGGCCGGCCTGCGCGCGCTCCGGGCGGCCGTCCCGGGGATCCGGATCGCCGGCGGCGAGATGACCCGGACGTACCGCGAGCTCGAGGCGGCGCTCGAGGCCGACGCCTTCGACGTCCACCAGGCCGACGTCGTCCTTGCCGCCGGCATGTCGAACGGGCGCCGGCTGGCCGAGTGCGCGCTGGCCAGGGGCCGGTGGTACACGCCCCACACCTGGACCAACGGGATCGGGCTCCTGGCCAACCTCCACGTCGCGGCCGGCGTGGGTGGCGGGCCGTTCATCGAGTATCCCTACGACCCGCCGGGCTGGACCCCGGAACGCCGCGACGCGTTCCTCAGCGAACCCATCCGACCGGGTCCGGATGGCGTGCTCCGCGTCCCGGCCACGCCCGGCATCGGGGCGTTCCTCGACGAGGCGGCGATCAGGAGGTACGCGGCGTGATGGGGACGAGGGTCGCTCCGGTGCCGCCGATCCTTGCCCTTGGGGCCCCGATTCCCGCCCCACGGGCGTATCCGACACGTCTGGGCCCCCCGGGCGCGCCCGCGGCGCTGTTGCCGCCCGAATCTGCACGGTTCTCCCTCCCCACGGGCACATCGCGCCATCCCGCGTCCGAAGACGTCGGATACGCCCGCCCGACGGGAGCTCCGGCATGACCGACGAGGAGCTGCTCGCCGACCTGTCCGACCGGGCGCTCGCTGCCGTCCCGCGCCGGCGTGCCGGCGGGCGGGCCGGCCACGAGCGCCACGTCATGCCCCAGCAGCGGCCCGCGACCCAGCCCCGGATCCGCTACCGCCCCACCGAGGTCGTCTCGGCCGACGAGCTGGAGTCGATCCACGTCGCCTCACTCCGCGTCCTGTCCGAGATCGGGATGGACATCCTCGATGAGGGCGCGCGGGCGCTGCTGAAGGACGCCGGAGCGCAGGTCGAGCCCGGCAGCGAACGCGTCCGGTTTGATCCGGACCTGGTCGTCGAGCGGATCCGAACGGCGCCCTCCTCGTTCACGCTCCACTCGGCCAACCCCGAGCGCGCCCTCGAGATCGGCGGCGACTGGACCGCGTTCGGATCGGTCGCGTCGGCACCGAACGTCGCCGACCTGGACCGCGGCCGGCGGATCGGCAACCGCGCCGACTACCAGAACCTGATCCGCCTGGCCCAGATGCTGAACCCGGTCCACTTCTTCGGCGGCTACCCCGTCGAGCCGATCGACATCCACGCCTCGGTCCGCCACCTGCATGCGCTCCACGACCTGCTGACGCTGTCGGACAAGCCGATCCACGCCTACTCGCTGGGGCGCCAACGCAACCTCGACGCCCTCGAGCTGGTCCGGATCGCGCGCGGGATCGACGACGCGACCCTGGATCGCGAGCCGTCGATCTTCACCGTCATCAACTCGTCCTCGCCGCTCCGGCTCGACACGCCGATGCTCCACGGGATCCTCGAGTTTGCGGCCCGCAACCAGGTCGTGGTGATGACGCCGTTCACGCTGGCCGGCGCGATGGCACCGGTGACGCTCGCCGGCGCCCTGGCCGAGCAGAACGCGGAGGCGCTCGCGGGGATGGTCCTGACCCAGGTCGTCCGACCGGGGGCGCCGGTCGTCTATGGCGGCTTCACGTCCAACGTCGACATGCAGTCGGGCGCGCCCGCGTTCGGGACGCCCGAGTACATGCGGACCGCGCTGATCGGCGGCCAGCTCGCGCGCCGCTATGGGGTCCCGTACCGGTCGTCCAACGTGTCGGCCGCGAACTCCGTGGACGCGCAGGCGGCGTACGAGTCGGTGTTCTCGCTGTGGGGCGCGATCATGGGCGGGGTCAACCTGCTCATGCACGGCGCGGGCTGGATGGAGGGCGGCCTCCACGCCGGCTACGAGAAGATGATCCTCGACGCCGAGCTGCTCGGGATGGTCGACGCCTTCCTCGACCCGGTCGTCGTCGACGAGGACACGCTCGCGTTCGAGGCGATGGAGGACGTCGGGCCGGGCGGCCACTTCTTCGGGACGGCCCACACCCAGGCCCGGTTCAAGACCGCGTTCCACAAGCCGCTGCTGTCGGATTGGCGGAACTACGAGAGCTGGGAGGAGGCGGGCTCGCCGCAGGCGCCCGCCAAGGCCAACGCGATCTGGAAGCAGCTCCTCGCCGCGTACGAGCCGCCGCCGATGGACCCGGCCATCCGCGAGGAGCTGGACGCGTTCGTGGCTCGCCGAGTCGAAGAGGGCGGCGTCCCGACGGACTTCTAGGGCACCCCCGCGAGTTGACCGACCAGGGGCGCAAGTACTGGCCGTCCTCGCGTAGGCTTCGCCCGTCGGGTTTCGAGGAGGGTCGGGTGAAGTCGTCTACCCAGGTCGTCGTCGTCGGTGGAGGCGTCGTCGGCGCCAGCGTCCTGTACCACCTGACCAAGGCGGGCTGGACCGACGTGATGCTCCTGGAGCGGCGCGAACTGACGGCCGGCTCCACCTGGCATGCCGCGGGCGGGATGCACACCCTCAACGGCGACCCGAATGTCGCCCGCCTCCAGCAGTACACGATCCAGCTCTACGACGAGATCCAGCACGTCTCGGGTCAGGACTGCTCGATCCACCTGCCGGGCGGTCTCATGCTCGCCGACACGGAGGTCCGGATGGACTTCCTGCGGATGGCCCAGGCGCGCGGCCGCTACCTCGGGATGGACCTCGACCTGATCACGCCCAACGAGGCGGCCGAGGTGTTCCCGCTGATGGACCCGCAGTACTTCGTCGGGGCGCTGTACGACCCCGTCGAGGGCCACGTCGACCCGAGCGGCGTCACCAGGGCCTACGTGAAGTGCGCCCAGCTGCTCGGCGCCGAGGTCCACCAGCACACGCCGGTCGTCGGGCTCTCCCAGCGGGCGGACGGGACGTGGGACGTCCGGCTCGAGAACGGCGACTCGATCCACACCGAGCACGTCGTCAACGCCGGCGGCCTGTGGGCGCGCGAGGTTGGCCGGATGGTCGGGATCGAGCTGCCGGTCCTCGCGATGGAGCACATGTACCTGCTCACTGTGGACATGCCCGAGGTCCAGGCGAACGTCGAGAAGACCGGCAAGGAGATGCCGATGGCGCTCGACTTCGCGGGCGAGATCTACATCCGCCAGGAGGGGCGGGGGATGCTCCTGGGCACGTACGAGCAGGCCGCGGTGCCGTGGAGCCCGCGCGAGACGCCGTGGGACTTCGGGTCGCAGCTCCTGAAGCCGGACCTGGAGCGGATCACGCCTGAGCTCAACGTCGCCTTCCAGCACTACCCGGCGATGCGCGACACCGGCATCCGCAAGGTCGTCAACGGCCCGTTCACGTTCGCGCCCGACGGCAATCCCCTCGTCGGCCCGATCCGCGGGCTGCGCGGGTATTGGGTCGCCTGCGGCGTCATGGCGGGCCTGAGCCAGGGCGGCGGCGTGGGGCTGGCGCTCTCCGCCTGGATGACGGCCGGGGACGCGGGCGACTCCGGGATGGATATCTGGGCGATGGACGTCGCCCGCTACGGCGACTACGCGACGCTTGCCTACACGAACGCGAAGGTCCAGGAGAACTACCGCCGCCGCTTCCGGATCACCTTCCCGAACGAGGAGCTGCCGGCGGCGCGGCCGCTCCTGACCACGCCGATCCACGACCGGCTGACCGCGGCGAACGCGGTCTGGGGCGCGACCGCCGGGCTCGAGCACGCGCTCTGGTTCCAGAAGGAGGGCCTCGAACCGAAGGAGGACGTCACCTTCCGCCGCTCGAACGCGTGGGACCAGGTCGCCGAGGAGGTCAGGGCCGTCCGTGAGCGGGTCGGGATGACCGAGATCTCGAACTACGCGAAGTACCGGGTCACCGGGCCCGGTGCCGAGGCGTGGCTCTCGTCGCTGCTGACCGCCCGGATGCCGGCGCCGGGCCGGATCACGCTGACCGCGATGCTCAACGACCAGGGCCGGATCGTCGGCGAGTTCACGGTCGCGCGTGCGTCCGGCGCCGACGAGTTCCACCTCTTCGGCTCGCTCCCGGCCGAGACCCATCACTCGCGCTGGTTCCTCCACCACCTGCCGCGCGACGGGTCGGTCCGGTTCGAGGTCCTGGGGCTGTCGCTCGTCGGCCTGTCGCTGACCGGCCCGGCGTCGCGCGACGTGCTGTCGGCGGTCGCGCCGGACCTCGACCTGTCGACCGCCGCCTTCCCGTTCATGACGTTCCGGCGCGTGGATCTCGGGATGCACCCCGCGCTCGTCGGTCGGATCAACTACTCCGGCGAGCTCGGCTACGAGCTGTGGGTCGCGCCGGAGCACCAGCGGGCGCTGTTCGACCGGATCGTCGCCGCGGGCGAGCCGCACGGGCTGCGCCTGTTCGGGATGCGGGCGCTGATGTCGCTCCGGCTCGAGAAGAGCTACGGGACGTGGTTCCGCGAGTACCGCCCGATCTACACCCCGGCCGAGGGCGGGATCACCCGCTACATCAAGCTGGACCACGAGTTCATCGGGCGGGCGGCGCACGAGGCCGAGTTGGCCGGCGGCGGCCCGCCGCGGAAGCTCGTGATGCTGGTGGTCGACCCGGAGCCGGACGATCCCGCCGACGTGATCGGCGACGAGCCGATCTGGCACGACGACCAGGTCGTGGGATGGGTCACGTCCGGCGGGTACGGGCACTCGGCGGGAGTCTCGCTGGCGCTCGGCTACGTGCCGGCGGAGCTCGCCGATCCGGCCGGACCGGGTGGCCGCGGGTTCGAGATCGAGATCATCGGCCGGCGCCGGCCCGCCCGCCTCCAGCCCGAGCCGGTCCACGACCCGCAGGGTCTCCGGATGCGCCAGTGACCGACGCCTCCCGGATCGTCGTCGACGGGCGGCCCCTCGAGTTCGCGCCTGGGGATTCCGTCGCGATCTCGATCGTGCGCGGCGGCGAGGTGCCGGGCCGGGGCGGGACGCTGTGCCTGGCCGGCGACTGCGGCAACTGCCTCGCGACCGTCGATGGGATCGCGTACGTCCGGACGTGCCAGGTCACGGCCCGGCCGGGCACGGTCGTCGTCCGCCATCCGGCCGAGGGCAAGCCTCCGCTCCCGCGCCTGGACGGCGGCGACCTGACCCGATCGCCGAAGGGGGCCGAGATCGCGGTCCGCCGGGTCGAGACCGAGGTGGCCGTGATCGGTGGAGGGGCTGCCGGCCAGCGCGCCGCCGCGGCTGCCCGCGCCGCCGGGCGCGAGGTCCTCGTCCTCGACGCGGCGGACGCGATCGAGGTCATGGGGCTGTACCCGGGCCCGTCGGTCGTCGCCCGCGAGCCCGCCGGGATGCTCCACGTCGGCGCCGAGGAGGTCGTCGTCGCGACCGGCTCGGCCGAGATCCAGCCGGTCTGCCCGGGCAGCGACCTCGCGGGGATCGTGACGGCGCGCGCGGCCGAGCGCCTCGAGGCCGGCGGCGTCGACCTGGGTCGCGTCGTGCGGGTGGGGCGCGAGCTGGTCCG
>DASSPG010000114.1:0-12740 GCA_035699725.1 Candidatus Limnocylindrales bacterium | reverse complement strand
TCCTCGCCCATGACGATGAAGCCGCTGTCGGGCGCGATCTGGGTGACGTGGCGCTGGAGGGCCCGCCACTTGCGCTCGATCGGGTCGCCCGAGATGTCGACCCAGGTCGTGATCTTCTCGTCGGGGACGATGACCTTGGCGACGAACGCCTCGTGCTCGGCGAGCTGCTCGGGCGTGGCGTCCTCCGGCGGGTCGAAGAAGCTGCGCTTGCCGGCCGCCTTCATCGCCGCCCGCATCGCCACCCGGACCGAGTTGGGGATCGCGGTCTCATAGAGCTTGGAAGGAGCCCACGGCGCGGTACCCGTCTCGAGCTGCTCCGGGTACCAGGCGGGGTCGCCCGCCCGCTCGAACGCCCGGATCGAGACGTCGTGGACCCGGATGTGGTCGGGATGGCCGTAGCCGCCGAAGCTGTTGTAGGTCGTGACCACGTCCGGCTGGTAGGTCCGGATGAGCCACGTGAGGCGCCCCGCGGCCTCGTCGAGATCAGCTCGCCAGAAGCAGCGCGGATCGGCGTTGCCGGGCCGGCCCATCATGTCCGAGTCGCGATAGCCGAGGTTCTCCCACTCGGTTACCCCGAGCTCCTCCATCGCGGCCTCGAGCTCGGCGGCGCGGAGCTCGCCGAGCCGACGATGGTTGTCGGGCGTGTCCATGGCCGGCACGACGATCTCGCCCTGCTCGCCTCGCGTGCACGTGACGAGGACCACGCGACGGCCGGCGGCGGCCGCCTTGGCCATCGCGCCGCCGGCGGCGATCGTCTCGTCGTCCGGATGGGCGTGGACCGTCATCAGGGTCGGCCGATGCGGTCCGGGCTCGCGCTCCGGCGTGGCGTCGTGGGCGGGGTCGAGGGCGCGCTCATCCGGCGGGGCCGAGGTCAGGGGCTCGTTGGTCATGGCCGCATCATCGCATCGCGACCGATCGGGCGACGCCGGGCGGCCTACCATCGACCCGATGTCCGGCCGAACCGATCCCGCACCGCCGCCCGGCCCGCTCGCCGGCATCCGCGTCGTGGACTGCTCGACGGTCCTGGCCGGGCCCTACGCCACGATGCTCCTGGCCGACCTCGGCGCCGATGTCATCAAGGTCGAGCCGCCAGACGGCGACGCCACCCGGGGCTGGGGTCCGCCCTGGGTCGGCACGGAGCTGGGCGGGACCCGGACCGCGGCCTACTTCCTGGCCGTCAACCGCAACAAGCGCTCGATCCGGCTGGACCTGCGGCATCCTGACGGCGCGGGCGTCCTGCGCCGCCTCCTGGCTCGCGCCGACGTCCTCGTCGAGAACTTCCGGGCCGGCGGGCTCGAACGGCTCGGGTTCGGCGACGAGGCGCTGCGCGTGCTCAACCCGGGCCTCCTCCACCTCGCGATCACGGGTTACGGGCCGGGCGCTCCGGATCCCGCCCGACCCGGCTACGACTTCGTGATCCAGGCCGAATCGGGGTTGATGTCGATCACGGGCGCGCCCGATGCCGACGGCGGCGAGCCGGTGAAGGTCGGCGTCGCGATCAGCGACGTGCTGACCGGGCTGAACGGGGCGGTCGCCGTCCTGGCGGGGCTCGTGGGCCGGGCTGTTGACGAGGGCGGGGCCGGCAGGCCCGGCCCTGCCGGCCAACGGATCGACCTCTCCCTCCTCGGCTCGACCCTCGCGGCGCTCGTGAACCAGGCCCAGAACGCGTTCGTCGGGGGCGAGCCGCCGGGCCGGCTCGGCAACGCCCATCCGAACATCGTGCCGTACCAGGCGTTCGCCACCGCGGATGGCGCGATCGCGGTCGCGGTCGGCAGCGAGCGCCAGTGGCCGCGCTTCTGTCGCGCCCTGGGCCTGCCCGCCCTCGCCGACGACCCGCGGTTCGCGACGAACGGCGCGCGGGTCGAGAACCGGCGCGAGCTGGTCGCGACGCTGGCCGCCCGCTTCGAGGAGCGGACGAGCGCCGAGTGGCTGGCGGCTCTCGACGCCGCCGACGTCCCCGCAGGTCCCATCAACGACGTCGCCTCCGCCTTCGACTCGCCGTGGGCCGCCGCCGCGACCGTCGACCTCGACCACCCGGTCCTCGGGCCGACCCGCCAGGTCGCGCCGCCGTTCGTCCTCTCCGGGACGCCGGCCACGGTCCGGACGCCGCCGCCGCTGCTGGGCGAGCAGACCGACGAGATCCTCGCCGAGCTCGGGTACGACGATGCCGAGCGCGAGCGCTTGCGCGAGGCCGGCGTGACCTGACGGCGGATGCAGCCGTGCACCGACCCGCACCCGGAGCGGGCACCGCCCGCTGCTAGACTCGGCGGGCCGCCCACATCGCGGCGCACCATCCGAGCCCAACCCGGCGCCTGACGCCGACGACCGATCCCGGAGGACCCCGATGACCGACGACCGCGAGCGCTGGGCGCTCATCCTCGGCGCCTCGAGCGGCATGGGCGAGGCCGCCGGCCTGGCCCTCGCGAAGGCGGGCTACCACATCGCCGGGATCCACCTCGACTTCCGGGCGGGCCTGGCCCATGTCGAGGAGGTCAAGGCGGCGATCGTGGCCGAAGGCCGCGAGGCCGTGTTCACGAACATGAACGCCGCCGATGACGAGAAGCGGGCCGCTGCCCTCGCCGCGCTCCGCGCGCACTTCGACGCCGCGGCGGCCCAGGGCCGGACGCCCTACGTCCGCGTCGTCATGCACTCCCTCGCCTTCGGGTCGCTCGTGCCGTTCCTGGCGGACGACCCCAAGGACGCGGTCGATCGCAAGAAGATGGAGATGACCCAGGACGTGATGGCGAACAGCCTCGTGTACTGGGTCCAGGACCTGTACCGGGGCGGCTTCCTCGGTCGCGGCTCGAAGATCTACGCGATGACGTCGGAGGGCACGAGCCGGGTCGTCCCCTCGTACGGGGTGGTGAGCGGCGCGAAGGCGGCGATGGAATCGCATGTCCGGCAGCTGGCGATGGAGTTCGCCCGACGCGACACGGGCGTCGCGGTCAACTCGATCCGGGCCGGCGTGACCGACACGCCTGCCCTCCGCAAGATCCCCGAGAACCAGCGGATGATCGACGTCACGCTCGCCCGCAACCCGCACGGCCGGATGACGACGACGGCCGACGTCGCCGACGCGATCGTGACCCTGAGCGCGACCGACTCGGACTGGATCAGCGGCAACATCATCTCGGTCGACGGCGGCGAGTTCGTCACGGGCTGAGCGGCCAGGGCGGCACCGGAGCGCCAGCGCCGAACGTACCGCCGCAGGCAGGACCTTCGGATCACGCCCGGCCGCACCCACGTCCCCGACACTGCCCTCGACGGCACCTGACCGGTGGCCGTTCCGGCCGCCTCGAGCCGCGTGGGAGCTCCACTCGCCATGACCGTCAACGTCGCCCGGCGCCCGCGTCGGCGAGCTGCGTCGACTCCCAAGGAGTCGATGGTCGCGCCCGGCGAATCGATGGCGATCGGCGAGATCGATCAGACCGTCTTCGACTGCCCGTCGTGCACCCGTCCCCTCGCGCTCGGAGCGAAGCGCTGCCCTGGCTGCGGCACACGCCTCGTCGGCGGCGTCGCGCTCTCGCGCGTCTTCACGTTCGTGGTCTCCGGGCTGGCAGTCGGCCTGCTCACCGGGGGTGGGGCCGGCTACGTGCTCGGTGTCACGCAGGGAGCGGCATCCGCCGGAACGTCGGGCACGTCCGGCGCTCCCGTGGCGGTCCTCCCATCCGTCGCGCCGAGCGTCGCGCCGACCCCCTCCGCGATGCCCTCCGCCGCCCCATCGTCCGGCAACGGCGAGGGAATCACCCCGATGTCGCGGGCCGCGATGATCCAGGCCATCGGCGCCAACGATCGCCTGGCCGCCGATCGAGATGCCCTCGTCGCGGTCCTTGCCGAGCCGGCCTTTGACGCGTCGGCTGCGGCACGGGTGTTCCGGACGCTGTCGGCCGACTCGGTCTACGCCCAGCAGCTCGCCGATCGGATGCTGACGTGGCCCGGCGCGGCGTCCGTCGGGACGGAGATGGCGACCTTCTACCAGCGGGTCCACGACATCGCCGCGGAAGCCCTCGTCGCGTCGGTCCGCAACGACGGCGCCTATCGGGCCGCCGCGTCGGCGATGGCCGCCCAGCTCCGCGGTCTGCCCGCGCTGGATGCCGCCCTCCGCTCGGCCGCGACGTCGGCGGGCGTCGTCCTGCCCGCGTCGTCACCGACGCCGTAGCTCCCCGGACTCGCCGGCCCGTCAGCCGCCGTCCGTCGGCGCGTACCCCGTCAGCTCGACGTACGCCTCGCCGCCGAGCGGCAGCCCGTTGCTCGTGGCGCGGACGACCTGCGACCCTTCCCAGTAGACGACGCCCGTCGTCGCCCGGGTGTCGAGCTCCTGGTCGGCGACCGTCGGACGGAGCTCGATCTCGAGCTTCTCACCGGGAATCGTGATCCGCCAGCCGGCCGGATAGTCGGCGCCCGTCCGCGGGCTCGTCCAGCGGTCGGTCACCTCGACCGTGAACGACTCGCGTCGGAGGTGCCGGGCGAGTCCCTCGCGCGGCGTGAGGGTTCCGTACACGAGGGGATACGAGCCGTCGGCATCGCGGACGAGCGACAGGGTCAGGTCGCGCCCGTCGTCGAGGTTGATCGCGAACCAGTCCCAGCCGCCGCCGCCCACGGTGATGAAGTCGCCCCATTGGTGGTCGAACCAGGCCTGCCCGGTGACATCGAGGACCTCGTCATCGATCGTCAGCCGCCCGACCGCCTGCATGAGGGTCCGCGAGTAGTAGTACGAGCCTCCGCCGGGCCCGAAGTCGATCCAGCCATCTTCGTCGTGTCGAGACTCCGGCTTCGTCGCGACGATCCGCAGGTCGAGCCCGAGCGCGGCCGCGCCCGTCAGGCCGCCGTCGGCGGGCGTTGCCAGGAAGCGGAGCTCGTCCCGTCCGCCACCACCGCTCAGCGCCCAGGCTGTCGCGCCGGCGCCGAGGACCAGATCGAACCGCTCCTCGCCCGCGGGCGTCCGATCGACGGCTGGTCCGACCTGCGTCCGCTGGGCGTACTGGAACGTCCCGCGGGTCTCATCGGTGACCGCGACGTGCGATGCCCACGTGACCGGGAACGCGCCACGCTCGGCCCGGAAGATGACGTCCTCGAACCCGAACCGGCGGCCGTCGGCGGTCTCGAGATGGCCCGTGTAGTACCACCACTCCGTCAGGCGGTCGTGGGGCGCATCGTCGCGGGGCAGGACGACCGGCCGGGGATCCGCGGCCCGGGACGGGGCCGGGGTGGCCGCGGGCGGTGCCGGGTGCGGCGCCGCCGGGTTGGCGAGGATCGGCGCGCCGCCCGTCGTGCAGGCCGCGAGGAGCGGCCCCGCGACAAGGGCGAGCGCCAGCAGGCCGGCGAGCCCCGCGACGCCGATCCGCGGCACGCGCCGCAGGCCGGACGGCACCCACCAGTTCCAATGGCCGAGGAGGCGCATCGTCGCCGGCACGAGGAGCGCCCGGACGACCGTCGCGTCGAGGGCGACCGCGAGCGCCATCCCGATCCCGAGTGCCTTGATCAGGACGATCTCGGCGAACGCGAACGACCCGGCCACCAGCACGACGATGAGCGCCGCCGACGTCACGATCCGGCCGCTCCGCTCGAGGCCGCGCGCGACGGCCTCGCGGTTGTCGCCGGTCCGGTCCCACTCCTCCTTCATCCGCGACAGCAGGAACACCTCGTAGTCCATGGACAGCCCGAACAGGACGCAGAACAGGATCACCGGCTGGGTCGTCTCGACGAACCCGAGCGGTTGGAACCCGAGGAGGGCGGACAGGTTGCCGTCCTGGAAGATCCAGACCAGCGCGCCGAAGCTCGCGACGATCGACAGGGCGTTCATCACGAGCGCCTTCAGCGGCAGGATCACCGAGCGCAGGAGGAGGAAGAGGACCAGGTAGGTCGTGACGACGATGAACAGGGCCGTCCGCGGGAAGTCCGCGGCGACCCGATCGACGACGTCCACGACGTCCGCCGCGCCGCCCCCGACCAGGACCGACATCCCGGCCGGCGGGGCGAGCGGACCGTCGGGATCGCGCAGGTCGCGGACCAGGTCCCGGCCCTCGTCGCGGTTCGAGCCGTAGGGGGTCGTGATCGTGAAGGCGGTCAGATCGTCCTTGGTGGTGGCCGCGAGGGTCATGGCGACGAACCGGTCGCGCGGGCCGTTCGGGTCCGCGTAGAGCAGCTGGTACTGCTCCATGCGCAGCCGCGGGTCCACGTCCACGAGCGAATCGACCCGGCGGATCCGGGGATCCGCCGCCAGGCGCCGCGACCAGTCGTGGAGCGCGGCGACGTTGGTGGGCGACGTGGCCGGGCCGGCGGTCCGGACGGCGAGCGCGATCGGGGCGAACTCGCCCTCCCCGAACGCGGTCGCGAGGCGGTCGAAGGCGGCCCGGGACGGGACGCCGGCCGGCAGGATCGTCGAATCCGGGGCGTTGAACCGGACGTGCAGGAACGGCGAGCCGAGGAGCAGCAAGGCGGCGAGGGTCGGGACGAGGACCGCGATCGGGCGGCGCATGACCCAGCGTGCGAGGCGGGCCCACGGTCCGTCGGGGTCATCGCGCGGGACGACCCGCCGGATCGCGAGGGCATCGATCCGAGAGCCGACGATGGCGAGCAGCGCCGGCAGGAGGGTGAGGGCGGAGATCCCGGCGAGGAACACGACGATCGCCCCGGCGATGCCGACCGAACGCAGGATCATGAACTCGAACAGGATCAGGCCGAGCAGTCCGAGGAGCACGGTCAGGCCGGAGAAGAAGACGGCCCGACCGGCGGTCGCGACGGTCGCCTCGACCGCACTCGTCGTCCGCGTTCCCGGGGACTCGTCCGCCCGCGCGGCGAGCTCCTCGCGGAACCGGCTCGTCAGCAGGAGCGAGTAGTCCACCCCGAGCCCGAGCCCCAGGAGCGTCGCCAGGTTCAGCACGAAGATGCTCATCGGGGTCGCGCTCGCGACGAGGAAGATCGCCGCGAGCGCGACCACCACGGCCGCGCCGCCCACGACCAGTGGCACGAATGCCGCCACGACCGATCCGAACACGAGGAGGAGTGCGATCGCGGCGAGCGGCAGCGAGACGAGCTCGCTCCGCTGGAGGTCCGATTCCGAGACGGCCTGGACGTCGCCGTAGAACGCCGGACCGCCGGCCACCTGGACCTCGAGGCCCGGCGGGTGGGCCAGCCGTTCGCGGATCCCCGGCAGCGCCGCGGGCGAGTCGTCGGGCGCGATCGACAGGAAGACGATGTCGTAGGCGGTCCGGCCGTCGACGGAGACCTGGCGCGGGCTCAGACCGTGGGGCAGGATCCGGACGACGTGCGGGGCCTCCGGCACGCGCCGGATCGCCTCCGCCGCGGCGGCTTCGAACTCCGGCGAACCGGCCCTCGCGGTCTCGCTGTGGAACACGACGACGACCGCCGAAGGGGGCGTCGCGAGCTCGGCCTGGAGGAGCGTCTTGGCCCGGGCCGACTCGAGGTCGTCGAGGATGAAGCCGCCGGCCCGCAGGGCGCTGCCCACGCGCGGCGCGAGCGGCACCGCGACGAGCAGGACGACCGCCCAGGCGAGGACGATCGGCCATCGCCTGCGGACGACGAACCGGCCGAGCCGGGCGAACGGGTCGGCCGTGCCGGGCACGGTGCGCCCGTCAGCGGGGTGACGGGTGGGTGACGGCGCCATGCGCTCGCCATGCTAGCCGGTGAGGCCGCCAGCCCATCTGCTAGCATCTGGCGGCAGGTCCGCCAGCCGTACGAGGGCCCCCGTGCAGCTCTTCACGATCTTCTTCTCGCGACCGGTCGAATTCGGCATCGCCACGGCGATCACGGTCGCGATGCTCCTGATCATGCTCCGCGCGGCGATGTCGTCGGAGGGTCCGTCGGGGTTCGGCCGGCTCATGACCCGGCCCACCACGAAGTTCGTCTTCGCCTTCCTGTTCGTCGGCTGGGCGATCGTGTTCGGGATCGGGCTCCAGCTCGTTCCCCACGAGGGCGCCAACTCGCCGTACGGCGGGATCGGCTTGATCATGATGTTCAGCGGGTTCTTCATCATGATGGGCTTCCTCTGGAGCGTGATCGGCGAGTAGCCGAGCATCGTCGGCCATTGCCGGTGACCGCCGGCCGCCCGGCTGCCCCGCGCGTTCCCCCTCGATCCCGACCTCCTCTCCGTCCTTGTGCAATGCGTCGCACGGAGGCACAGCGCGTCGGTGGGGCCCACAGAGCCGCCGCAGGCACTGATTCCTTGCCAGGAGACATCCAATGCGGCCTCACCCGGCATTGGACAAGGTCCGGATCGCGGCGGCCGATTCGGGGTCGGGCCTTCGTCGCTACTGCTCCCCCCGGGGCAATCGACAAGGTTCGGCGCACGTCCGGCGGCCTCGCGGCGAGCGGCGGCGATCCGTGGGCGGTCTGGCAGGCGACTGACTGCCACGCCCGGACCGGCTGGTGCACCGATCCCCTCGGGAGCATTGCGCCGGTTCAGCGCATCTGGTCCAATCCCAGCACTCGCGCGAGCCCGACGCCGGACGCCGCCCCGCCCGAGGTGGCGCGGCCGCCGCGGCACCCGCGGTGGTGGAGGACGCAGCATGGCGACCCGCTCGCTCCGGACGGCCATCCCCGGCATCGTCGCAGTCCTGTCCCTGTCCTTGAGCGGCGTCGCTCTGGCGGCCGGAGGAGGAGGTGGCGGCGGTGGCGGCGGCACCACCGATCCGTGTCCGGGCGGCCTCGAGCCGGACCTCGTGCCGATCGTCCCCCATCACCTCCAGATCCAGAACACCGGCGGCCGCGAGTCCCTCCGCCTGACCAACGGCATCGCCAACACGAGCGGCGGCCCGTGGCATCTCCATCCCCAGACGACGATCGCCGGCGAGACCGGCACCACGACCGCCTTCCAGGACATCTGGAGCAAGGTCGGCGGTGTCGCGGACCCGACCGCCTCGATCGTGTGCAGCATCGCGGCCACGCAGTTCGAGTTCCACCCGGCCCACAACCACTGGCATATCGGTAGCGTCGCCCAGTTCTCGGTCAACAAGGCCACCGACGACGGGAACGGCGGCGCCATCGGCGCGGTCCTCGTGAACGACCTCGGCGTCGCCCAATCGTTCAAGACGACGTTCTGCCTGATCGACTGGGTCAAGATCGACGCGAACAAGAAGACGCCGGAAGTGACGTACTGGGCGTGCGACCGGACAGCCCCGTACCAGGGCGTGTCGGTCGGCTGGATCGACCAGTACCACCACTCGCTCGAGGGCCAGGAGGTCGACCTGACCGGGGCGCCCGTCGGCGTCTACTACCTCCAGATCAACGTCAACGACGAAGGCCGGTTCGTCGAGAGCAACCGCGCCAACAACGTGGCCTGGAAGAGCTTCAACCTGACGCGCGACAGCAACGGCAACCCGAAGATCACCGTCATCTCGAACTCGCCATGCGCCCCGACGAACATGTGCGGGGAGTCGCTGCCCAACCGCTGACCTGAGCGCTCGGCTCGAGCCGGCTCGGCATCCGCCGGGCCGGCTCATCGACTCCAGGCAGTCGGCGCCTCGCTCGACGAGCGCGGCCAGAGGACCGGCGCCCGCGGGCGCCCTGCGTCGCCACCCTGTTGCTCGTGCAGTACACGGTGGCTACCGTACGGTGACGTCCGCCGCAGAGCGGGCCTGAGGGGAGTCCACCAGTGGCGGTTCGTCGCAAGCTCACGCGCGGTCTGGCCTCGGCGCTCATCCCACTGATCATCGGGGCGGCACTGCCGCGAGCCGTCGTGGCCGCAGACGACATCACGCCGCCGGTCGGGACGGTCACGATCGGCGATGGCAGCGGCTACGCGTCGTCGCTCGACCTCACCGTCCATGCGCCGGCGACGGACGACGTCGGCGTCGTCTCGATGGCCATCTTCGTGAACGGCGTTCCGATCGGAGGTCGGCCCTACGAGCCGACGATCACCGTCAGCGTGTCACAGGAGAGCTCATGGGACATCGGGGTCCAGTGGCAGGACGCAGCGGGCAACTCGTCCGTCGGCCATGCCCAGGTCCAGGTCGACGTGACGCCCCCGCACATCGGCTTCCTGCGGTTCTACGAGGACACCGACCTGACGGATCGATTGATCCCCGCCTCGATCGGGAACGCCTGGGACGACGGCAGCCCCGTCGCGAACGTCCGCTTCCGGACGGGATCAGGAGCGTGGGGAGCGCCCTTGCCGGCGACGACCGACAACCCGATGGTGATCGAGTGGCCGGCCTACGACCCGGCGTATGGCGGAGCCCCGACCATCGGGCCCCGAACGGTCTCGGTGCAGGTCCAGAACGCCGCGGGTTGGTGGTCCTCGAGCATCAGCGAGCTGCTGAACGTCTCGATTCCGGCTCTCTCCGTGTCGATCTCGGCCGATCGGCGAACAGGCCACCCGGTGACGATCACGCCGAGCTTCCCGTCGGACCTGACGTTTGCTCCTGGCATGTTCTGCCGCTGGGAGTTCCGCTGGGGGACAACCGCCGCGCTCGATACGACGTTCAGCGGCGACACGTTCGGCGGGCTGCTGCTCGATGTGCCGGCGGCCAGCGGCGGCTGCGGCCCGTGGACATTCACGCTGCCCTGGGTCCCGTATCGACAGTTCGACGTGAGCGTCGAACTCGGCCAGTTCGAGGCAGACGGTGCGACCGCGTTCGGCCCGGGAGCCCGCGCTCGATTCATGGCTGCGGTCGGCACGACCGAGCGCCGAATCCTCGCCTCGAACCTGCCGATCGCCCAGGTCCTGCCGAGCACCTACACGCCGATCGTCGGCCAGCCGATCACCTACACGCGGTATCTCGTCGGCGGCGCGTCGGCGTGCTGCAACGCCCGGTGGGTTGCGCGGCTCGGTGACGGTGAGAATCCGAAGCAGTGGACGCAGTCGGGTGGGGCGACGTTCACGTTCACGCCGAGCGGGCCCGGCGAGTTGTTCGTCGGTTGGGATCGCCAGGCCACGTCCGGACTGCTCCTCGCGGGCTACTACGATCCGCCGGTCCGCTATCGCGACACGACCGCGCCGAACACGACCGCGCCCGTCGCTCGTCTCGGCGGCGGCTCCCTCGGGTCGACGATCCCGGTCACCCTGAGCTGGAGCGGAACCGACACGGGCTGGGGGATCGGAACGTACCAACTCCAGCAGAGCATCAACGGCGGCACCTGGACGTCCGTGGCCCTGCCGAGCGCCACGTCCAGGACGATCGCTCGCGCCTTGAATCCGGGCGTGACAGCCCGCTATCGCGTCCGTGCCAAGGACAAGGCTGGCAACTACGGCGCGTGGGACTACGGTCCGACCTTCAAGGCGGTCATCGTCAGCGACAGCAATGGCACGCTCCGGTATGCACGGACATGGTCGCGCGAGGCCGATGTCGCGGCACTCGGGGGATCCATCCACGAATCCACGCAGTCCGGCGCGTCGGTCACGTTCACGTGGGGCGCGCGGGACTTCGCGTGGGTCGCCGAACGAGGACCGGACCGCGGCAAGGCCCTCGTCTACATCGACGGCATCCTGGCGGCGACCGTGGACCTCTACGCGGCGACGGCCCAGCCGCGCCGGTTCGTGTTCACCCGTCACTTCGCCACCCTGGGCACCCATACGATCCGCATCGTTGGGCTGGGAACGACCGGTCGCCCGCGGATCAGCTTCGACGGTCTGGCCGTGATTCGCTGAGGGCGGTCTTCGGGTCTCGACCGGGCCTTGCGGGCCGCGCTATGATCCCCGGAACTTGCAGTCTGCATAGACTTTATGCGTCCGGTCGCCGACCGCGAACGCCGCGCACCAGGAGGCCGCCCGAGTTGGACGCCCAGGAGATCAAGGCAGCGGTCGCCCACCAGGCGGCGGAGCGGACCGCCGCCGAGGCCCCGTTCGTCAACCGGCGCGACCCCGCCCAGCTGCTCGGGCCGGACGGTCGGCCCGCCGTCAGTCGCCGCGCCCCGATCTGGGAGGACGTCCCGGACGAGAAGTGGAACGACTGGCGCTGGCAGCTCAGCCACCGGGTCAACGACCTCGAGGAGATCGAGCAGGTCCTGAACCTGACCGACGACGAGCGCGAGGGCCTGTCCGCCAAGGACAAGTTCCGCGTCGACATCACGCCGTACTTCATCAGCCTCATCGACCCCGACGACCCGAACGACCCGATCCGGCGCCAGGTCATCCCGCTCGGGCGCGAGCAGCAGGCCTTCACCGCGATGATGGAGGACTCCCTCGCCGAGGACCGCCACTCGCCGGTGCCGGGCCTGGTCCACCGCTACCCGGATCGCGTCCTGATGCTCGTCACCACCCAGTGTGCGAGCTATTGCCGCTACTGCACCCGGTCGCGGATCGTCGGCGACCCGGCCCAGAACTTCAACCGCAAGGACCACGAGGCCCAGCTCGAGTACCTCCGCCGCACGCCGCAGGTTCGCGACGTCCTGATCTCCGGCGGCGACGGCCTGACCCTGGCGCCGAAGCTGTTCGAATCGATCCTGCGCGGCCTCCGCGAGATCCCCCACATCGAGATCATCCGGATCGGGTCGCGGGTGCCGGTGTTCCTGCCCCAGCGCATCGACGACGAGCTCTGCGCGATGCTCGAGCAGTACCACCCGCTCTGGATCAACCTCCACTTCAACCACCCGAACGAGATCACGCCCGAGGTCAGCCGGGCGGTCGACAAGCTGACGAAGGCCGGGCTGCCCGTCGGCAACCAGAGCGTCCTGCTCGCGGGCGTGAACGACTGCGTCCACATCCAGCGTTCGCTCGTCCACAAGCTCGTCGAGAACCGGATCCGGCCGTACTACCTCTACCAGTGCGACCTCGTCGAGGG
>DASSPG010000113.1:0-5738 GCA_035699725.1 Candidatus Limnocylindrales bacterium | reverse complement strand
TTCCGGGCCGATCCGGTCTGGCCACGCCGGGCGGCGGCGATGGACACGACCATCCGCGAGCTGCGAGCCGAGACGAGCCCCGCCGGCTCGCTGGACACGCTCGGGTCCGTTCGCCAGCCCGTCCTCCAGGTCCTCGGCGGGGCGAGCAGTGCCGCCTTTGCCGCCGCGACGCACGCGCTCGACGCGCGCCTGGCCAACGGCCGCGTCGTCACGATCGCCGGCGCCCGCCATGCCGCCCACCACAGCCACGCGCCGGAGTTCGTCGCGGCGATCGAGGCCTTCCTCGCGGCGCCCGACATGGCAGACTGACGGGCATGGACCTGCTCTACTGGATCATCCTCGGCTTCATCGCCGGCGCCCTGTCGGGCGCGGTCGTCGGCGGCCGGACCGCCCGGGGCTGCCTCCCCAACATCATCATCGGCGTCCTCGGCGCCGTCGTCGGCGGCTGGCTGGCCCGCGAGCTCGGCTTCGGGCAGGCGCAGGGGTTCGTCGCCGCGATCGTCGTCGCGGTGGTCGGGGCGATCGTCGTCCGGGTCATCCTCGAGGCCGTCACCCCGAACAATCGCCGGAGCTGACCTGCGGCGCCCGCGCCCGCACGAGGCCCGCGGCGGGTCGCGGGCGGCCGGACTACCATCCATCCATGACCGACACGTCCACCGGCACCGCCACGTCCGCGTCCTCCGCCGCCGCTGCCGCCGAGCCCGCTGACGACCGCCCATACTCGCCCGGCCTCGAGGGCGTCCTCGCCGGAGAGACCTCGCTGTCCAGGGTCGATGGCGCCAACGGTCGCCTGGTCTATCGCGGCTACCGGATCGGGGATCTCGTCGAGCACGGCTCGTATCCGGCCGTCGCGAACCTGCTCTGGACCGGGGAGTGGGACCGCGCCGCGCGCCTCGCCACCGGCCCGGTCCCCGACGCCGTTCTCGCGACACTGCGCGCCCTGCCCCGCAACGCGAAGCCGATGGACGCGCTCCGGACTGCGGTCTCGGCGTGGGGCGCCACGCAGACGCTCGACTGGCCCCCGACCGCCGAGCAGGCGCGCGCCCTGACCGCGTTCTCGCCCTCCGCCCTCGCCGCGTTCGCGCGGATCCGCGAGGGCAAGGAGCCGGTGGCACCGGATCCGTCGCTCGACCTCGTCGAGGGGTTCCTGTACCAGCTCACCGGCGAGCGGCCGGAACCGGCCACTGCTCGCGCCCTCGACGCCTACTTCATCGTCGGGGCGGAGCACGGCTTCAACGCCTCGACGTTCACCGCGCGGGTGATCACCTCGACGATGTCGGACATCGCGTCGGCGGTGGCCGGCGCGATCGGGACGATGAAGGGGCCCCTCCACGGTGGTGCGCCGTCCGAGGTCGTCGACCAGATGGCGAGCGTCGGCTCGGTCGAGCACGCCGAGGAGTGGCTGCGCGGAGCGCTGGACCGGGGCGAGCGGCTGATGGGCTTCGGCCACCGCGTGTACCGGGCCTACGATCCGCGGGCGGCGGCCCTGCGCAAGGTCGCGGAGGGGATGGAGCACAAGCCCGACTGGCTCCAGCTGGCGATCCAGGTCGAGGACATGGCCCTCCGGCTGCTGGCCGAACGTCACCCGGATCGGCCGCTCAAGACGAACGTCGAGTTCTACGCCGCGCCGGTCCTCATGGGCGTCGGGCTCACCCCGGACCTGTTCCCCGCGACGTTCTCGCTGTCGCGCCACGCCGGCTGGACCGCCCACGTCCTCGAGCAGGCCGCATCGAACCGGTTGATCCGCCCCGACGTTCGCTACGTCGGCCCCGCCGAGCGCGACCTCCCGGCCTGACGCCGTCGCCCGCCCGCGTCCGCCCCTCAGCCCGCCGCGGTGGCCGCGATCGATCCCGCGCCGGCCGGCGCGGCGTCCCGCTCCGCGATCCGATCGACGACGTAGCCTGCGTCGCGCCCCGCACCGAGCACGAGCATCGACGCGAAGGAGTACGTGAACGGGATTCCGAGGAAGTACAGTCCCGGCACGGACGGTACGACACCGCGCTCCTGCACCGGCCAGCCGTCCGGCCCGGTCACGGGCAGGTCGATCCAGGCGTCGTCCCGGGCGTAGCCCGTGCACCAGATCACGTTCGCGACGTCGAGGACCTGGCCGTCGGCCAGGACCGGCTTGCCGTCCTGCACGCCGACGGTCTTCGCCACGTGGCGCTCGACCCCGACCCGATCGAGGTCCTGCCGACGGACGCGCAGGAGCGGGCCGCCGCCGTTGCGCACCTCGGGCGCCATCTTCCGCCCGATCGGGGTCCGGAGCGTCAGGAGGTGGCTGGCCAGGAACGCCACGATCGGGAGGAAGAACCGCGCGTTGGGGCGGTCGATGACCGCGAACGGCAGCTGGCCGTGGATCGGGCCCGAGAGGATGGTTCGGTGCGTCGCGGCAGCCTCGTACGCGATGTCCGCCCCGGAGTGACTGACCCCGACGACGAGGACCGGTCCGGGCCGGAGCTGGGACGGGTTCCGGTACCCGGATGAGTGGAGCTGGACGATCGATGGGTCCAGCTCGGCGGCGAACGCCGGCACGCGCGGAACCTGGAACGCGCCGGTCGCCACGATCACCTGGTCGGCCTCGTAGCGGCGGCCCCCGGCTGTCGCGACGAACCCCCGGCGACCATCTTCGGCTCGTTCGAGGCGGTCCACCCGGACGCCACTCCGGACGGGCAGCTTGAACCGCCCGGCATAGGCTTCGAGGTAGTCGCCCATCTCGCGGCCGGTCGGGTAGTGGTAGGCCGGCGCCGGAAAGCGCATGCCGGGCAGGTTGTCGGAGCGGGCGGGACTGTACAGGCGGAGCGAGTCCCACCGCTCGCGCCAGTGATCTCCGATCCGCTCATCGGCGTCGAGGATCAGGAAGGGCAGACCGCGCCGTTGGAGGTGGTAGCCGGCGCTCAGCCCGGTCTGGCCGGCACCGATGATCAGGGTCCCGACCCGTTCGCTGGCTCCTGGCATGACGTCCACCTCCGACCTCCCTGGCTCGGCTGTCGCGGAGGCGACCGGGAGGCCCGGTCGCCGCGAGGACCGTAGGCCGGATGGGCGGGCGGGCGCATCGGCGGAACTACCCAAATCGCGTGACCCGATCGACGGTGGGTAGCGTCCGGTGCGGGAGGTCAGACGAGTCCGCGCTCGTAGGCGGTCGCGGTGGCCGCCGCGCGGGACGTCACCCCGAGCTTCGTGAACAGGTTGCTCACGTGGCGATCCACCGTCCGCTCGCTGATCCCGAGCTCGGCGGCGATCGTCCGGTTCGTGGTCCCGGCCGCGACGTGGCGGAGGACCTCGAGCTCGCGGCGCGAGAGTCGGTCCGCGGGCGCCGTGCCGGCCCGCTCGGTCAGGAGATCGAGCCGGGCGAGGTCGGGCCGCGCGCCGAGGTCCTCGAATGTCGTGCGCGCCGCGTTGAACTCGAGGTCCGCCGCATCGTGATCGCGGAGCGCGCGCAACGCGAGCCCGATCTGGACCCGCACGCGGGCCGACTCATACGGCGCGTCGAGGCCCGTCCAGAGCAACCAGGCCTCGCGCAGGACGGCCAGGGCCGCGCGGGCGTCGCCCTCGGCCAGGCGGACCGCGCCGTCTGCCCGCGCCGCGATCGCGCGGGGCAGAACGGCGACGAAGCGGGCCGTGCGCGTCCCGAGCTCATCGGCCGCGGCGCGCGCCGCGGCGATGTTGCCGCGCGCGAGATGGATGTCGACGGACGGCTCGAGCAGGCGGGTCCGGTTCAGGTCGTCGGCCTCGTCGAGCGCTCGCTCGATGGACGCCCCGGCGCTCCCGACGTCGCCCAGGGCCAGCCGGAGCAGGGCGAGCCCCGGGTCCGGCCGCCGGCCCCATGTGCCCGCGTCGCGGTAGGCACGCTTGGCGGCCGCCACCTCTCCGCGGAGGCGATGCATCTCCCCCCGCTGGTAGTGCGCCTCGCCCACGGCCGGCTCGACCGGTGGCCGGGACAGCCAGTCGGTCGCGCGCCGCGTCTCCTCGATCGCCTCCTGCCACAGGCCGTGGAACCGGAGGAGCTCGGCGCGATAGACGAGACAGCGGCCGCGGAACGGGATCAAGTCGGGCTGGCCGTCGCACCACCGCTCCAGGGCGCGGGTCCACTCCTGCGCCCGGGCAAGGTCGAAGATCTCCTGGAACGCCTCAATCGAGGCGCAGTACACGGTCCCCGCCAGGATCGGCGACACCTCGCCGGCCGTGACGGCAACCATCGCCTCGTCGAGCAGGGCGGTGCCGCGCTCGACCTCTCCCAGCGCGATCAGGGCTTGGCCACGGCCGAATCGGCCGAGCGTTCGGAGATCCGGATCGCGGTGGCGGTCCGCGACCTGCTGGGCCGCGTCGAACATCGCGAGCGCGGCGCCCGGATCGCCACCCATCAGGGCCTGGATCGCCTGCGGGACCAACAGGAGCGCGCTCTCGACAGCGTCGGGACCGAGCTCGGCGGCGATCGCGGAGGCGCGTGCGAACCAACCGCCGGCCTGGGCCATCTCCCCTCGCTCGCCGAAGCCCATGATCAGGTGGAACGCGTGGCGCACGGCCCGGGCCGGATCGCCGGCCTTGATCGCCGCAAGGTGCGCACGTTCCCAGGCTCGCGTGGCGTCGTCCGTCCGGCGGAGCATGTGGGCGCTGACGGCGAGCCGCTCGAGGTCCTCGATGTCGAGTGGACGGACGTGGTCAGCCTCGGTCAGGAGATCGTGGGCGGCCGTCCAGCGCTGCCGGTCGTAGGCGCTGCGGCCGACCTCGAGCGGGTCCGCGCTGGTCATGGCTGAACCGTCATGGCTGGCCACTGTACGACGGCCCGCGCATCTCCCGGTCAGAGCCAGCCGCGCCGCCGGAACACCACGACGAGGACCGTGAAGACGAGAGCCATCAGGATGAGGATCAGGAAGAACGCCGGGCCCTCGCCCTCGCCGGGGAACTTCACGTTCATCCCGAAGATGCTCGCGATCAAGGTCAGCGGCAGCAGGATCACGCTGGCCGCGGTCAGGATCCGGAACGAGTCGTTCAGGCGGTGCGAGAGGACCGATTCGTTGGTCGACTCGAGCGCCTCGACGACCTCCTTGTAGTTCTCGAGGGTGTCCCAGATCCGTTCGGCGGCGTCGGAGATGTCGTCGAAGTAGATCTCGAGCTCTTCCGCGAGGTAGCGCTGCTTCGTCCGCTCGAGGTCGCGCAGGACCGCGCGCTGGGGCCGCACGATCCGCCGGAAGTTGATGATCTCCTGCTTGGCGTTGGAGATGTCGCGGACGATCTCGCTCGAGCGGCCCTCGAGGATGTCGTCCTCGAGCTGGTCGAGCTTGTTGGCCATCTTGCGGAGCATCGGGAAGGCGGCGTCGACGTTCGTGTCGACGATCTTGTAGAGCAGGTATCCCGAGCCCTTCGAGAACGTCGACTCGCGGGTCTCCTCGCGCTGCTCCATCCGCTCGAACATCGCCTGGAGCGGCGGCAGGGGGTTCTCGGTGAGCGTGATCAGGTAGTCGGGCCCGACGAACATGTCGATCTCGGCCGTCAGCAACCGGCCCGAGGTCTTCTCGAAGAACGGGAAGTGGAGGACGATGAAGAGGTAGTCGTCGTAGACGTCGAGCTTGGAGCGCTGATTGCGCGAGTAGACGTCCTCCCAGTCGAGGGGATGGAAGTCGTAGTGCTGCTCGAGCCACTCGCGGTGGGCGAGGCGGGGATCCTCGATGTGGACCCAGCGGAGGCCGGCGGCCTCGACGACGCGGGGCTCGTCTACCTCGGCGATGCCGGGCGCGTCG
>DASSPG010000112.1:0-21071 GCA_035699725.1 Candidatus Limnocylindrales bacterium | reverse complement strand
GCTCGGTCCGATCGCTCGCGGCCCGACTGGAAGCGGTCCAGGATCTCGCCGTACGTCTCAACCGGACGCGCGGCCTGTCCGACGTCGCCGACCTTCTGGTCGAAGGCACCGAGCGCCTCATCGAGCACGACTCGATCCGGGTCTACCGGATCGATCACGAGGCCGGCTGGTGCGAGCCGATCGCGTTCAAGGGCACGATCCTCGGCTCGGCGACCCCCTCCCCGGACCTCCTCCGAGTCCGGATCGGGGAGGGCCTCACCGGCTGGGCCGCAGCGCACAACCAGACCGTGCTCCTCGGCGACGTGGACTCCGATCCGCGGTCGCTGCCGCGTTTCCGGACGTCGACGGTGGAATCGATCCTGGCGGTCCCGATCAGCTTCGAGGACCAGGTCCACGGCGTGATCGTCCTGTCCGCGTCGGGCCGCAACCGGTTCGGGCCCGAGGACGAGACGACGCTGTCGATCTTCGCCGGATACGCGGCCCAGGCGATCGTCAACGCGACCCAGATGGATCAGCTGGAGCGCCAGCGGCGCGAGCTCGAGCATCAGCTGGCGAGCCAGCGCCAGCTCCTCGAGGTGAACGAGCGGCTGATCTCGACCCGCGATCCCAAGGGCGTCCTCGAGATGATCGCCGACTCCCTCAAGACCATCGTGCCGTACGACTCGCTCACGATCTACCGATGCGACTTCGACGCCGGAGTCCGCCGCGCAGTGGTCGCCCGCGATCGCTTCGCGCAGGTGATCCTCGACTACGCCGGCCCGATCGAGGTCGGGATCAGCGGCTGGGTGGTCCGGAACGGCGAAGGGGTGCTGTCGAACGAGGCTCACCTCGATGCGCGTTCGGTGCAGGTCCCCGGCACGCCGTTCGAGCCGGAGTCGATGATCGTGGTCCCGGTCCGGGTCGGCGGGGTGGTGGTCGGAACCCTGAACGTCGGGCGGATGGGCGGTGAGGAGGCCCACTTCAGCCAGAACGAGTTCGAGCTGGTCCAGCTGTTCGCCGGGCAGGCATCGCTCGCGCTCGAGAATGCCGAGGTCCACGGCGCGATCACGGTCCGGGCGGAGCACGACTCCCTGACCGGCCTGCGCAACCACGGCTCCTTCCAGCGCGAGCTCGGGCACGCGATCGCGATCGCGGCGGCCGAGGGGGCGCCGTTCGCGCTCCTCATGCTCGACCTGGACTCGTTCAAGGGCTTCAATGACACCTGCGGCCATCCGGCCGGCGACGCCCTCCTGGCCGCGATCGGCGAGGCGATGCGGGCCTCCACCCGGGCCGGCGACCAGCTCTACCGGTACGGTGGCGACGAGTTCGCCGTCATCCTGCCCGGAGCGAACCGGATGGACGCGTTCGAGGTCGTCGAACGGATCCGACAGGCCGTTGCCGCGATCCCGGCCCCGACCGGCCCGCGGGTCACGATCTCGGCCGGGGTCGCCTGCCATCCCGACGACGGCCGGACCAAGGACGAGCTCGTGGCCGCGGCCGACGAATCGCTCTACCTGGCCAAGCCGGCGTCGCGGGCCGGCGAACCGGAAGGGGCCCGCCGCGACCCGTACCTGTCCGCGCTCGACGAGACCGCGATCGCGCTCATGAACCGCCGCGATCCCGACGATCTCCTCGAAACGATCATCCGCCGGGCGGCGGGCCTGCTGGGCACGACCCACGGCTTCATCTACCTGCTCGAGCCCGACGGCCAGACCCTCGTCATCCGCCATGGCATCGGGCTGTTCAGCGACTATCTCCACTACCAGATGGCGATCGACAGCGGCCTCTCCGGCCAGGTCTGTCGCGAGGGCCGGGCCATCGCGGTCGATGACTACGACGCCTGGATCCATCGCTCGGCCGACATGCCGACGCGGGTCTTCGGCGCGGTTGTCGGGGTACCCCTGACCTCGGGCGGGCGCTCGGTCGGCGTGATCGGCCTCGCCTCCGGCTCCTACGATCGGACCTTCGGGGAGCGCGAGATCGGAGCCTTGAGCCGGTTCGCCCAGCTCGCGTCGATCGCCCTCGACAACGCCCACCTGTTCGCCGCCGCCCAGCGCGGCGCGCTCTACGATCCGGTCACGACGCTACCCAACCGGGAGCTGCTGACCGACCGGGTCGAGCACGCCCTCGCGGCGGCCCGCCACGGCGACGGCGAGCCGATCGCGCTGACCCTGCTCGACTTGGACGGGTTCAAGGTCATCAACGAGAGCTTCGGCCACGCGGTCGGCGACGCTCTCCTGCGGGCCGTGGGTCAGCGGCTCCAAGGCTGCGTCCGTCCCGGGGACACCGTCGCGCGGTTCGGAGGCGACGAGTTCGGGATCATCCTCGCCGGGATCAGCGGGCTGGAGGAGGCGCGCCGGACGGCAGACCGGATCCTCGCCGCCCTGAGCGTGCCGTTCGAGGTCGGCGAGCGCGACTGGTTCGTCAATGCGAGCCTCGGCATCGCCATGGCCCGACCCAGCCATGCCTCGCCGGGCGACGTGTTCCGGGAGGCGGAGGTGGCGCTCGTCCGGGCCAAGGCCGCACCGGGCTCGCGCTACGTGCTGTTCGAGCCGGAGATGAGCGCCGCCACCCTCGAGCGCGTCGAGCTCGAGGCGGACCTCCGGCGCGCGCTCGCCCGCGACGAGCTGCGCCTCGAATACCAGCCGATCCTCGACCTCTCGACCGATACGATCGTCGGCGTGGAGGCGCTCGTTCGCTGGGAGCATCCGAGCCGCGGCCTGATCCCGCCGCTGACGTTCATTCCGGTCGCGGAGCAGACCGGGTTGATCGTCCCGCTCGGCCGCTGGGTCCTCGAGACGGCCTGCGCCCAGGCCCGGGCGTGGCTGGACGAGCTGCCCGAGCGTCCGCTCGTCATGAGCGTGAACCTCTCGGCCCGCCAGTTCACCCAGCCGACGCTGGTCGACGACATCCGGGCGGTCCTCGCGTCGACCGGCCTGCCAGCCGATCGACTGGAGCTCGAGATCACCGAGTCCGTGCTGCTCGACGACGGCGAGGAGAGCGCGATCGCCCTGCGCGCGCTGCGTGACCTCGGCGTCAAGCTCGTGCTCGATGACTTCGGCACCGGCTACTCATCGCTCTCGTACCTGCGCCGGCTGCCGCTCGACACGATCAAGATCGACCGCTCGTTCGTCGAGGGGATCGACCGCGACGGCTCGAACCTCCCGATCGTCCAGGCGGTCATCGCGCTCGCCCACGGGCTGGGGATCGACGTCGTGGCCGAGGGCATCGAAACGACCGGCCAGCTCGAGCGGCTGCGCGAGCTCGCGTGCGATCGCGGTCAGGGCTTCCTGTTTGCGCGACCGCAGGCGCCGGAGGCGCTGTCACCACTGCTCGCACGCGGCCTGACCACCTCCGTCTGAGCGGACGGGCGGGCGGTGGCGAAGGGGCGGACGAGCGGCGGCGGGCGGGGGCGGCGGCGCGACCCTAGCGGCGCGACCCCATCAGGCGGAGCAGGAACAGGAAGATGTTCACGAAGTTGATGTACAGGTGGATCGCGCCGAGGACCGATGCCTTCTCGACCGAGCCGAGCGAGGCGGCGTAGTCGCCGTACGAGATCCGCTGGACGTCGTACGCGGTGTAGACGGTGAAGACGATCACGCCGATCAGCGAGATGATCCAGCCGAGCGGGCTGCTGGCGAGGAACAGGTTGACGACCGAGGCGACGAGCAGCCCGATCATGCCCATGAAGAGGAACCCGCCGAGCGAGGTCAGGCTGCGCTTCGTCGTCGCGCCGTAGACCGCCGCCGCCCCGAACATCGCCGACGCGGCGAGGAACGCGGTGATCACCGACTGCACCTTGTACAGCGACACGATCACGCCCACCGTCATGCCCATCGTCGCGGCGAAGACGAAGAAGAGCCCGAGGCCGAGGGTCGCGGTCATCCTCGGCATCAGGCCCTGGATGGCGATCCCGAGGCCGAGCTGGCCGAAGACGATGAAGATCCAGTAGCGGCCGACCGTGCGGATGAGCTCCGGCTGCGACTGGACGACGGCGGCGATGCCGGCGGTCAGCAGCAGCCCGGCGAACATCCAGCCGAACGCCTGGCTGAGGAACTGGGTCGCCAGCGCGGAGTTCGGGCGGACGCCGAGCTGCGAGGGCAGGGCCCCCGGCGGGGTGCCCGTCGTGCCGTACGGGTTGTTCATGTTCATCGCTCGCTCCTCGTGGCGGCTGTTCGCCGTCGATCCGGTCGTGACGGGGGCGCCGACCGCGCCTCCGCCTGCTCGGCCGCCCTTGCGAGCACCCAGAGCAGATCGGCAAGGCGGTTCAGGTACGGTAGCAAATGCGGTCCTGGAATCAATCCCTCCGAACCGAGGCGCACCGCCCTCCGCTCGGCCCGCCGGACGATCGTCCGCGCCAGCTCGATCGCGGCGCTCGTCGGGGTCTCACCCGGGACGACGAACTCGGTCGGCATGGCGATGTGCGCCTCGGTCTCGCGGAGCATCGTCTCGAGGCCATCGACCATCGCCGCGCTGACCCGGCTGACGCCGTCCTGCTGGCGGTCCCACGCCTGGGGCTGGGTGGCGAGCTCGGCGGCCGCCACGAACAGTTCGCGCTGGATCCGCAGGATGATGTCGGGCAGCTCCCCGAACCCGACCCCGAGCGTCCCGAAGCGATCCTTGAGCCCGAGGTGGGCGCGGGCCATGCCGAGTGCGGCAACCGCCTCGTCGATCGTGCCGTAGGCCTCGGTGCGGAGATCGTCCTTGGCGATCCGCTCGCCGCCGAACAGGAGTCCGGTCGTCCCGTCGTCGCCACGCCGGGTGGCGACGGCCGAGTCGAAGGGCTCCGGGCCGGAGGCGTCCGCGTCGTTCACCGCTGTCCGCTCGGGGGCTGCCCCATCACCACATCAGGCCGGCGTCGCGCGGATCCCAGCGCTCGGCCAGCAGGGTCACCTTGACGTCGTGGTCGACCACGGACTCGGCCTGGTCCTTGACCTGCTGGATCATCGATCCGGCGTACGGGCAGAACGGCGTCGTGAGGATCATCTTCACCTCGGTCGAATCCGGCCCGAGGATGATCTGCTTGATCAGGGCGAGCTCGACGACGTTCATCCCGATCTCGGGGTCCACGACCGCGCGGAGGGCGTCGAGGATCGCGAGCTCGGTGGCGCGCCGCTGGGGGTCGAAGGCGGCGCCGTCGGCGGAGGCGTCGAAGGCAGCGGGCGCGTCGACGGAGTCGGCGCCGCCGGTGGCGGCATCGGGTGCGGTAGCAGGCGTGGTCGCAGTGGGATCGGTCCGGGTGTCGGTCATCAAGCCGATCCTACCACCGGCCCTCGAATCCCCGATCAGCCCGGGCCGACGGCGGTCACTGGCGCGGGCTTGACGACGATCCCCGGCAGGCGGAGGCGCTCGGGCAGCCCGGCCGCCTCGGCGTCGGAATATCCGGGACCTGCGAGCGAACCATCGGACTCGAAGAAGTCGGCGTAGCGGTCGCGATGCTCGCCCGCGTACGCGTAGGCGGCCGCGATGCCGACGCGCCTGAGCTCCGGGTGGTCCTTGATCAGGCGCGTCAGGTCATAGCCGTTGCTGCGGAGCTCGAGGAGCTGGCGGACGGTCAGGCGCGAGCCATAGCAGAAGGGCTCGCCGTTCATCACGAGCGGATCGACCTGGACCCACTTGATCGTCATCAGGCGCCCTTGTAGATCGCCTGGAGCAGGCGATTCCGCTTCCGGGCGTCGCCGGCGATCCGGCGGTGCCAGCGGAACCGCTCGATCATCGCCTCGACGGCCTCGTCAACGGGACCCATGTCGCCGACGGCGAGGACCGCCCCGGTTGCGTCGCGGATGCTCTGGCTGAGGTTGATCAGGTCGTCCATCGGGACCTTGCGCCGGCGATAGGCCGGCGGCACCGCGTCGGCGAACGTCCGGGCAGGCTCGGGCGATCCGACCGCGAGGGCGTCGACGATCCGGTCGATCAGGACGGCCGTGTCGCGGAGCAGCCGGCGGAGCGCGAGCTCGTCGTGCCGCTCGCGGAGCGACGGATCACGATCGAGGGAGATCTCCAGGGCGCGCGCGGCCAGGCGCTCGCGGGCGGCGTTCACGCGCGCGGCGGCCGGCGGCAGGCCTGTCGTGCGGTCGATCGGCGGCAGGCCGAGGGAAGGGTGGCTCACGCCCGGCAGTCTAGCGCGCCACCCGGGGTGCCGCCACGGGATCGGGCCGCGCCGCCGGAGCCGATACGATGACCCGCGTGACCACCCCGACCCCCGGTCCCCTCCCGAGCCGCGAGCCCGGCGAGCCGCGCCGGCTCCTGGACCGAGCGCCCGGCGAGCGCTACGTTCGCCCGGCGCCGGCCGAGCCCGACGCAGCCGGCGCGGACCGGTTCCTGGTTCCGCTGGCCATCGTCCTCGGTGGCGCGCTCGGCTGGGTGGTGCTGGGCGGGATCCTGGTGATGACAGGCGGGCTGCTCATCCTGGCCGCCTTCGTGGGATGGCTGATCGGGAAGGTCGTGTCGCCGCCGGCAGTGGCCGGCCTGGTCGGGCTCGCTGCCGTGGGCCTCGGGCTGCTCGGGATCTGGGCGTTCGGCCGGATCGAAGGCGGCGTGCTCGACCCGATCGCCTACTTCGGGGAGGTCCACGGCCCCGTCCTCGTGATCCTCCAGTTCATCCTGGGCGGCGGGCTCGCCGCGGCGGCCTCGCGATGAGCGACGAGGGCCCGCGGCGCCTGGTGCTGCGCCATGTCGAGGAGACAGATCAGCCCCGCGTCGTCGGGCTGATCGATGAGTGGTTCGCCGGGCGGCGCGTCCGGCACCTGCTCGTCCGCGCCTGGTTCCGCCACGTCGCATCGACCTCGTGGATCGCCGACGACGATCGTGGCGAGCCGATCGCGATCCTCATCGGCTACCGCAGCCAGGACCACCGCGACGAGGCTGTGCTGCACCTCGTTGCGGTCCATCCCGGTCATCGCCGGCGGGGGATCGGTCGGGCGCTCGTGGAGTCGTTCCTGGCCGATGTCGCGGAAGGCGGCGCGTCGGCCGTGACGGCCCTGGCCTGGCCCGGCGAGCCGATCGCCATCGCGTTCTTCCGCGCCCTCGGCTTCCGGGCCGACGACGGGCCGGGCAGCCAGAACCTGTACGGAACGCCCGCCTACGCCGATTACGAGGCGCCGGGCGAGGACCGAATCGTCTTCCGCCGCCCCTGACGATTTCCGCGATTGCGCGGGGGGACAGGGCTCCCGAACGCCCCGTACCATGGCCCCATCGACCGGTCGCCCACGCACCAATCGGTCGAAGAGGGAGCAAGGTTCATGAGTGGCTGGGTCTTCCGGATCGGAATCATCGCCGTGATCGCGATCGGCGCCTTCATCTTCCGCGATCGGCTGTCGGGGAGCCCGGCCGACCTCCAGGTCGGTGACTGCTTCGATGTGCCGACCGCGAACGTGGACATCTCGGACGTGCAGCATCATCCGTGCACGGAGAGCCACACCGGCGAAGTGTTCGCCGTGATCTCCCACCCGGCCGCCAAGGGCACGCCGCCGCTGACCGAGCCGCAGCTCGTCGAGTATCTCGGGACCGCCTGCGTCCCGCTCTTCGCGGCGTACGTCGGCCAGGAGGCCGTGAGCGCCGGCGTCCTCGACTTCGGCGCGTTCTATCCCCGCGACGAGGACTGGAACGACGGCGACCGCGGCGTGACGTGCTACGCCTATCGCGTCGACGACGGGCCGATGACGACGAGCGTCAAGAAGGCGCCGTAGCGCCCGTCACTGCGTCCGCGGCGCGCGGCCCGGACGCCACGCCCGCCTCGGACGCCACGCCCGCCTCGGCGGCGATCGCGGTCGGGGTCAGCTGCTCTCGCAGGAGCCGTCCGAACCGGGCGGCACGATCCGATTCCGGGACGGCCTCGAGCCAGCGCCGGAGCAGGGCCTCTCCCTCGTGGTACACGAACACGTAGGTCCGCCAGAGCGGATGCTCGATGAAGTCGAGGCGCTTGGCGGCGACGTCCGGCGCGAACCGGCCGACCTCCTGGAGCCACGCCAGGACCTCGTCATGGGATCGTCCATCGGCATGGCGAAGGAGCGCGGCGTTGCCGCGTGACGCGTCGAGCCGGCGGCGCGGTCCGGCCAGGGCCACGGTCGTCGCGGCGGCGGCGCGGGCCGCGGCACCGTCGCGGGCGATCACGAGCCCGGCCCGCTCGTAGAGCTCGACGAGGAGATCCTCCTCGGTGCCGGGCGGAACCGCGAACCGATGGCCGAGGTCGGCCAGGCCCTCGCTGACGAGGCACTCCGGGGTGTTGATGAGGAGGACGCTCGCCTCGAGCCGCCTGCGGCGCTCGACGAGCTCGACCTCCTTCCAGGCGTGCTCGAGATGGTGACCGGGATAGGTCTCGTGGGCAGCGACGTGGACCAGCGTGGCGGCGCGGCTCGGCAGGTCGGTGTTCAGGTCGAACCGCGATCGCAGCCCGCCGTCATACCAGTTGTAGCCGGTCCACGGCTGGTCGCTGACGAGCCGGACGCGGAGATCCTCGCCCGCCGGCAGCCCGAAGACCGCGGCCGCCCGAGTCCGGAACGTCTCGACCAGCCAGGCGAGCACGACCGGCAGGCGCTCGACCGGGACCACGAACCGGTCGTCCCAGGCCGCGATCCGGCCCGCGAGCGGCCCGTCTCCCGGGAGGAGGGTGGCGATGTCCGCCGCGGCCGCCCCGAACGTCGCGTCATCCCGGCGGACCGGTGCCCAGTCGAAGCAGCGCGTGACGTGCTCCACGTAGGGCAGGGCCTGTCCCGCCAGCGCCTCGGCCTGGGTCCGGAGCGCGACGAGCTGGGCGGTGAGCCAGTCACGGCGGTCGGGCTCCTCCACCTCGGCGGGCATCCGGTCCAGGAGCGCGCTCGCGTCGTCGGCAAGGCGCCGGGGCGGGCGGAGCGACTCCATGTCCGCCTGCGCCTTGAGATCGGCCGGGCCGTAGTACCCGTCCACGAGTCCCGGCACGTGCTGGTCGAGGCGCAGTGCGAGCAGGAGGTACTCGCGGGCGATCCGGTCCGGCACGGGGACCTGCCGCCGGCCGCCGACGGCGGGGGTCGTCGGTCGCTCGTCGGGGGTCAGCATCGGGGGTCATCGTCGGGGGTCATCGTCGGGGTTCGCCGGGCACCGACCCCATCCCCTGGCCCGGGGCCATCCCCTTCTCCTCGCCGACGAAGGGCATCCCCTGGCGCTCCACCGCATCCAGGCTCATCCGCAGCGCCGACGTCTTCGCCTCGGCAACCTCGCGGACGTAGGCCGCTTCCTCGTCGGGCGTCATCGGCCGCCCGCGCACGATCTGCTTCGGCTTGCCGACCATGAGCCACGCCAGGTGGTAGCGATCCATCGAGCCCCACGCCGAGACGAGCAGGTCGTCGCTGAGCTGGAGCCAGGTCTGGAGGCCGCGCAGCGTCGGATCCTGCTGGAGCCGGTCGCCCTCCGCGACGAGCTGGCGGGTGCGGCTGATGAGCTCGTCGCGGGTCATCGGCCGATCCCGTCGCCGCGGATGAACGCCTCGCGGTCGGCGCGGGCTCGGAGCGTCCATGGCCCCGGAAGGCCGCTTCCGATCGGCTGGCCCTCGTAGCGGGTGACCGGCAGGATCCCGGCGACCGAGCTCGACAGGAACGCCTCGTCGGCCTCGGCCAGGTCGCGCGTCGTGAGCAGCCCCTCCGTGGTGGTGAGGCCGGCGCCCGCGGCCCAGCGCAGGATCCAGTCGCGAGTCGTCCCCGGCAGGATCGCGCAGGCCAGGGACGGGGTCGCGAGCTCGGGCACTCCGTCGCCGCCGCGGACGATGAACAGGTTCGCCGAGGTCGCCTCGGACAGGTAACCGTCGATCGTCAGGAAGAGGGCGTCGTCGGCGCCGGCGGACCGGGCCTCGACCCGCGCGTACACGTAGTCGGCGCGCGACGTCGTCTTCAGGGCGTTGAGCGGATTCTCGGGGTCGCGGCGGACGCTGCTCGCCACGAGGTGCAGCCCGGCCTCGAGGTGCGCGCGGGGGGTCGGCGGGACGGGCCAGGCCTGGACGACGATCGTCGGGGCGGGGTGCTCGTCCGGCGGGAGGAGCCCCCGACCGAAGAACGGGCCGCGCGAGACGGTGATCCGGATGCTGGCGTCGCCGGTCGGCCCAGCCAGCCCCTCGGCGGCGAGCAGCTCCCTGATCGCGGCCCCGAGGCGATGGGCGAGATCGGCCGGAAGCGGAATCGCGAGGCCCGCCGCCGAGCGTGCCATCCGATCGGCGTGCGCGGCGAGCTCGGTCGGCCGGCCGGCCCGCGCACGGAGCGTCTCGAACACGCCGTCCCCGAGCTGGAACCCCCGGTCGAAGGCGGTCAGGACGGTGGCGTCGGCGGGCTCGATCCGGCCATCGATCCAGACGTGGCGAGGCCCGCCCGTGCCCGCTCGGCGGTCCGCGACACCTCCGCTCACTCGCTCCCGACCTCGCGGCCGCCGACCGCGCCGAGCGGCCCGCGCGCCTTCGCCACGGTCTCGTCCCATTCCGCGGCGGGATCGCTCTGGTACGTGATCCCTCCGCCCACGTGGAGCGACAGGCGCGTCCCGTCGGCGACGAACGTCCGGATGAGGATCGAGGTCGCCATCGCCCCGTCCGGCCCGATCCAGCCGAGGGCGCCGGTGTACGGCCCGCGCCGGGTCGGCTCGAGCTCGCGCAGGATCTCCATCGCCCGGATCTTCGGGGCGCCCGTGATCGATCCGCCTGGGAACGAGGCCCGGAGCAGGTCGAAGACGTCGCGGCCCGGCAACAGCCGCCCGGTCACCGTGGAGACGAGATGCTGCACGGCCGCCGTGCGCTCGAGCCGGCACAGACGAGGGACGCGGACCGTGCCGGGCACGCAGACCCGGCCCAGGTCGTTGCGCAGGACGTCGACGATCATCACGTTCTCTGCCCGGTCCTTGGCGGACGCGAGGAGCTCGCGGGCCAGCGCCCGGTCCTCGTCCCGGGTCCGGCCGCGCGGTCGGGTGCCCTTGATCGGATCGGTCGAGACGAGGCCACCGGCGGTCACCGCCAGGAACGGCTCCGGCGAGGCGCTCAGGATCGCGCGCGGCCGCGCCGGCGCGCTGCCCAGGACCGATCCGTGCCCGGGCGCCCCGCCGCCGAGGTCGAGATACGCCGAGAAGAGCGACGGATCGCCCGTCCGGAGGCGGCGATAGTGCGGCCACGGATCGCCGTCGAACGGGGTCGCGAGGCGGCGGGTCAGGTTGGCCTGGTAGATGTCGCCGCGGGCGATCCGCACGCGGACGGCCTCGACGCCGCGCTCGTAGGAGGCCCGGTCGAGCGACGACGTGAACGCGAGCTCGCCGCCCCCGTCCGCCGGCTCGGGATCGCGGGCACCGGTGGCGAGCGCAGACCGTGCGGCCACGCGCGCGAGCTGGCCCGGGCGGAGCCGCGCCCGGACATCGGTCAGCCGGCGGGCCAGGCGCGACCGATCGCCGTCGAGGGCCCGGCCGCCGAGCCAGGCCACGCCCGTTCGGCGATCCCAGGCGATCACCCAGTCATGGAGGGCGAGACGCAGGAGCGGCAGGCCCTGGTCGTCCGGCGCCGCGGCGGGCAGGCGCTCCAGCACGTCGCCCAGCTCGTACGCGAGGTAGCCGACCAGCCCGCCGAGGAACGGGGGTGCGTCGGGGCTGCCCGGATCGCGGACCGACGTGTCCGGCGCGAGCCGGGCCAGCAGGAGCCGCGCGACCGCGAACGGGTCCGTGCCTGCGGCAGGCTCCCCGAGGACCGCGACCGGGTCGGCCGTGAGGTACGTCCAGCGCGCGTTGCGCCCGGGCCGGGCGCTCTCGAGGAGGGCCAGCCCCGGCAGGTCGCGGAACGCCTCCGCCACGTCGATCGCACGACGGTCGGCGACCTCCGGCAACGGCTCGAGTCGGACGGCGGCAGGCGACGAGGCGGAACGGTCGCCCGAGATGCGGATCACCCGGCGATGATAGAGACTGGCCGCCGAGGGGTGCCGGTGCGACACAACTGATGGAGGAGCCGTCCCGGTGCGAGCACGCGATCTGGGCGTCGTCATCGGCCGCGGGCGGCCCGGCCCGGCCAACGCGATCACCGATGTCGCCGGCGTCCGCGTCGGCCACGCGACCATCGTCGCCGGCGACGGGCCGCTCGTCGTGGGCGAGGGTCCGGTCCGGACCGGCGTCACGATGATCGTTCCCCACGACGGCAACCTCTGGACCGAGCCGATCTACGCCGGGAGCCACCGCCTGAACGGCAACGGCGAGCTCACCGGGCTCGAGTGGATCCGCGAGGCGGGCCACCTGACGGGCCCGATCGGGCTCACGAACACGCACTCGGTCGGGGTCGTCCGCGACGGGATCATCCGGAACGCGGTCCGCGAGCTGCCGTTCGGGACCTCGTATTGGGCGCTGCCGGTCGTCGGCGAGACGTGGGACGGCCTGCTGAACGACATCGACGGGTTCCACGTGACCGCCGACCACGTCGACGAGGCGCTGGCCGCGGCTTCGGGAGGTGCGATTGCCGAAGGCGGGGTCGGAGGCGGAACCGGGATGATCTGCCACGAGTTCAAGGGCGGCATCGGGACCGCGTCGCGGGTCGTCGACGACGCCTCGGGCGGGTTCACGGTCGGGGTCCTCGTCCAGGCCAACTACGGCCGGCGCGAGCTCCTCCGGATCGACGGCGTGCCGGTGGGCGAGGCCATCCCGGTCGGCGCCATCCCGAGCCCGTATGCGGGCACGCAGGACGACGAGATCCCGCCGACGGTCGCGCAGCCGGGCTCGGGCTCGATCATCGTGATCGTCGCGACCGACGCGCCGCTCCTGCCCCACCAATGCGAGCGCCTCGCCCAGCGAGCCGGCCTGGGCATCGCCCGCATGGGCGGCACGGGCGCCCACTCCAGCGGCGACCTGTTCCTGTGCTTCGCCACCGGCAACCGGACGCTACCCGGCACCTCGTTCACCGCGGACCCGCGGCTGACCGTGGACATCCGGGTCCTGAACGACTTCGCGATCGGGGCGCTGTTCGACGCCACGATCGAGGCGACCGAGGAGGCGATCGTCAACGCCCTGGTCGGCGCCGAGACGATGACCGGTCGCGACGGGATCACCGCCCACGCCCTGCCCCACGATCGCCTGCTCGAGACGATGGCCCGCTTCGGTCGACCGGCCCAGGGCGCCCGATGACCGGGGATCAGGCGCCGTCGCCTGCCACGGCGATCCACGAGGCGGGACGCCGGGCGGGCGGTCCGGTGCGACAGCCCTAGACGGTGGCAGGAACCGGCTTCTCGATCGGCATCCCGACCATCGAGCCCCACTCCGTCCACGACCCGTCGTAGTTGCGGACCCGCTGGTAACCGAGCAGCTCGTGGAGCACGAACCACGAGTGGCTCGAGCGCTCCCCGATGCGGCAGTACGCGACGACGTCCTTGTCGGGCGTCACGCCCTTCGCCTCGTACAGGTCGGCCAGCTCGTCGTGGCTCTTGAACGTCCCGTCCTCTCGCACCGTCTGGGCCCACGGGATCGAGGCCGCGCCCGGGATGTGGCCGGCCCGCTGGGCCGTCTCGGACATGCCCGGGGGGGCGATGATCTCGCCGTTGAACTCGGCCGGGGAGCGGACGTCGACGAGGGCGAAGTCCGAGGCGCCGAGACGCGGCAGGATGTCGTTCTGGTAGGCCCGCAGGCTGAAGTCGGGCTCGGGCAGGTCGTAGCCCGTCGCGTCGTACGACGGCACGTCGGTCGAGAGCGGCAGGCCGTTGTCGAGCCAGTACTTGCGCCCGCCGTTCAGGATCCGGACGTCGCGATGGCCGAACAGCTTGAGCTGCCAGTAGGCCCAGGCGGCGAACCAGTTGTTGTTGTCGCCGTAGAGCACGATCGTCGTGTCAGGCCCGATGCCGGACGACGACAGCAGCTCGGAGAACTCCTCGCGGCTGGCGATGTCGCGGCGGATCCCGTCGGCGAGCTGGCTGGTCCAGTTCCAGCCCACGGCGCCGGGCAGGTGGCTCTGGTCGTAGGCGGTCGTGTCGACGTCGACCTCGACGAAGCGGACAGTCGGGTCGTCCAGGTGGGCCTTGGCCCACTCGGAATCGACGAGGACGTCGGTGGCGTATCCGGAGACGGTCATCGGGGTGCTCCCTGGGTGCTGCTGACGGACGGATCAGGAGACGGGCCGGGTTCGCGGGCGGCGATCAGGCGGATCGGGCCCGCCGGGGACACGCGCACATCCTGGCTATCCCTCCCCCGTTGCCCGGTCGAGCCGGCTGAAGGCGGCAAGCCGCTCGCGGCAGGCCGCCGCTTCGCGCTCCGCCTGGCGGACGATCCACGGATCGACCCGGCTGCTGTCCTCGATCTCGATCGTCGCGCCGTACGGCCCGTCCTCGACCACGATGCCGGACTGGTTGCGGTAGTCGGTGAGCCAGTTCGCCTGGAGCGCGACGGCGACGTCGGCGACGACCTCGACCGGGAAGATCCAGTCCAGGTGCGTGGCGTTCAGGCGGTCGGCGATGTCGGTGAGGCGGACCGGTCGGCCGCGCTCGACGCGCGCCAGGAGATCGATGACCCGGAGGGTCGAGAAGGGGTCACCCGACTCGGCCACGACCGGCGGGGCGAGCGTCGCCTCCGGCAGCCCGGCGGGAGCCGCACGGAGCGGCCCGAGACCCGGGGCGGACGCGGTGGGCGGGCTGTCGGCGGGCATCGTGACGGCGATCTCCGACTGATCTACTAGGGATTGACGCAGCCTAGCGCATGGAGCGCCGGGATGCCAGCCCCCGGTCCGTGCCGAACCCCCATGCCGGGCATCGCCCGGCGAGGCCCGGCATCCGACCTCGTAAGGCACCCCGCCGGACACCGCCGGATCTTTGAGGCACCCGGGGCCGCCGGACCGGCTGCCGGCCGGATGGCCGGCCGGGCTCGTCGACCTACCTTGGCGTCAGGTCGACAGACGATCGACAACGGATCGAGGAGGCAGCGATGCACCCGTACATGACCGGAGAGCTGGCGAAGATCAAGATCGCCGAGGAGCTCGAATACGCCGCCCGCCAGCGGCGCGCCCGCGAGTCGGTCTCGAGCCGACCGCGGTCGATCGACTTCTCGACGCTCGGCCAGAAGCTCCGCGTCCGCCTGTTCGGCGGACCGGCGCTGGGTGGCAGGCCGGCGGGCGCGGGGGCGTGACGCCCCGTTCCCGCGAGCACGGCGGGCCGGTGAACGCCGAGACGATCGGCGGACACCGGCCCGTTAGACTCCGCGCTGCGGCCCCACAACGTCGGACCGCTGGAGTGGAGGCACGCCGATGCACATGCAGATCCGCGTCGAACCACGGCTCTCACCGCCGGACGTCGCGGCCGTCCTGACCCTCCTCGCCGAGAACGAGATCAATCTCCTCGGGGCCGGGGGCAGCAACGTCGAGATGGGCGGCGAGTTCGCATTCGCCGTCGATCACGAACAGCAGGCCGCCGCCGAGAGCCTGCTCGAGAGCAGGCACTACACCTTCCGGGTCTTCAACTCAGAGACCGACCCGGAGCTGAAGCTGTGCTGGCTCCAGAACGAGCCCGGTCAGCTCAAGGCCTGCATCGACGGCGTCGCCGGGGAGAACCTCGCGGCCGGGCGCAAGATCCGCGACATCCTGATCGGCGTCCAGACCGGCGACGGGATCCCGGTCCAGGTGTTCTCGGAGCTTCACCGGGACGAGTCCGAGGAAGCGACCTCCGCCTGAGCCCTCCTCCAGGCCACTGCCCCGGCGAGCGCAGCGAGTGCCTCAGGGCGCCCGGCGCTCGCCCGGATCCGCCTCCTCCTCGCCCGTCACGAGACCGAGGCGGACGCCCGCCATCGCCGCCTCGACCCGGTTCGAGACCCCCATCTTGTCGAGGATGTGGGTCACATGGACGCCGGCGGTCTTGCGCGTGATGAACAGCTCTTCGGCGATCTCGCCGTTGGATCGTCCCGCGGCGACGAGCCGGAGGACCTCGATCTCGCGCGCCGACAGACCGTGCGTCGCCGCCCGTCCGGCCGCAGCCGCGCCGGCGCGTGCGCTCGCAGCCGCCGGCGCCTCCGTCTCTGCGACCTCGACCGGCTGATCGCCCGGCACGAGCGGGATCCGTGCCCGCCGGGCAAGGGTCTCCAGCTGGGCCTGAAGGGGCGAGCAGCCCAGGGCAGCCATCGAACGCCACGCCGCCACCAGCTCCGCCGAGACGTCCGCCCGGACGCCGCTGCTCCGGAGCCCGGCCTCGGCGAACCGGTACCGGGCATACGCGGCCTCGAGCGGATCGAGCCCCGCGCCCCAGGCCCCGATCGCCGCTGCCCATGGCTCCGGGCGGGTGGAGCCGTCGATCCGCGCGAGCTCGGCATCACCGGTCGCGAGCCACGCCACCCCGCTCAGGGTGGTCGCCCGCCGGCGATACCCGTCGAGGGCCGCGCGGAGGGGCTCCGCGGCCGCCCGGATCGTCGCGAGCCGCTGCTCGTCGCGCGCGGCGATCGCCTCCTCCGCAGCCTCCGCGGCCGCCCGCAGCCCGAGACAGACGAGCGGCATCCCCCAGAACACGTCGTTCCACTCGAGGTGGGCGAGACCCGCCGCGATCTCGGCCGACGCGACGTCAGCCCGACCCGCCAGGAGCGCCGCCTCCGCGGCGACCGTGACGACGAACACGTGCGTGTCCGGATCCAGCAGCCCGCGATCGATCGCCCCCAGCACGTCCGCGGCGGCCGCGGACGCACCGCGCCGGGCAAGGAGCCTGCCACGGATCGCCGCCAGGTACGGTGTGCCGGGCCCGCGCGGATCGATCGCCAGCCCCTCGCCGACGGCTCGCTCCGCATCGTCCCAGCGGCCGAGCCGGAGGAGGATGTCGGCGGTCAGCGCCGCCAGGTCCATGCCGAAGCGCCGTTCCATGCCCGCGTCGCGCGCCGCCTCGCGAGCCGCGGCGGCCGGATCGAGGGCCTCCTCGAGGCGATCGGCGGCGAGCAGGTTCAGCCCGAGGTTGTGGCCGGTGACGACGAACAGCTCGGGCCGCCCCGCAGCCAGCCGATGCGCCTCCCGGTGCTCGGACAGGCCGGCCTCGACCTCGCCGAGGGCGACGAGGTCCGTGCCAAGCATGCTCCGGGCCCGGCCCTCCTCCCCCGCCGACCCGATCTCGACCGCACAGGCGATCGCCGCCTCGCAGACGGGCTTCGACTCGGCCCATCGGCCCAGGCCCATCAGGGCCCCGCCGAGCGCCCCGAGGACGTGCGCCCGCTCCGTGGACGGCGGGGCCTCCGGCACCAACGCGACGGCCTGGCGGTGCTCGAGCAGGGCGCCCTCCGCGTCGCCGCTCGACCACATCAGGTAGCCGAGGCGCGAGCGGAGCATGCCGGCCAGCACCGGCTCGGCCGTCGCGTCGACCATGTCGATCGCCTCCCGGAGGAGCTCCTGGGCGCGATCGAGCTGCTTGTCTAGGTCGGCCGCGTCGGCGGCGCGACGCCGGACCTCGACGCGGGCCGCGGCGTCGGGCGCCGCGTCCGGCGGCAGGAGTGGCTCGAGCCCGATCGCCCGCTCGAGCAGGCGGTGCGCGTCCGCGAACGCATGGACCGCCTCTGCCTCGGCGGCGGCGGCGATCGCGGCCCGGTGCGCCTCGACGGGACGACCCGCCGCCGCCCAGTGCCGGGCCAGGTCGCCGGCCGCCCCGGCCGGGCTGTCGTCGCCCAGGGTCGGGTCGGCCTCGAGCTCGCGGGCCAGCCGCTCGTGGAGCTCGCGCCGCTCGCCGCTGGACAGCTCGCCCTCGACGACCTCCCGCAGGAGCTCGTGGCGGAATCCGTGACGCCCGCCATCGAGGCCCACGAGGACGCCCCGTGCCGTGGCCTCGCGCAATGCGGCGCCGACCTCGGCCGCTGATCGGGTGACGAGCCGCCCGATCAGCCGATCGCCGACCGGCCGGCCGACCACCGCCATGGCTCGCACGATCGCGAGCGTGTCGCCGTCGAGCGTCGCGACGCGGGCCATCAGGATCTCGACGAGCGATGGGGGCTGCGAATCGCCGGCCGACGCCGACGCCAGGAGCTCCTCGGCGAAGAGGGGGTGACCGGCCGACCGGCGCCAGACCGCGTCGACGACCTCCGCCGGCACGGTCGCGCCCTCGATGGCATCGAGCTGGCGGACGATGTCATCCCGGCCGAGTCGATCCAGCTCGAGCCGGATCGCCCCGGGGGCGCGGCCGACCTCCGCGAGCCAGGTCAGGACGGGATGGCCGGGGGCGAGGTCGTCCGTCCGGCACGTGAGGAGGGTGACCACCCGCTCGGTCGTCACGTTGCGGGCGAGGAACGTGATCAGGTCGCGCGTCGACGGGTCGATCCAGTGGACATCCTCCACGACCGCCAGGGCCGGCGTCTCGGCGCCGAGCCGGCCGAGGAAGCCGAGGAGCCGCTCGAACAGGCGCGCCCGGTCCGCGGCCGAGTCGTGTCGAGCCGCCGGCGCACCGTCGCCGGCGCTCCCGGGAGCTGCGAGATCCGGCAGGAGGGCAGCCAGGTCCGACCGGGCAGGACCGAGGAGCTCGGTGAGCCGTGCGGGGGGCGTGTCACGGACGAGGCCCCGGAGCGCCTCGACGAGCGGCAGGTACGGCAGCCCGTCCCCGTCGAGCTCGAGGCACGCTCCGTGGAGGATCGGCGATCCGGCGGCACGGGCGCGCGCGATGGCCTCGTGGACGAGCCGGCTCTTGCCGATCCCCGCCTCCCCGCGGATCACGACCAGCACGGGCCGGCCGGACGCGGCCACCTCCAGGGCGCGTGCGATCCGGTTCAGCTCCTCGTCACGACCGACGATGACCGGGCTCGACCGATTCCCCACGCCGCCGATGGTACGGCCGGCGCCACGCGCTGGGAACCGGCGGCGAGTCCCAGGGACCGACGGGCGACTGGATCAGGCGGCGCCGCCCGATGGTGCCGGCAGCCCGATCCCGTACGGCTTGCGGGCGGCGCGAGCGGCCTCGGTCCGGCCGGCCTCGGCCCAGCGCCGCCAGGCGCCGGCGGTCTCCGGCGTGCTGGCGATGGGTGGGAGCGCAGGCTCCGTGGCGCCACGCCCGGTTGGGTGCTGCTCACCGGCCACGGACAGGGCCCGGATCCCGAGGAGGTACGCCAGTGCCTTCATCGTTCGCTCTCCGCTGCGGCCGGAACGTCGTGTCCGGTGTGCACAGAGCGTCGACGAGTGACGACGGGCGTCCATCGGGCGGCCGCCTCATCGCCCGGCGCGGGGCTACCTCAAAGTCGCCGACTCGCCCTCCGCGGGTTCCGGGCGCGCGGTCGCGATGGGCGCACCCCCATCGGACTCGCCCGCCGCGAGACGGCGCCGCAGCCGATCGGCGACGAACCCGACCGCCAGAAGGATCACGCCCTCGATCAGCAGCCCGACCTCGGTCGAGTCCGAGAGGTAGCTGAAGTTGAAGTCCGTCAGCGCGGCGATGAAGCCCGCCCCGGCTGCGAACAGGAAGGCGCCCGAGTCACGCCGGAACGCCCGCTCGACGAGGAGGATCGCGAGGGCCAGGATCACCAGGTCCGCCGCCCAGGCGGGGATGACCCGCTGGTACTCCCCGCCGATGTCGGCCTCCTTCGTGAGGGCACGGGTCAGCCCCAGGACGGCAACGAGACCGGCCGACGCCCGGACGAGCGTCGCCCGCCGGTGCGCTGCGGCCTCGTCGCCCTCGTCCGCCCGCGCCACGACGAGTGCGTACAGCCCCAGCACGAGGGCGATCAGCAGCCATCCGGCTGCCTGGGCGAGCACGAGCGGCAGGTGGTCGAAGGTGGCGAGCTCCTCGCCGTTGAAACCGTCGAACTGCGGCGTGATCAGGAACTCGATCCACGACAGGACCGCCGCGCCGAATCCCGTCACGGACAGGATCAGACCGAACTCGGTCAGCAATGCGGGGTGAATCCGGCGGAACGCGCCGGCCACCAGGACGGCGATGAGTCCCACGACCACGGCGACGAGTGGGCCGTCCATGCTCCAGCGGCTGGCGAACGCCGCGGCGGCGGAGGCAGCAAACCCCGTGCCCACCAGGAACGCAGCGCCGGCCGCACGCCGTCGTCGGTCGTCCCCGGACCGCAGGGTGATCCCCAGAACCGTGAGGGCCACCGCGACGATCCCGAATCCGACGCCGACAAGCGTCGAATCGGCCGAGTCGCCCGAGATCCGGATCACGAACGCGGTCCACGCCCCGAGAAGGAACCCTGTCCCGAGATAGGCGAACATCTCGCCGACCGACACGCCGGGCCCGAACACCGATGCGAACGCAAGGCCGCGCGGCTTCTCTGCCGACGCGGACCTCACCGGGATGGGCGCCGGCACCGCTTCCTTGCCCCCGGCATCGCCCTCGCGAGCAGCCTCATCGGTCCGAAGCCGCTGCGCCGTCTCCGCGTCGATCAGCCCGGCCCGTTCCCAGCCGTCGATCCGTTCCTGGACGTCCCGCATCACACCCTCCTGGCGACATGATGACGTCCCGTGACGGGCGCCGTTACGCTGCGCCGATCCTCGCCCGGGACCGGATCGGTCGTGGGGCGACCGAACGGGAGCAGAAGCGGGTGGCAACCAGGCTCCGGGCGCGGCTCCGGGCCGGATTCGGGCGCCGTGCGACCCGATTGCGGCCCGGCGCCGTCGCCGTTCGCTGGTTCGGTCGTCGGGCGACCGTTCGGGTGGGGCCGCCGATCCGGCCGTGATCGCGCGGGGAAGACCCTAGAGCAGCTCGCCGTGGGCGGAACCGGTCGGTTCGCCGTCGCGCGGCCGGGGCTCCTCGCCCGGCGCATACTCCGTCACCGGCTCGCCCGCGGACGGGACCGGGCCGGCCGGCGCCGCCCCGTCGCCGCCCTCGAGGACCCGGAGCGGGCGCGCCGCCTGGCCCTCGATCGCGCCGACCCCGAACGGCACCCACTTGGATGGGTCCTGGAGCCGGTGCGCCTCGGTGTTGCCGCGCGCGTGGACGTCCTCGAAGCCCTTCGGCTCGATCCACATCCGCTCGCCCTCGAGCAGTCCCAGCACGCCGGACTGGCCGGGCTCCGGGCGCTCGTGCTGGCAGTAGCTGCACGCGGCCGAGTCGTGGCGCTGGTACGTCGGCGGCTCCTCGTAGGTCGTGATGTAACCCTCGTAGTTGCGGAGCACGACCTTGTGGTCCGAGTAGCTGATCAGGTAGTTCGGCATGACCGGGATCTTGCCGCCGCCCCCGGGCGCGTCG
>DASSPG010000111.1:0-33782 GCA_035699725.1 Candidatus Limnocylindrales bacterium | reverse complement strand
CCTCGTTCGGAACGGGGATCGTGTCGACCCGCGACGAGCCGGCGGCGTCGGTCTCGTACACGATCGCGGCATCGCCCTCGCCGAGCTCGATCTTCGCGAGCACGGCCGCGACGTTCACCTCCCTGGTGACGACGTTGGCCGCGTAGGAGGCGGCGAAATCGGGCGGGTAGCCATCGAGGCCCGACAGCTTCCCGATGACGGCGGCCGCATACGTCGAGATCGGCACGTTGTCGCCGGCCGCGATGATCTTGACGCCTGGTCGAGCGAGGTCCGCCGGGATCGCGACGCGGGCCGGGTTCGAGGCCGGGGTGACGATCGCGAGGCGGTTCCCGGCGAACGTGATCACCGCGCCGTCGGCCAGGCCGGCGTCGGCCAGCTTCATCGGATTGGCCAGGTCGGCGCTCAGGAACACGTCCGCCGTGGCGCCCTGCTCGATCTGAGTGCCGAGGGCCGCCGAGGAATCGGTGGCGATCGAGAGGGGGATGTCGGGATGGCCCCCCGTCCAGGCCGGCTCCAGCTCCCGCAGCGCGCCCGTCAGGGACGCGGCCGCGTAGACCGTGAGCCCGCGCGGGTCCGGCGACTCGGTGGCGGGTTCGCAGCCGACGACGCCCAGGACGCCGGTGAGCGCCGCCAGTGCGAGCGCGATCCCCCGAGCCCGGCCGATCACCTCGGCTCGCGCCCGGCCGGGACCTCGACGACGACGTTCGTCGACTTCACGACGCAGATCGCCTCGTCGCCGACCCGCAGGCCGAGCTCGTCCACCGCCTCGGCCGTCATCAGGCTGACGAGGCGGTGCGGTCCCGCCTGGACCTCGACGACTGCGGCGACCCGGTCCTTCTCGATCCGGGTGACGATCCCGGCGAACCGGTTGCGGGCGGACTGGGCGACGATCGGCCGATCGGTCGCGGCCTGGCGGCGCTCGCCGAGGAGCCGGCTCACCTCGGCGATCGGCACGATGCGCTGGCCGCCCTCCGACCGGCCGACCGTCAGTCGCCCTTCGTCCGCCCAGCGCCGGACGGTATCGACCGTGACGCCCAGCATGTCCGCCGCCCGCCCGATCCGAACCTGATCACGTCTGGCTTCCATACCGAGGAATGATAGCCATCAACGTCGCGAATACCAAGCGATGACCTAGTTCTGGCGAGCCCGCCGACCGACCCGCATCGCGTCGATCGCGGAGCCACCCGGCCGGTCCGCTACCCTTCGGCCACGGGCCGGTAGCTCAGTGGCAGAGCAGGGGACTTTTAATCCCTTGGTCGTGGGTTCGAATCCCACCCGGCTCGCCAGGTCGCACGGACCTCTCGGTGGAGTCCCCGAACGCGATCTCGACCTACGAGAACGAGAACCGGTAGCTCCGCGGTGCGCCGCCGTTCGACTCGAACTCGACCCGCGCCTTGGACGAGTCGCCCGGGCGGGTGCAGACCGTGACCACGAGGTTCCTCCCGCTGGCGAACGAGGCGTCCCACCAGATCACGTTGTAGAACGGGGCGCTGCCGACGGCCACGAAGGGTTCCATGGCCTCGGACGGCTTCGACCACGTGACCCGGATGTCGAAGCTGACCTTCTCGGTGTGGTTCGGGTAGTCGGCGCTGAGACCGCAGGTGATCGACCCGTCCGAGCTCGGTTCGCGCTTCGCCAGGTAGGTCGCGACGCCACCCGCGGAGAGCGTCTCGCCGAACGAGCCGCTGTCGCGGTAGACGATCGGCGTCGGTTCCGGCGCGGGATCGTGGGTGGGCTTGGGCGTTGGCTTCGGGGTCGGCTTCGGGGTCGGCTTGGGTGTCACCCCAGGGGTCGGGTCCGGTGTCGGCTCGACTGTCGGCTCGGTCGAGGGCGGGACAGCCGGCGACGGAGTCTCGAGCAGCGTCGACGGCGCGGCGGCCTCGGTCGGATCGGGGGATGGAGCGAGCTCGACGGCGGCGGAGGCGCCCGCCGCGGCCACGGGCCCGGGCGTCGGGGTCGTCGGTCCGTTCGACCCGTCTCGTCCGGCGAGCAGGAACGCCATCACCCCGACGACGGCGACGACCGCCACGGTGGAGCCGATGCCACGCGCACCGTGGGCGAGCGCGTGGAGCAGCGCGGAAGCGGTCATGTGGTCAGGATACGGGCCGGGTCGGCGCCGGGCAGGGGAACGATGGTCCCCGTCCCACGCCTGACCTCGGGCTCCGTAACCCGTTCGCATCCTTTTCGGGACCCGCTCGGTGGCGATCCGGCGACGAGGGTGCGCCCATGCTCCCGCTGAGGCGATTCCGGGAGGGAGTCGTCCGGCGGAGTGTGGAGGAGCACATCGATGGACAGCGGGAACACCGCCTGGCTGCTGATTGCGACGGCGATGGTCATGGTCATGCTGCCGGGTCTGGCCCTGTTCTACGGGGGCCTGGTCCGCCGCAAGAACGTGCTGAGCACGATCATGCACAGTTTCTTCGGCCTGGCCCTCGTCAGCGTGGTGTGGGTCCTGGTCGGGTTCTCGCTCGCGTTCGGGCCGGACGTCAACGGGCTGGGCCTGATCGGCAACCTCGACTTCGTCGGCTTCATGAACGTCGGCCTCGAGCCGAGCACGATCTACGGTGTCACGATCCCGTTCGTCCTCTTCGCGGCGTTCCAGCTGATGTTCGCGGCGATCACCCCGGCCCTGATCACGGGGGCCTTCGCCGAGCGCAAGCGCTTCGGGGCGTTCGTCCTCTTCACGATCCTCTGGTCGCTTGTCGTCTACTCGCCGATCGCCCACTGGGTGTGGGCCTCGGACGGCTGGCTGTTCAAGCTCGGCGCGCTCGACTTCGCCGGCGGGACCGTCGTCCATGCGGCCTCGGGCGTGTCGGCCCTCGTCGTCGCCCTGCTCATCGGACGCCGGGTCGTCAACGGCGAGGCCATGGAGCCCCACGACATCCCGATGACCGTCCTCGGCGCGGGCCTCCTGTGGTTCGGCTGGTTCGGCTTCAACGCCGGGTCCGCCCTTGCCGCCGACGGCCTCGCGGCGAACGCCCTCCTCGTCACCAACACCGCAGCCGGCGCGGCCACGATCAGCTGGGTCCTCGCGAGCTACCTCCACAAGGGCAAGGTCAGCGTCGTCGGCGCGGTCTGCGGCGCGGTCGCGGGCCTCGTCGCGATCACGCCCGCCTCGGGCTTCGTCACCGCCGGCGGCGCCCTGATCATCGGCCTCCTCGTCGGCGGCCTGTGCTATAGCGCGACGCTGCTGCGCAGCCGCCTGAAGATCGACGACGCGCTCGACGTGTTCGCGGTCCACGGCGTCGGCGGGATGTTCGGCGCCCTCGCCACCGGCGTCTTCGCGACGACCGCCATCAACCCGCTCGGGCGCGGCCTGATCGACGGCAACGCCGGCCAGATCGGCGTCCAGCTCGTGGCCATCGGGGCCACGATCGCCTACGCCATCGTCGCCACGTTCGTGATCATCAAGGTCGTCGACGTGATCCTCGGCATCCGGGTCCCCAAGGCACAGGAGGAGGCCGGCCTCGATCTCGCCGTCCACGGCGAGGTGGCCTACCAGGCGTAGGGCGCGGGTCGGCGCTCCCGCGTCGGCCTGACCGCCATCGAACACGGCCGACCGCCCGGCTCCTCCCGGGTGGTCGGCTCAGTCACCCTCTCGATCGACGGAGCCACCCATGAGCCCCGATCCGCCACAGCGACCCCGTCGCCGGTCGATCGCGCCCCTGTACGACGAGGCGTTCGAGCACGACGCCTGCGGGATCGGGTTCGTCGCCGACGCCGGGGGGCGACACCTGCCCGAGGTCCTGCCGCTCGCCCTGACCGGGCTCGCCGCGCTGGCGCACCGCGGGGCGTTCGGCGCGGACGGCGCCTCGTCCGACGGGGCGGGGGTCTCGCTGCCACTGGATCCGAGCGTGGTGGAGGCGCTCGCTCCCCGGAGCGGGCTGGCCGTCGAGCGGCCCGCGGTGGTCCAGCTGTTCCTCCCCCGGGCGCGCGCTGCGGGGGCCTCGGCCCGCCGGCTCGTGACCGGGAGCCTGGTCGCGTCCGGCCTGGAGATCGTCCGCTGGCGGACCGTCCCGAGTGACGCGTCCGCCCTCGGCGAGGCCGCCCGAGCCTGCCGTCCGGCGTTCGTCCAGGTCTTCGTCCGTCGGCCCACCGGCGCGGACCGCCGCGCACTGGGCGACGCTGCCTTCGAGCGACGCCTGGTCGTGGCGCGCCGCCGCCTCGAGACGGCCGCGGCCGCCGCAGGGCTCGCCGATCGCCTTGCGGTGCCGTCGGCCTCGTGCCGGACGATCGTCTACAAGGGCCTCGTCGCAGGCGCCCGCCTCGCCGACCTGTACCCGGACCTGCGGGATCCGGGGATCCGGGTGCGCTATGCCCTGTTCCACCAGCGGTACGCCACGAACACCCAGCCGACCTGGCGCCTCGCCCAGCCGTTCCGCGCGATCGCCCACAACGGCGAGATCAACACGGTCCGCGGCAACCGCTCGCAGGTCCACGGCCGCGCCGGCGACCCGGTCCGGCCCGTCGACGCCGAGCTCGCCTCGGCCGGCCCGCTGCTGTCCGCCGCGGGGTCCGATTCGCAGTCGCTCGACGAGATGCTCGAGCTGCTGGTCGCCACCGGCTGGGACCTCGGCACGGCGCTGCTGACCGCGATGCCCGAGGCGCTCGCCCTGCGCCGCGCGCCGCATCCCCAGGTCGCCGCCCACCGCCGGCGCAGTGCCGGCTTCCTCGCCCCGTGGGACGGCCCCGCCGCGATCGTCTTCGGTGACGGCACCCGGGTCGGGGCGATCGCCGACCGGAACGGGCTGCGTCCGACGACCTTCGCGGTCACGCGCGATCGCCTGGTCGCGGTGTGCTCCGAGGCGGGTGCGATCCCGCTCCGGCCGGAGGACACGGTCCGGCGCGGGCGGCTCGGCCCTGGCGAGATCTTCCTCGTCGAGCCGGCGCGCAGCCTGATCCTCGAGGACGTCGAGGCCAAGGCGCGCCTGCTCCGGCGCCTGCCGATCCACGACGCGCCGCGGACCAGTCACGTCGACCCGTTCGCGGGCGACGACGACTCGTCGGTCGTGCTCGGTGGGCCCGTCACGCCGGCGAACCTGCGGTTCCTCGCCGGGCTCCACGCCGAGAACGCCCGGCTCGACATCAGGACGATGGCCCTCGAGGGCCACGAGCCGCTGTGGTCGATGGGCGACGACACCCCGCTGGCCGGCCTCGGTCGGATCGACCGGCCGGTGGCCGACCACCTCCGCCAATCGTTCGCCCAGGTCACCAACCCGCCGATCGACCCAGAGCGGGAGCGGGCGGTGATGGACCTGCGCGTGGAGCTCGGCCGGCGGCCGGCCCTGCTCGGCGGTCCGCCGCGCGGGCCGCGGACGATCCGCCTCGAGCGACCGTTCCTCGCCGACCTGGCGGCGCTGCTCCGATCGTTCGGCGGCCCGACCCGCGTGCTCGACGCCACCTGGCCGGCGATCGACGGACCGGCCGGCCTCGAGCGCGCGCTCGAGCGGCTGGCGGCCGACGCGGTGGCCGCCGCCCGCGGCCGGACCGAGCTGATCGTCCTGAGCGACCGTGCATTCACCCCCGACCGGCTGCCGATGCCCTCGATCCTCGCCGCGGGCGCGGTCGACGCGGCCCTGAGCGCCGCCGGGCTGCGCGGCCGGGCCGATCTCGTCGTGGAGGCGGCCGACATCCTCGACGTCCACGGCGCGGCGATGGTCCTCGCGGTCGGGGCGACCGCGCTCGTCCCGTGGCTGGCGGTCGAGCTGGCAGCTGAGCTGGCCGGTGCGCGCGGCGCCGAGGAGCTCGACGCCGCGGCCACGGTCGCCAACCTGCTCGGGGCCCTCGACGCGGGGCTCCGCAAGACGCTCGCCCGGATGGGCATCAGCACGGCCTCGTCGTACATCGGCGGGATGCTGTTCGAGTCGCTCGAGCTCGACGAGGCGGTCCGGGCCCGCTGCTTCCCGGCGGCCCCGGCGTGGCCCGGCCGGGTCGGCTTCACGGAGCTCGCCGAGCGTCAGCTCCGGCGCCGTTCGGCCGCCCTCGGCGTCGCGCCGGCGACGCCATCGAATAAGCTCCAGGACCCGGGGTTCGCCCGGTTCCGGGCCGATGGCGAAGCGCACCGCTATGCCCCGCGCGTCGTGGCGGTCATCCAGGATCAGTCCGGCTTCGCACCGGCGGTCGGGACGTCGGGGACCCCTGCGCCCTCGCCGGTCGCCGCTGCGACCACCGAGGTGGTCCGCGACGCCCTTCGTGTTCGCCGGCCCCGCGGCACCCGCCCGATCGCCCTCGCCGAGGTCGAGCCCGCGCGATCGATCGTCCGTCGCTTCGTCGTGTCCGCGATGTCGGTCGGCGCGCTCTCGCCGGAGGCCCACCAGGCACTCACGATCGGGATCCAGCGGGCCGGCGGCGCCGCCAACACCGGTGAGGGCGGCGAGGACCCCGGCTGGTATGTCCCGGGGCCCGACGGCGAGCGCCACGACGCCCGGATCAAGCAGGTCGCGTCGGCCCGGTTCGGGGTCACGGCGACCTACCTCGCCCGTGGCGACCAGCTCGAGATCAAGATCGCCCAGGGCTCGAAGCCGGGCGAGGGCGGCCAGCTGCCGGCGAAGAAGGCCACGGCCTGGATCGCGGCGCTCCGCCGCGGCAGGCCCGGGATGAGCTACATCAGCCCGCCGCCGCATCACGACATCTACTCGATCGAGGACCTCGCCCAGCTGATCGCCGATCTCCGCGCGATCAACCCGGCGGCAAGGATCGGGGTCAAGCTCGTCGCGAGCCGTGGCGTCGGCACGATCGCAGCCGGGGTGGCCAAGGCCGGCGCGACCTACGTCCACCTCGCCGGTCACAGCGGCGGGACCGGTGCGTCGCCGCTGTCCTCGATCAAGCACGTCGGCGCGCCGTGGGAGCTCGGCCTGGCCGAGGTCCACCAGACGCTCCTCCGGAACGGGCTCCGGGACCGCGTCGCCCTCCGGACCGACGGGGGCCTCCGGACCGGGCGGGATCTCCTCGTCGCAGCCCTCCTCGGCGCCGAGGAGTTCGCGTTCGGTACGGCGATGCTCGTGGCGATCGGCTGCGACATGGCCCGCCAGTGCCACCTCGACACCTGCCCGACCGGGATCGCCACCCAGCGCGAGGACCTCCGGGCGAAGTTCGCGGGCACGCCCGAGCAGGTCGAGCGGTTCGCGCTGGCGCTCGCCGAGGGCCTGCGCGAGGAGATGGCCGCCGTCGGCGCCCGTACGGTGGGCGAGCTCGTCGGCGAGTCGCGCCGGTTCCTGGTTCCGGATCGGCGGCGCGCCACGCTGGACCTCACGGCGGTCGTGGGGGCCGGACGCTGGGAGGCGGGTTCCGCCCGCCGTGCCGATCCGGGTTCGGCCGGCCGCGACGTCCGCCACGGCGAGGCGAGCCCGCTCGAGCGACGCCTGGCGGCCGCGCTCCGCGGCCAGTCCGGGTTCCGCGCCGACGGCCTGGCGCTCTCGACCGCCGATCGATCGTTCGGCGCCGGGCTCACCGGGGCGGTGGAGCGCGGGGAGCTCGCCGGGCCGATCCACCTGGGCGTGCACGGCGCCGCGGGTCAGTCGTTCGGGGCGTTCGCGGGGCCGGGCGTCGAGCTGCGTCTGGTCGGCCAGGCGAACGACTACGTCGGGAAGGGGCTGTCCGGCGGCGTGGTCGTCGTCGCGCCCGAGCCGGGTCTGGCCGCCCAGCCACACCGCCAGGCGATCGCGGGCAATACGTGCCTCTATGGCGCCACGAGTGGACGGCTGCATGTCATCGGGCGGGCGGGGATGCGGTTCGCCGTCCGGAACTCCGGGGCGAGCGCGGTGGTCGAGGGCCTCGGGCCGCACGGGTGCGAGTACATGACCGGCGGGGTAGTCGTGGTCCTGGGGCCGGTCGGGGCCAACTTCGGGGCGGGGATGACCGGCGGCCGGGCGTACCTCTACGACCCCGACGGACGGCACCTCGCCGCGCTCGACGCGCGAAGCGTGCTGGGCACGAGGCTCTCGGCGGCCGTCGCGGCACGCGACGACGGGGCGGACCTGGTCGCGGAGCTCCACCGGCTCGTCGGGGCCCACCGCGATGCCGGCTCGATGCTGGCGGCGCGCCTGCTCGGCGAACCCGCTCCGCTCGAAGCCGATGTGTGGCTCATCGAACCCGTCGCGTCGGCGCCGGAGCGTGCGCCGCTGGTCGGCGACCCGGCCGCTCGTTCGGTGGGGACGGCCGCGACCGTGCCAGCGGCGCGGCCCGGCTCCTCGGTCGCCGCGGGCTGACCGTCCCGGGGCGCGATCGAGCCCGACGCAACCCCACCGCAACCGACCAGCAACGCTGTCGGTGTCGCACCGGGCGCGGCCCGGAGGCGATCATCGCGAGACGGCGCCGCGCGCGCCGTCTCGATGTCTTCAGACCCCGGAAAGCGAAGGCCGCCCGATGATCCACCCGCCCGACCCCGAGACCCGCCGCCCGATCGCCGTCCGCGACGGTCACGGCGCGCCGGTGACCTGTGCCACCTGTGGCTGTCGTCTCCGCTCCGGCATGGCCGGCAACGACATCGCCTGGTTCCACTTCAACCCGCTCGGCGGGCGCGACGCCCGCGGCTGCCGCGTGGCCTGCGTCGATGAAGCGCACGACGTGAGCGGCTACCGAGCCGCGTCGCTGGCCCTGGCCTGACCCTCGGCACCCCCGCGTGCGGCAGGTTCGGTCGCCCCGCGCCCGAACCGACGATCGGCACGTCGCTCCTGGGCCAGGTCGGTCGCCCCGCGCCCGAAGCGACGATGGGCACCCGGCTTCTTCGCCCGTTCGGTCGCCCGGCGCCCGGATGCGGCCTGGTCAGCGTGGCCCTTCGCCCGTTCGGTCGCCCGGCGCCCGAATGTTGCGCCCGAGCGGGAACGCGTGCGGGTCGGGGTTGGCAGCCCCCGTCAGGAACCCGCCTCGATCCGGTACCCGACTCCACGGACCGCGAGAATCTGGGGACCGCCGGCGCCCTCCACCTTGGCCCGAAGTCGGGCGAGATGGGGCTTGAGCCAGAGCAGGTCTGGATCCGTCTCGGCCGGCCAGCCGGATCGCGCGAGCAGGTGGTGTGGCACGATGTCGCCGGCGGCCCGGACCAGCGCCTCGAGCAGGCGGAACTCCGTCGGGGTGAGGACCAGCGCGGTCGATCCCACCCGCGCTTCGTGGCGCGCGGGCTCCAGGACCAGCTCTCCGGCCGACACGGGGCCCGACGTCGGGCCGGCCGTGGACCGATCGACGCGGCGCATGACCGCCGCGATCCGCGCCAGCAGCTCGGCCTTGCCGAACGGCTTGACCAGGTAGTCGTCGGCGCCGATCCCGAGCGCCCGGACCTTCGCCTCCTCGGCGCTCTCGCCCGAGACGACGAGGATCGGCGCGGACCCGGCGGCCCGCATCTGGCCCGCGACCGTGAAGCCGTCGGGGCCAGGCATCGCGAGGTCGAGCAGCACGATGTCGGGCGACTCCTCGCGGAAGCGCTTGACCGCGGTCAGCCCGTCGTAGGCGGTGATCACCTGGTGGCCCTCGGTCCCGACGAGCGCGGTGATCGCGCCGACCATCGCGGGGTCATCGTCGACGACGAGGATGCGGAGCGGACGGCTGGCGATCATCGGAACCTCACGTTACACGGCGGCGGCGGCGGGCAGGGCGACGACGAACCGGGCGCCGTGCGGCTCGGCGGGTTCGACCCAGACGCGGGCCCCCATCGATTCAGCCAGGCGCTTGGCGGCATAGAGACCGATCCCCGAGCCGCGCGCGGTGTGCGTCTCGCGCCGGGCATACGGCTCGAAGATCCGGTCGCGCCACTCGACCGGGACGCCCGGCCCTTCGTCGCTCACTCCGATCCGGACGAACCCCTCGACGAGGGCATGGTCGACGGTGATCGTGGTGTCGGGCGGGGCGTACTTCACGGCGTTCTCGATGAGGTGCTCGAGGATCTGGCGGAGACGGGGCGCGTCGGCCAGGGCGTGGTGGCGGAGCCCCGGCCGGACGTCGAGGTGATGCTGGCGCACGATCGGGCGGATCGAGTCCACGACCTCGTCGATCGCGGCCTCGACGTCGGTCGGCGTGACGGTGGCGGCCTCGGCCGGCACGATCCGGACCGAGGCGAGGATCGAGTCGACCAGCCGGTCGAGCCGCTCGACCTGGTCCATCGCCGCGTCGTGCCAGGCCTGGCGCTGCGCCCGCCGGTCCGGGTCACGCGATTCGCGACCCTCGAGCGGCGGGTCGTCCGCAAGGAGCTCGGTATAGGCGCGGACCACGGCCAGCGGCGTCCGCAGCTCGTGGGTCACGAGGGCGATCAGCTCGGAGCGTGCCTCGTCGATCTGGCGGAGCTGCTCGAGCCGCTCTTCGGCCTCGGTCTGCTGGCGGCCCTTCTCGACGATCCCCGCGAGCAGGTCTGCGATCGCCTGGAGCTGGGCGACGTCCGCCCGGCTGAACTCCCGCTCGCGCTCGGTCTGGACGTTGAGCACGCCGACGATCTGGTCGTTCCAGCTCAGCGGGACCGACAGCATCGAGGCGATGAACCGGCGCTGGTCGATGCCGCGGACCCACAGGAAGCGTGGGTCGGAGCGGACGTCCTTGATGACGAGCGGCTCGCGACTGGCCGCCACCCGGCCCGTCACGCCCTCACCGAACGGCACCCGCGCCCGGCCGATCTGGTAGCGGTCGAGGCCGTTCGTGGCCGCGAGCGTCAGGTAGGCTCCATCCCGATCGAGCAGGTAGAGCGAGGTGACATCGGCGTGGAGCGCGTCGCGGGTCCCATCGACGACGGTCTCGAGGAGCTCGTCCCACGTCCGCGCGGTCGTCGCGAGGCGGGCGACCTGATGCAGGAACCGGAGCTGTTCGAGCTGATCCGGTCCGTTGCTCGAGCCGATCCCGGGCGCCGCCATGGCCGTCACGATACAAGCCTACGATCGGGCCGAGCGCTGGAAGGTTGCGGGGCCGGGTCGCGACGGCTGCGGAACGGTGCCGTCGCAACCTTCGGGCGCGAGAATCGGCCGCGCGCGGCCGGCGTGCCTGCGTGCGGCGGGCCTGCGTGCGCCGGCCCCCGGACCGCCACCGCCACCACGCTCGGTGCCGGAGCCGCGTGATGCGCCGCCGGACCGAGCCGAACGCCGCGGTCAAGGCCGAGCCCGCCGCGATCGGCACGGGTCGCGCCCGCGATCCACTCGCGCTCGAGGTCCGGCTCCTCGGCTCGCTTCTCGGCCAGGTGATCGCGGAGCAGGCCGGGCGCGATCTGCTCGACCTCGTCGAGCGGGTCCGGCGCGCCGCGATCCGCCTTCGCCAGGGCGACGACCCGGCGCTCCGGGCGACGCTGGTCGCCGAGCTCGCGGCCCTCGACCTGGATCGGGCCGAGGTCGTCGTGCGCGCCTTCAGCCTGTACTTCCGCCTCGTCAACCTCGCCGAGGAGCGCGAGCTCATCCGGGAGGCGCGTCGCGCGGAGCGCGAGCGATCGGCGGGCGCGTCGGGCCGGCGCCGGCGCCGGCGTCGCGACGCGGTCGCGGCCGAGCCGGCGGGCTCGATCGATGCGGCGCTGGACGCCCTGCGCGGCGGGCCCGCCGGCGAGGGATCGGCCGAGTCGGCGCTCGCGGACCTCCGGATCCGGCTCGTCCTCACGGCCCACCCGACCGAGGCGCGCCGCCGCACGGTCCTGATCGCCCTGCGCCGGATCGAGCGGCTCCTCCGCCGACTGGCCGACCGGGACATCGGCGCCGGCGAGGATCGCGACGTCCGGCGGCGCCTGCGCGAGGAGATCACGCTCCTGTGGCGGACGGCCGACCTGCGCAGCCTCGCGGTGTCGCCGCTCGACGAGGTCCGGACGGCGCTCGCCTTCTTCGACGAGACCCTGTTCAGCGTCGTCCCGCGCCTGTATCGCGCCGCCGACGCCGCGCTGGCCGGTCCGGGCCCGGCCGGGATGGGGGGCGCGTCCGCCCGGCGCGAGGCGACCGATGCCGGGTGGACCGGCACTCGACCGCCGCTCGTCGCCCCGTTCCTCGCGTGGAACTCGTGGATCGGCGGCGATCGTGACGGGAACCCGGCGGTCACGGCCGAGATCAGCCAGCAGACTCTCCGGATCCACGCCGACCACGTTCTCCGCGGGTACGAGGCGGTCGCGACCCGCCTCGCCCAGACGATCGCCGCGGCGACGCCCGCCGATCGACTCGACCGCCCGCTCGCCGGGCGGCTCGCCCGCGACGCGGAGCTCCTGCCCGACCTGGACCGTCAGCTCCGGCGGCGCTATCCCGACGAGCCGTATCGCCAGCGCTTCGCCTTCATCGCCGAGCGGCTCCGCCGGACGCGGGCCCATCTCACCGGACAGGCCGCGCCACTGACCGGCCGCTACGCCGACGCGGCCGAGCTCGACGCGGAGCTCGATGAGGTCCAGGCCGCCCTCGTCGGCGACGGGCTCGAGCGGGTGGCCTGGGGAGAGGTCGCCGACCTGCGCTGGCAGCTCGCGACGTTCGGGTTCCATCTCGCCGGGCTCGAGGTCCGCCAGCACAGCGCCGTGCATCGCGCCACGGAGGCGGCCCTCGCGGACGGTGAGCCCGGGCGCGAGGTGGCCGCCGGCGTCACCGCCGCCGAGGTCGTCGAGACGCTCCGGACCGTGGCCGCGGCCCAGGCCCGCCTCGGCCCCGACGCGGCCGGCCGCTACGTGATCTCGTTCACCCAGGAGCCGGATGACGTTGCGCGCGTCCTGCGCCTGGCCCGGTCCGCCGGCGACCCGACGCTCGATGTCGTGCCCCTGTTCGAGGACGCGGCCACGCTCCAGCGGGCCGGCGAGATCCTCGACGCGATCCTGCGCGACCCCTCCTATCGGGCCCACCTCGCCTCGCGCGGGGATCGCCAGGAGGTCATGCTCGGCTACTCCGATTCGAACAAGGAGTCGGGCTATCTCGCGGCGAACTGGCTCCTCCACCGGGCGCAGTCCGCCCTCGCCGCGACGGCCCGCGCGCAGGGCGTGGAGCTGACGATCTTCCACGGCCGGGGTGGCGCGATCGGTCGCGGCGGGGGACCGGCCAACCGGGCGATCCTCGGGCTGGCCGCGGGCTCGCTCGACGGGCGGCTGAAGCTCACCGAGCAGGGCGAGGTGATCGCCGCCAACTACGCCGACGACCAGATCGCCCGGGCCCACCTCGAGCGCGTGGCGGCGGCCACCCTCGTCGCCTCGTCCCCGGCCCACGCCGCAGCGCTCGAGCCGCTCGAGGCGGCCGGCGGGCCGATCCTCGACGAGCTCGCCGCGACCTCGCGGGCGGCCTACCGCGCGCTCGTCGACGGCGAGGGGTTCGTCAGCTTCTTCCGACGGGCCACCCCGATCGACGAGATCGCCACGCTGCGACTCGGGTCGCGGCCGGCGGCCCGCGGGCGCGCGACGGCGCCGGACGCCGGAGCGGGCGGATCGATCGACGAGCTGCGGGCGATCCCCTGGGTGTTCGCGTGGTCCCAGGCCCGGATCGAGTTGCCCGGCTGGTTCGGGCTCGGCTCGGCCCTCGACGCGTACGACGCGACGCACGGCCCCGAGGGGATCGTCGCGCTTGCCCGGCTCTACGCCCGCTGGCCGTTCCTCGCGAGCGTCGTCGACAACGCGGAGCTGGCCCTCGCCCGGGCGGACCTCGGCGTGGGGCGCCAGTACGCCGCACTGGCCGGCCCGGGCGGCGCCGTCCCGTGGGCCGCCATCGAGGCCGAGCATGCGCGGACCGTGGCGTGGCTCCGCCGGCTCACCGGCCGGGACCGACTCCTGGACCGCGAGCCGGAGCTGCGCCGACGACTGATCCTGCGCGACCCGTATGTGGACTCGCTCTCGGAGCTGCAGGTGACGCTGCTGGGCCGACTTCGGGATCGGGCCCCCGATGATCCGGAGCGGCCACGCCTCCTCCGGCTCGTCCAGCTCACGGTGAACGGCATCGCGGCCGGGCTCCAGCGCACGGGCTGAGGCGGGCGGGACGGCTCAGGCCGGAAGGCGGAGCAGATCGCCGTCCTGGCCGACGAGCGGCTCATCCGAGCCGCGCGTGAACCACCACGCCGCTCCGGGCCCGGCAACCCGCCAGCTCCGCACCCCACCGGCGCCCGGTTCCGAGATGACGCCGGTCTGTTCGTCGAGCCCCAGGTAGCCGATGCCGCCCGGGGCCAGGTCGTCGAGCGCCTGCTGCCAGGCCGTCCGCCGGATGTCGTCGTAGTGGGGAACGACCGCGAGGCCGCGCACGAGGCCGAGCGCGCGGTTCCCGCCCTTCGGCGTCCACGTCCACTCGGCCAGGGCCATCGCCCCCGCGCTCGCGCCCGCCACCACCGCGCCACGCCGCCACGCGGTCTCGAGGGCCGCCAGCGCGGGGCTGTCGCACAGGATCGTCGGGATGACATCGGGGTCGCCGCCCGGCAGGTGGATCAGGTCCGCGGAACGGAGCCGCTCCGCGTGGTCGGGATCCTGCGCCGACGCCTCGTCCACGACGTGCGCGACCTCGATGACGCACGCTTCTCCGATCGCGGCCGCGCGCTCGGCGAACGCCACCCGCCCCATCTCGGCCGCGCGCTCCGGCCGTCCGCGGGCCGCTGCCGTCGGCAGGATCACGACCCGGACCTCCGCCACCGGGGCCTTGCTCGCGTGGCCGACCACGTCGCCCGGCTCGCCTGCCGCGGCCCGCCGTCTGGCGGCGTCGCGTGCCGCGGCGAGCAGGGCGTCGAGGAAGCGCTCGTCGCCCGCGACGTACTCGCCCCCACCGTGAAGTCCGATCGGCCCGTTCATGGCACCCCTGGAGGGCAACTGGTCGGTCTGGTCCCGCTCGCTGCGGGCGGAGCGGTCGGGTCAGGCACCACGCGATGATACGAGCCGGCCGTCCCGGCAGTGTCGCGCATAGATTCACGCGGCATGACCCTCCGACCCGGCGCCGCCCTCGCCCGGCTCGTCGACTGGACCCGCCGTTGGGACGCGATCCTGCCGCTCCTTGCCGCCGAGCTGATCGTCTGGCTCGGCTTCGGAGCGCTCCTGCCGATCATGCCGCTCTACTTCACGGCCAACGGCGTCGAGCTCGCGCTGCTCGGCGTGGTCGTCGCCGCGTGGCCGGCGGCACGGCTCGTCGGCGAGCCGGTCTTCGGCTGGGTCGCCGACCGCTGGCGGCGCGTGCCCCTGATGGTGGCCGGCAACATCGCGGCCGGGATCTTCCTGTTCCTGCCACTCGTCCTCGTCGGCGCGGCGCCGTTCATCGTCCTGCGCGCCCTGGCCGGCCTCGCCACTTCGATCTACGACCCGGCCGCCCGTGGCTACATCACGGACGCCACCCCGGCCGACCGACGAGGGGAGGCGTTCGGGCTGTACGGAGCGGCCCAGATGGGTGGGCTGCTGCTCGGCCCCGCGATCGGCGGCCTGGGCTCGGCCGCGTTCGGCGGAGTGGCGTTCATCTTCTGGTTCGGGGCGATCAGCTCGATCCTGGCCGGGCTCGCGATCGCGGTCCGCGTCCGCGAGCAGGCACCGGGACCACGCGCCGCGCGGACCCCGTCGATCGACCTGACCGAGTTCGCGCACGAGCCGGACCACCTCCTCGGGCGCGCCAACCCGACGACCGCGCCCGACGCGGTCCGGGCCGGTCCCGCGAGCCTCGCCAACCGGATGCTGGTGGCGGCGATCCTCTTCACTCTCGGCGGCAACTTCTCGGCCGGGACGTACGAAGTGATCTGGTCGCTGTACCTGACCGACCTCGGCGCCGGGCTCGAGCTCGTCGGCCTGACGTTTGCCCTGTTCGGGCTGCCCGTCCTGCTGCTGTCACCGGCGTTCGGGCGCCGGGTCGATCGCGGCGGCATGACGATCTATCTCGTGGCCGGGACGGTCCTGCCGGTCCTCGCGGCGCTGGCGTACACGGTCATCCGCGACCCGCTCCTGTCCATCCCGCTGATCCTGGTGGAAGCGACCGGGTTCGCGATGTTCAATCCCGCCCTCTACTCGATCGTGGCCGCGGGCAGCCCGGACGGACGGTCGTCGACGGCCCAGGGGGTGTTCGGTGCCGCGGGGACGCTCGGCTTCGTCGTCGCCTCGCTCCTCACCGGGACCCTCGCCGAGATCGACATCCGGCTTCCGTTCCTGGTGTTCGCGGTCGTCATGACGTCGTTCACGATCGGCGCGTTCGCCGTCGGTGGGGCGCGCCTCCGACGCGGCGTGTCGGTCCGGGTCGCGAGCCGGGCAGCCTGACCGCCGCCCGGCCCCGACCGGAGCCGTCAGGCGGTTCGGAGGTTGCGCCCGAGCCGGTCGCGGAGGCCCACCGACGCCGAAGCGCCGAGGCGGCTGCGGAGCCCGTGCGGATCCACCTGCGGCGACGCCGTGCGGACGGTCATCGCGGATGCCGCGAGACGGTCGTGGAACGCGTCGGCGACCAGGCCGCGATCGCGGTTCGGGTCGGTGTGGTGGCGTCTGAACATGTCCGGCACAGTGCGCCGGGCGGTGCGTCGAGGCAACCGGCCGTTCGGGCCAGCCGGCGTGGGACTTCCGTACGGGCTGCGCCGGGGCGTGTGGGATCGCCCCCGGCGTTTGTGCCTCGCGCGAACCCTGTGCTATCTTGACGGCCGCGGGGTGGAGCAGCGGCAGCTCGTCGGGCTCATAACCCGAAGGTCGGCGGTTCGAATCCGTCCCCCGCAACCAACGCGATCGTGACGAAACCCGCCCGGATGGGGCGGGTTTCTTCGTGTCCTGCGCCCCGGGCTCGACAGCCGGCCGGCCGCTCGCCCGTCAGTGGTAGTCGTTGTAGAACGTCCTCGACATCGACTGGAAGTAGGCATCGCCACTCATCTTCGCGAGGAAGGCGAGCTGCCAGGTCACGATCTTGTGGTACTTGGCCTGGGGCCTGCCGTGACGGAGGCAGTACTTGCTGTACGTCCCGGGCCGACGGAACTGGCCGATGTAGGCCCGCATCGTCGTGATGCTGGCTCGCAGGATGCGCAACGACCAGGGGTCGTGGGTCTCCTGGTAGTAGTCGTACAGGCCGAAGACCGCGAAGAAGAACCCGTTCGCGGTGTGGTCGGACGGGGTGAGGTTCTCGGGGTACTCCTCGAGCCACAGGTAGCGGCCGGCGTCGATGTAGGTGACCCACGGCCTGGTCCCGCGGCCGACGTGCTTGAAGGACGTGAACAGCTTCGTGGCATCTGCGAGGAAGATGGGATCGCCCGTGTCGCGGTACAGGCGGACCGCGAGCGACAGGGCGAGGCCCTGGGCCATCGCCGAGTACCACGGTGCCCTCATGACCTCGGTCGCGATCCGGTGCATCGCGAAGTCGAAGCGGTACGGGATGTAGAGGCCGCCGTTGGAGAGGACGCTCAGCGCGATGACCTTGCGGTGGACCTTGGCGGCCCATTCGAGATAACCGGGGTCGCGCGTCCGGCGATAGGCGTCCTCGTACCGGAGCGCGAACTGGACCAGGCCGGCAGGACTGTAGTACAGCTTGGTCCCGACGAGCTTCATCGGGATCCCGTCGGCGTCGTGGTACGGCGCCACGTAGGTCTTGCTCGGGAGCGACGTGCTGACGTACGGGAGCGCGCCCGGCGCGAGCGTCCGGATCATGTAGTTGGTGACCTTGTACGGCGCCGGCGGCAGGACGGAGGCGAGGGTGCCGCCCGCGTGGCGGCCGGGCCCGGTCGAGCCGGTGCGAGTCGGGCTCGCCGGCCGGACCGCGGGATCCACCGCGGGAGGGGTGGTGGCCGACGGAACGCCGGCCGGCGGATCCGCGATCCTCGCAGCTGTCGTCGGCGCGATCGCTGCCCCCGGCATCAGCAGCGCGAGGCTGAGCGTGACGGACAGCGGCCCCACGCCGCGCGGTCGCAGCCGATGCATCCCCACCCCTCATTCGACCGACCCCCACGATCGGCGACGGCATCCACGGTAGCAGGGGGGACCGCGGTCTGCGTCACGTCCGGTGGTCCGCCACCGACCCGGTCCCATCGGGTCATGCGGTGGACACGATCTTCGGTCGTGGGCGACAATGGCGTCCGGATCCGACGCACTCGTCGATCCCCGAAGCTGCCTTCTCCAGAACCCCGGGTCCGACCGCCCGGGGTTCGCCTTTTCCGGCCGGACTGCTCGTCCGCCGCGATCCGCGAGGCTCTCATTCCGATGCTGCCGTCCCTGACTCCGCGAATCCGCCGCTGGTGGTCGCTCGCGCTCACATCGCTCCTGATCGCCGCCTGCGGGACCACCTCCGCGACCCCCATACCGACGACCCTGACACCGATGGCCTCGCCGCTGGGGGCATCGGCCTCGGCCCCGGCGCCGGCCCCGGCCAGCCCGGTTGCGTCGCCGTCGTCGTCACCGCCCATCTCGGCTGGGCCCTCGCCCCGGATCGTGGACGTCGGCGGCCGCCAGGCTGCGATCGACTGCCGCGGTGCGGGCCAGCCGACCGTGATCCTCGAGTCCGGCCTCGGCGTGCCGATGACGACGTGGGACGCGGTGATGGTCGAGATCGCGACGACCGCGCGAGTCTGTCGCTACGAGCGCCCGACGACCGCCTCGGATCCCGCGAACCTGCCCCGGACCACGGATCGCATGGTCGACCAGCTGCGGGCGCTCCTGGCTGCGGCGGGCGAAGGGCCGCCGTACGTGCTCGTCGGCCACGCCCACGGTGGCCTGAACGTCCAGACGTTCGCCCGGACGTTTCCCGAGGAGGTGCTCGGCGTCGTCTTCGTCGACGCGGTCCACCCGGAGCTCGACGCCCGGATCGAGCAGATCCTGGGCCCGGAGCAGGCGGCGGCACGGCGCGCGCAGCTGGAGCAGAACCCCGAGGGCGTCACGTTCGCCGACCTCCAGGCGAGCGCCCGGCTCGTGACCCGCGCCCCGGGCTTCCCGCCGGTCGCGACGATCGCGATCCGGCACGGCCTCCCGCCCGAACCGCCCGACGCCGCGTGGCCGACCGATCAGGTCGAGGCGCTGTGGGGCGAGCTCGCGCAGGAGCTCGCCGACCTGGGCGACCCCGACCAGCCGGTGGTGGTGGCCGCGGCGAGCCGCGATCGGATCCAGGAGACGGAGCCCGGCCTGGTGATCGACGCGATCGTCTACTGCCTGGAGGGGATGCGCTGAGGAACCGCTCGGCCCAGACCAGCCGCGGCTAGTCCCAGCGGAATGTCGCGGCGGCCAGGGACGAGGCGGCCAGCGCCCAGCCGGTCAAGAGCACGCCCGATCCCGCAAGGTCGCTGCCGGCGCCCATCCCCGCTCCGAGGGCGGACCGGAGGAGATCCGCGAGGGGTGCGGCGGGGAGCGCGGCCGCAATCGTCGCGAGCGGCGCCGGCAGCTGCTCGATCGGGACGATCAGGCCGCCGGCCGCGAGGAAGGCCAGGAAGAGCACGTTGGCCAAGGCGAGGACCGCCTCCGCGCGGAGCGTCCCCGCGATCAGCAGGCCGAGGCCGGCGAAGGCCAGCGTTCCCAGAGCGACGGCGCCGACGAGGAGCACCGGCGACGCCCCGGGTCCCGGCGCCCAGCCCAGGAGGAGGCTCGCGACGGCGACGAGCAGGGCCACCTGCACCGTCTCGATGACGAGGACCGTCAGCAGCCGCCCCGCGACGAGCTCAGCCCGGCTCATCGGCGATCCGCCGAAGACCTTGAGGACGCCGTACGACCGGTCGTAGGCCGTCGTGATCCCGAGGCTGACCAGGCTCGTGGCGATGATCCCGAGCGCGATCGATCCCGGCAGCAGGACGTCGACCGGGCGAGGCCCGCCGGTCGGCAGGATCGCGACCGACGAGAACAGGACGAGCACGCCGGTCGGGATGACGATCGTGGCGAGCAGGTTCTCGCCGCGGCGCAGGGCGAGGCGCAGCTCCGTCGCCGTCAACGCGGCGACGGCGGCGGCGGGATGGGCGGCTCGGCTCACGGCTCGTCCACGGCGCGGCCGCCGGTCAGCTCGAGGTAGCGCTCCTCGAGCGTGCCGCCACCGGCCCGCAGCTCGAGGATCGTGATGCCGCGCTCGGCGCACCAGTCGGCAAGCACCGCGATCAGCCCCGGCGTCGGCTCGATGCCGGCGATCCGGTACGAGCCCGCTCGGCCATCCGCACGCACCTCGGCGATCGCGCCGAGCCGCTCCTCGAGATGTTGCGCATCCCCCGCCGACAGTGCCGCGGCCAGCCGCAGCCGGAGCCCGCTCGGCACGCCGCCGATCTCGTCCGGCGCGCCGACCGCCACGATCCTTCCCCGGTCGAGGATCACGATCCGGTCGGCCAGGCGCTCCACGTCGCCGAGGTCGTGGCTCGTCAGCAGGATCGTCACGCCGTCCGCCCGCAGCGCGGCGAGCAGGTCGCGGGTGGCCGCCCGCGCCTCGACGTCCATGCCGGCGGTCGGCTCGTCGAGGATCGCCAGCTCCGGTCGGCCGACCAGGGCCAGGGCCAGCCCTGCCCGCTGGCGCTCTCCACCCGACAGCCGGCGGTAGCGGGTGCGAGCCGCGGGCCCGTCGAGGCCGACGAGCCGGAGCAGCTCGGCGGGATCTTGTGGATCGGCATGGAACCGGGCATGGAGCTCCAGCACCTCGCGCGGCGTCAGGCGCGGATCGACTCCGCCGCCGCCCTGGAGCATCAGGCCCACTCGGGCGCGGTGGTCACGGCCGGCCCGCGCCGGATCCACGCCGAGCACCCGGACATCGCCACGTTCCGGCCGCCGGTAGCCCTCGACGATCTCCACGGTCGTCGTCTTGCCGGCGCCGTTCGGTCCGAGCAGCGCCAGGATCTCGCCGCGCCGGACGTCGAACGAGACGTCGGTCAACACCGCGCGGCCGTCGTACGAGCGATGGACGCCGGTCAGGACCGCGACGCTGGCCGCGTCCGTCACCGCCGTCGCGGCTCCCCCCGTCGCGGCTCCGGCCGACTCCCCGGCCGCCGCCGCGGTCACGCGCCGCCCGAGATCAGCGCGTACTGGCGCTCGAAGTCCTCGTCCCGGACCTCCCCGAACTGGATCGAGCGCAGGATCCCCGCCCCGTCCACGAAGTACGTCTGCGGCCGGAGGAGGACCCGCCATGCCGCCTTGATCGCTCCGTCGGGGTCGATGACCGTGGGCCACGTGCCGCCGTACTGGGCGGCGAACGCCCGGGCAGGCTCGACCGGGTCGTCCATCAGGACGCCGACGATCACGAGGCCGTCTGCCGCGTGCGCGCGGGCCTTCGCGGCGAGGAGCGGAAACTCCGTCCGGCACGGCACGCAGGACGGCCCCCAGAAGTTGACGATCACCGGCCGCCCGCGCAGGGCCGAGAGGTCGAACGGGGAGCCGTCGAGCGTCGTCCCCGCCACGTTCGGCACGACCGAGCCCTTGGCGATGTCCGTCGATCCCGGAGCCGGCGTCCGGCCCAGAAGCGCGACGCCGACGACGACCGCCGCGGTCACCGCGGCGACCGCGAGCAGCCCCGCGATCGGGCGCCTGGGAGGCGTCGGCGGGCGGGCGGGGGACGAGCCGGGCTCGGGTGGCGGCGGGGCCCCCGCGGACGGGGGAGGGCCCGGCGGCGGGTCGCCCGGCAGGACGGTCACGACGCGGCGATCAGCCGCCGACGGTCAGCCGGCCGGTCATCGCCTGGGGATGGATCGAGCACAGGAACGTGTAGCTGCCGGCAGCGAGCGGCCCGACGTCGTACAGGCGCTTGCCCGGACCCGGGAAGTCCTTGCCGTCGAAGACCTTCGTCCCCGCTCCGTCGACGATGTCGACGTCATGGGGCGTCGACGCATCCTGGTTGTCGAAGTCGATCTTGAACGGCTTGTCCGCCGGCGCCGACAACGTCGCGACGGTGAACTTCACGCCTTTGGCGACGACCACGAGGGTGCCTTCCGGCGGACCGCCGGAGGGTGCTGCCGACGCAACGGGACCGGACGAGCCGCCCGCCGCGGAGCGCGGCGGGAACCAGCCGGCGTTGAGGGCGACCGCCACGACGGTGAGGAGCGTGAAGACGGAGACGACGGTCTTCGGCCAGCCCGGAGCCGGCTCGTTCTCGAGATGCCCGGTCGCGTCGGCCCGGACCACCTGCCGGTACTCCTTGCGGGCGTCGTTGAGCCAGCCCAGGAGCGCCGTGATCGTGAACACGAGCCCGACGACCAGGACCCAGCCGCCGAACACGAGGCCGGCGAACAGGACGGCCACGCCAAGCGACGCGAGGATCGGTCGGAAGGAGGGGCCCGGCATGTGGACGCCCGGCGGCGGCCCGGCGTGGACGACGGCCGGGAGCTGCGGGTGGTCGCCCGCGACGTGGTCGTAGTCGGTCAGTCCCTCGCGGCCCCAGTAGAGCAGGGTCAGGAGCAGGGCGACGAGCCCCAGGACCAGGATCCAGCCACCGAACACCAGGCCCATGAACAGGAGGAACGCGCCGACCGCGGCGAAGATCGGGGCGTAGGTGGGTCCGGGCATGTGGACGCCCGGTGGTGTCACGGGAGCGATCCGTCCGGGTCGCCGGCGCGCCGGGTTGAGGCGGCGATACCGGGCGAGGACGCCGAGGAGGAACAGGACGACGACGCCGCCGATGAACACCGGCAGGAGCGCGATCAGCGCGCCCCAGTCCGGGATCACGAAGAGCTCGAGGAGATCGAGCAGGCCGTTCCAGAGCTGTTCGAGGAGTTCCATCGTCGGTCAGGCCCGCGATCCGGGCCTATTCGCTCGAGGAGCCGGCGACGAGGACGTACGCCATCACGGCCATCGCGATGCCGAGGATGGCGAGCATCGTGACCCCGGCATAGTCGATGTGCCAGCCGCCGTAGTAGGGCACCGCCCAGAACACGGCGGCGATGACGACGAACACGATCCCGACGAGGGCGGCGTTGCGCGGGTGCCGGAGCGGATGCATCGAGCCTCCCTGCCTACAGGATGTAGAGCGTCGAGAAGAGGGCGATCCAGACGACGTCCACGAAGTGCCAGTACAGCGACGTCGCCTCGACCGCGTCGTGGTGCCGCGCGCTGAACTGGCCCGCCAGGCCGCGATACAGCACGACCGACAGCATCACCGCGCCACCGAAGACGTGCGCCCCGTGGAAGCCGGTCAGCGTGTAGAAGGTCGTCCCGAACGGCGTGTCCGAGATCCCGAACCCGAGCATCGAGTAGTCGTAGAGCTGGCCGATCAGGAAGATGATCCCGAGGACCAGCGTCACCGCGATGTTCCGGATGAACCCGGTCCGGTCGTCGCGCCGGATCGCCCACACCGCCATCTGGCAGGTCACGGAGCTCGTCACGAGGATCACGGTCAGGATGAACGCGAACAGGGGCTCCAGGTGGAAGTGCTCGTTGAGGAGCTCGTCCTGGGTGACCGGCGGCCACGGCGTCGTGGAGGCACGGACGCTGAAGTAGGCCGCGAACAGCCCCGAGAAGAACATGATCTCCGAGCAGATGAAGAGCAGCATCCCGAGGATCGGGTTGCTGATCCCGCCGCGGCTGTCGTGGGCGAGCCCCGCGAGCGGCGTGTGCTCCTCGACCGCGTGGCCCGGGTCGCCCGTCGTGAGGACGCTCTGGCTCGATGCCATCAGTGGTTCACCGTCCGGCCGTGACGGAGATCGAAGAGCGGCCGCTCGGAGCGGATCTCGGGCAGGCGGTCGAAGTTGTACGGCGGGGGCGGGGAGCTGGTCGCCCACTCGAGCGTGTTGCCCTCCCACGGGTCGTCACCGGCGACCTTGCCGGCCCGGAGCGAGATGAACACGTTCCACAGGAGCGGCAGCATGCTCGCCGCGATCAGGAACCCGCCGACCGTCGCGGCCAGGTTCAGGTCGTTCCAGCCCGCGTTCGCGGCGTAGTCGGCGATCCGCCGAGGCATCCCGGCCAGTCCGAGCTGGTGCATCGGGAAGAACGTCAGGTTGAAGCCGATGAACATCAGGACGAACTGGACCTTGCCGAGGCCCTCGTTGAGCATCCTGCCGGTCATCTTCGGGAACCAGTAGTAGAGCCCGGCCATCACCCCGAACACCGACCCGCCGAACAGGACGTAGTGGAGATGAGCCACGACCCAGTACGTGTCGTGGAGGGCGAAGTCGACCGGCACCGCAGCCGAGAACGCCCCGTTGATCCCGCCGATCAGGAACATCGTCAGGAAGCCGAGCGCGAACAGGAGCGGGGTCGAGAACGTCAGCTGGCCGCGGAACAGCGTGAAGATCCAGTTGAACATCTTCACCCCGGTCGGGACCGCGATGAAGAACGTCATCAGGCTGAAGAACGGCAGGTACACGGCGCCGGTCGTGAACATGTGGTGAGCCCACACCGAGAAGCCGAGGGCGCCGATGCCGGCGGTGGCGAAGACGAACGCCTTGTAGCCGAACAGGGGCTTGCGGCTGAACACCGGCAGGATCTCGCTGATCATGCCCATCGCGGGCAGGACCATGACGTAGACCGCCGGGTGGGAGTAGAACCAGAACACGTTCTGCCACAGGATCGCGTTGCCGCCGGTCGCCGGGTCGAAGAAGTGCCCGCCGTAGTTGCGGTCGATGAAGAGCATGATCAGGGCGCTCGTGATGACCGGGGTGGCCATCAGGACCAGGACGCTCGTGACGAGCACGGTCCAGACGAGGATCGGCATCCGGAACAGGGTCATGCCGGGCGCCCGCATCTTGAAGATCGTCACGAGGAAGTTCACGGCGCCCAGGATCGAGCTCGTCCCGATCAGGACGAGCGCCATGATCCAGAGATCCTGCCCCGGCCCGGCGCCGGCGTTGACCGCCGCCCCGACCCGGTCGGACGAGAGCGGGGCGTAGCTCGTCCAGCCGGCCGCCGCCGCGCCACCGGTGAGGAAGCCCATCAGGAGCAGGATCCCGCCGAGCGGCAGCATCCAGAACGACAGGGCGTTGATCCGCGGGAACGCCATGTCCGGGGCGCCGATCTGGAGCGGGACCACGTAGTTCCCGAAGCCGGCCAGGATCGGGATGATGAACAGGAAGATCATCACCGTGCCGTGCATCGTGAACAGCTGGTTGTAGACGTGCTCGTCGGTCAGGACCTGGAGGCCGGGCGTCGCCAGCTCGGTCCGGACGCCGAGCGCGAGCAGCCCGCCGACGAAGAAGAAGATGAACGAGTTGACGAGGTACAGGATCCCGATCTTCTTGTGATCGGTGGTCGTGACCCACTCGTAGAGGCCGCTCCGGTAGGAGGAGGCGGCGGGCGTCAGCGTCGTGGTCGCCATCGGAGCTCCCTTACTGGACCGTGAGCGTCCCGGTCATCTGGGCCGGGTGGATCGAGCAGAGGAACGTGTAGCTCCCGGCCGGGAGCGGCGGGACGGGGATGTCCCGAACCTCCGGGCCCGGGAAGTCCTTCATGTCGAAGACCTTCTTGCCGCTCGCGTCGAGGATGTCGACGTCATGCGGGACGCTGGCGTCCTTGTTGTCGAAGTGGAGCGTGAAGCCGGTCGCCGGCGCGGTGAGCGCCGCCTCGAGGAACTTCACGCCCTGGGCGGTCACGTTGACCGGCGGACCGACCGGGCCGCCACTGGGCGTCGGCGGCGGGGTGGCGCTCGCCTCGGCGATCTTGCCGTCCAGCCAGGTCTGGAACTCGGCCGGGGCCAGGGTCCTCACCTCGAAGACCATGATCCGGTGGCCCACGCCGCACAGCTCGGCACACTGCCCGCGGAAGGTCTGGCCGGCCACGTCGGCCGGGATCTCGAGGTCGAACTCGTTGACGATCCCCGGCACGACGTCGCGCTTGAAGAGGAATTGCGGGACGTAGAAGGCGTGAATCACATCCGGGCTCTGGAGATAGAGGTGGGTCGTCTGGCCCGCCGGCAGCACGAGCCCACCCTCCGGCCCGATGGGCGCGGTCACGGTGAAGATCGGCTTCGTGTCGGCCTTGGCGTCGGCCGGCAGGTAGTCGAACGACCACTGGAACTGGCCGGCGATCGCGCGAACCTTGAGATCCGGCTTGGCGCTGACGGCCTCCACGCTGTTGAGGGTCTGCCACGAGATCACGAACAGGAAGATGACGATGAGGGTGGGGACGACCGTCCAGATCGTCTCGGCGAGGTTGTTGCCGTGCGTCTGGGGCGGCAGGTCGACGTCACCGGGCTTGCGCCGATAGCGGATGACCGTCCAGATGATCAGGCCCTCGACGACCACGAAGATGGCGACCGCGATGATGAACACGATGTCGTAGAGGTCGCGGATCTCCTGGCCCTCGACGCTCTTCGCCTCTGGCGGAAAGAAGCTGGTCCAGATCGACTGGGCGTTGAGGACCACCAGGATCGCGAGCCCGCCCAGGATGACGGCGGCGATCAGCCAGCCGATGATCGTGGTCGTGGAGGGCCTGCTGCCGGGGGTGGACGCCATCGACTGTCCTCGAACGCGGCGGCGCCGCTGGGGTGAGCGGGTCGGCGTCGCCAGGTGGAGATCGGAGCCGGCCGCTGGGGCCGCATCCGACACGGGTCGGATCGCGGCCCATCATAACGGAGCAGGCTCGTCGGGCGCGGAGCCGTCGGACGCGGCGTGCGTGCGAGGATGAGCGGCATGCGCGTCCTCATGGCCGGTGTTCCGCTTGGACTCGGCGCGCTGCTGCTCGCGGCACCGTCCGCCCTGGCTCACGGCGAGGTTCCCGCCGGGCCGCCGACGGTCACCGGCCTGCTCCTCGGCTGGTCACTCGAGCCGCTCGTCGTCCTCGGCCTCCTGGGTGCGGGTGGCGCATGGCTCGCCCTGGTGCGCCGCGTGGACCGCGCCCACCCGGCCAGTCCGGTGCCGCGCCGCCGGTCCGTCGCGTTCCTCGGCGGCCTTGCCGCGATCGCGGTCGCCCTGCTGTCCGGGATCGAGGCGTACGACACGACGCTCTTCTCGGTCCACATGGTCCAGCACCTGGTCCTGACCCTGGTCGCCGCCCCGCTGCTCGCGCTCGGGGCGCCCATCACGACGCTGCTCCGGGCAGCGACCCCCGCGACCCGGCGCCGGGTCATCCTGCCGATCCTCCACTCGCGGGTCCTGCGCGTGGTGGGCTTCCCGGTCGTGGCCTGGCTCGCCTTCGCGGCGGTCATGTGGGGCTCCCACTTCTCGCCGCTGTTCGACGCCTCGCTCGAGAGCCCGGTCGTCCACGACCTCGAGCACGCCCTGTACCTCGGCGCGGGGCTGCTGTTCTGGTGGCCCGCTGTCGGCCTTGATCCGAGCCCGTGGCGGATGGCCCACCCGGTCCGACTCATGTACGTCTTCCTCCAGATGCCCCAGAACACGTTCCTCGCCGTGACGATCCTCGGCTCGGGCGTCCCGCTGTACGCGCACTACGCCACGCTGACGAGGTCCTGGGGCCCGAGTCCGCTCGAGGACCAGCAGATCGCCGGCAGCCTGATGTGGCTCGGGGGCGACCTCCTGTTCCTCGCCGCCCTGGCGGCGATCCTCGCGGGCTGGATGCGCCACGAGCAGCGCGGGGCCGCGGCCGGGGATCGGCGGGTCGATCGCGAACGGGCGTTGCTGCGCGAGCGTGAGGCGCGGCTGGCCGAGCGCGTCGCCGGCGAGCGCGAGGGTCGTGGATGAGCGACGCGTCGGGAGCGAGGCGTCAGGCCGGGATCGGCGACTCGAGCAGCTCCCGGTAGCGATCGGGGTCCACGTTGCCGCCCGAGACGACGGCGACGATCGGACCGTCGATACCGGTCAGGCCCGCCTCGGCCGACCGGAAGACGAGGGCCGCCACCGCGAGGGCTCCGGACGGCTCGACCACGAGGCGGCTCTCCTCGGCGGCGAGGCGGACCCCCGCGGCGATCTCCGCCTCCGACACGGTGACGACGTCGTCGAGGAGCGCGGCGAGGTGGGCGAAGGTGCGGCGGCCGACGGATGTCGTGCGCGTTCCGTCGGCGATCGTGCGTGACGTGTCCTCCGGAGACCAGCGGACGAGGCGGCCCGCGCGCAGGGACGCCTGGGCGTCCGCCGCCAGCTCCGGCTCCACGCCGATGATCCGGGCCCGCGGCGCCAGCGCGCGCACGGCGACGCACACGCCGCTCGCCAGCCCGCCACCGCCGATCGGGACCAGGACCGCGCCGACCTCGGGCAGGTCCTCGGCGATCTCCAGCCCGACCGTGCCCTGGCCGGCGATGATCCGGTCGTCGTCATACGGCGGGATGATCGCGAGCCCGCGCTCCGCCGCGATCTCCTCGGCGACCCGCTGGCGCTCCTCGCTCGAGGTCCCGACGACGACCACCTCCGCGCCGTCGGCCTCGACGCGCGACCTCTTCAGGGCCGGCGCATCGGACGGCATGACGATCACGGCCGGGACCCCGAACAGGCGCGCCGCGCGCGCGACGCCCTGGGCGTGGTTGCCGGACGAGTACGTGATGACGCCGCGGGCGCGCTCGCCGGGCGGGAGCGCGGCCACGGCCACGTACGCGCCGCGGATCTTGAACGCGCCGATCGGCTGGAGCGACTCCGCCTTGAGGAAGCGCCGCGCCTCGGCCCGGCCGAACGGGACCAGCGGCGTCCGGATCGCGATCCCCTGAAGGGTCCTGGCGGCGGCCCGGACCGCGTCGATCGCGACGAGCGGCGTCGCCGCGGCCGCCTGCGCCCCGACGCTCATCCGCCGCGCCCGACGATCCGCTGGCAGTCGATGCAGTGGGCCGCCCAGGGCAGGGCGTCGAGGCGCTCGGGGGCGATCGGGCGGCCGCAGCGGACGCACGCGCCGTAGGTCCCGCGATCGAGCCGGGCGATGGCGGCCTCGACGTCGGCGAGGTGGCGGTCGTTCTGGTCGCGCAAGGCGAGATCGCGCTGCTGCTCGAAGACCTGGCTCGCCGCCGCGGCCTGGGAGCCGTAGGTCATCGGCTCGGGGGCCACGATGCCGGACGACACCTCGGCCCGCAGCCGGTCGCGCTCGGCAAGGAGGGCCGCTCGCGGATCGCGGAGGAGGGGATCGGTCACAGCGCGATCCTACGCCGACGGCGCGCTGCCGGCCTCGGGGATATCCTCCGGCGACACCACCTGAGGAGTTGTCCACATGACGATCGAGAAGGATCCCGTCTGCGGGATGGATGTCGACACGAGCACGAGCGACCTCAAGCTCGAGCACGACGGCAGGACGTACTGGTTCTGCGGCAAGGGCTGCCTGCTCGAGTTCCGCGACGACCCCGAGCGGTTCCTCGACCCGGACTACCAGCCGTCGATGTGACGGGGCGCCTCCGCCGTGACCGGCGATGAGCCGTCGGTGAGCCCGCGATAACCGACAGGTAAGCGCCGTCGCCGACACTGGCGCCGGCGCATCGGCGACCGGGCACTCCCATCGGGTCGCACGCCGTTCAGCGAGCCGGCTCCGGCCGGCGGGAGTGCCCGGATGTTGCAGCGTCTCGTGGCGATCGCGCGGATCGCCGCCCCGATCATCGTGCTCGCGGCGATCGCCCTTGCCGGTCAGGCGGCCCAGCGCTGGCGGTGACGCGGGTCGTCCACCGGGCGGACGATCAGGTCCGGCCGGTCGACTCGGTCCCGCTCGTCAGCCGCGAGGCGATGTACACCGGCACGATCGACAGGACCAGGATGAACAGGGCCGCCACGTTCACGAGCGGCAGGTTGTTCGGGCGCTGGTAGTTGGCGAAGATCCAGATCGGCAGGGTCTGGACATCGGCGCCGGCGGTGAACGTCGTGACGATGATCTCGTCGAACGACAGCGCGAAGGCGAGCAGCGCGCCGGCCAGGAGCGCGGTCCGGATCGTCGGGAACGTGATGTAGCGGAACGTCTGCCACGTGTCGGCGCCCAGGTCCATCGAGGCCTCCTGGAGCGACGTCGATGTCCGCCGCAGGCGGGCGATCACGTTGTTGAAGATCACGACCACGCAGAACGTGGCATGGCCGACGATGACCGTGAGCAGGCCGAGGTCGATCCCCACCGTGCGGAACGCGACGTTCAGGGCGAGGCCCGTGACGATGCCCGGCAGCGCGATCGGCAGGATCACGAGGAACGACACCGCCTCCCGCCCGAAGAACCGATGGCGGTGGACCGCAAACGCGATCAACGAGCCGAGGACGAGCGCGACCGCGGTCGCCCCGAGGGCCGCCCGGACCGATGAGAAGAACGCCGAGCGGACGCCCTCGTCGGCCCACGCACGCCCGATCCATTCGAGCGTGTAGCCGGTGATCGGCCACCGCGAGAGCGGGTCCGCGTTGAAGGCGTACATGACGATGATCACGATCGGCAGGTAGATGAACGCAAGCGTCGCGAGCGTCGCGAGCCGCAGGCCGATCGAGGCGCCTCGTCCGCTGTCCATCACAGCTCCTCGAACGCGCCGAGGCGGCGGGCCAGCAGGAGGTACCCGATCATGATCACGATCGGAACCAGGGCGTAGGCGGCCGCCAGGGGCCGGTTCACCGAGATGTTCGAGTAGACGACATTGCCGATGAACTGCGTGCCCGAGACGAGGGTCGGCGTGATGTAGTCGCCGAGTGTGAGCGAGAACGTGAAGATCGAACCTGCCGCCACGGCCGGCAGGGCCAGGGGCAGGACGACCCGCCGGAACGTCGTGCCGGACCGCGCACCGAGGTCGCCGGACGCCTCGAGCAGCGACGACGGGATCCGCTCGAGCCCTGCGTAGATCGGCAGGATCATGTACGGCAGCCAGAGGTACGACATCACCAGCCAGACCGCGACATCGCCGTAGCCGGGTCCGCGCAGGCCGATCGGGTCGAGCGCCCAGTTCAGGACGCCGGACTCGTTGAGGATCAGCCGCCAGGCGTAGACCTTGACCAGATAGCCCGACCAGAGCGGGAGAAGGATCGAGACGACGAGCAGCCCGCGGACGCGGGGCGACGCGACCCGGGCCATGAAGTAGGCGATCGGGAAGGCGAGGACGATGTCCGTGACGGTGACGAGGGCCGCGATCACGATCGTGCGGATCGCCACGGTGCGGTACACCTCGCCCTCGGCGAGGGTCGCGAAGTTGTCCAGCGTCGGCTCGGTGATCGTGTTGCCGCTGAACGAGTCGATCTGCCAGAACGCGGAGACGAGCATCAGCGCCAGCGAGCCGAGGTAGGCGATGAGCAGCCAGCCCAGGGGCAGGGCGAGGAGCCCCGACAGCTGGACGCGGGGATGACGGTAGAGCGACGCCGCGAGGCGGCGTCGCAGGGAGCGGCCGGCAGGTTCGACCGAGGTGCTGGTCATCGAGCGGGGCGGACCGCGGACGGTGTCGACCCCGGCGCCCGCGACGGACGCCGGGGTCGGTTCGGGTTCGGGCCTAGCCCTTGATCTCCGTCCAGGCCTTGGTCCACTCCGAGAACTCGGTGCAGATGGGCCCTCGCCCATCGAGGCAATCCTTGGTCGGGGTGTTCCAGTACCAGACGTCCTTGAAGTAGTCCTCGTCCGTGGCGTGGAACGTGTCGCAGTGGCCGGCGCTCTGCTTCTCGGCCTCGGCGCATGCCTCGGGGCTGGTCGGCGCTTCGCCGAACCAGACCGTCGCGGTCGCGTTGGCCACCGGTGAGGCCATGTAGTTCATCCACATGTACATGCAGTTGGGGTTCTTGGCCTTCGACGAGATCATCCAGGTGTCCGACCAGCCCGTGGTGCCTTCCTTCGGCTTGATGGCCTTGACCGGCACCTTGGCCGCGGTCAGGACGTTGGCCTGGTACTGCCAGGTGGTGCCGGCGACCATGTCGCCGCTGGTGAACGCGTCGATCTGCGCCTGCGGGGCCGACCAGTAGGTCGTGATGTTCGCGCGCTGTGCCTTGAGCAGGTCGACCGCGGCCTTGAACTGGGTCGCGTCGAGCGCGTACGGATTCGTGATCTTCAGGTCCGGCTTGGTGGCCATCAGATAGACCGCCGCGTCGGCGATGTAGATCTCGTAGTCGTAGGCAGTGACCTTGCCCTTGTACTTGTCGCCGCCGTCGAAGACGACGCTCCAGCTGTCGGTCGTCTCCGGCACCACGTCCGTCCGGAACAGGAGCAGGTTGGCGCCTCGGCCGTGCGGGATGCCGTACGCGACGCCGTCCACGCTGTTGTGCTTCTGGAGCTTGAGCCCCGAGAAGATGTTCTTGTAGTTCGGGATCAGGTCGGTGTTGACGGCCGCCACGTCGCCGGCGGCAATCAGGCGGAGGGTCGCATCGCCCGACGCCGACACGCCGTCGTACTGGCCGGTCTTCATCAGCTCGACCATCTCGGAGCTGCCGCCGCCGATCTTGACGGTCACCTTGCAGCCCGTTTCGGTCTCGAAGGGGGTGACCCAGTCCGGGGCGCCCTCGATCTTCTCGCCGCCGCTGCCGCCGACGACGTAGCTCGACCAGGCGACGAGGTTCAGCTTGCCCTCGCCGGCCCCGATCGAGGCGGGGACGCTCGGCTTCGGCTTCGCGCTCGCGCCGGCCGAGCCGCCGGGCGTGCTGGAACACGCCCCCACGACCAGGGCGACGACCGCCAGGCCGGCCCCCAACGAACGGATCCGCATGGTTCTCCTCCTCCTTCGACGCCGCACTGCGCGACGTCGCCTACGCGCCGGTTTCGACCGGAAAGTTGTGCTGCCGCTTCCAGCTGAGGCGGACAGCCGAGCCCTGCAACGCGAGCGCCTCCGTCGAGGAGGTCGCCAGGTTCTGCTGGGTGACGACCAGGTCCGATCCGGCATCGAGCGCGACGACGAACCGCGTGTCCGGGCCGAGATAGACAACGCTCCGGATCGTTCCGAGCGCCGACGTCTCGTCGTCCCCGACCGGGTCCGCAGGCGCGCCGAGCCGGATCTTCTCGGGACGGACCGTGAAGGTCCCGCTCCGGCCCACGATCGCCTCGGCGACCGCGCCGCGGAGCAGGTTCGAGGTCCCGACGAACCCGGCGACGAAGGCCGTCGCCGGTCGCTCGTACACCTCGGCCGGCGGCCCGACCTGCTCGATCCGGCCGCGGTTGAAGACCGCGAGGCGATCGCTCATCGTGAGCGCCTCCTCCTGGTCGTGGGTCACGTAGATGAACGTGATGCCGACCTGCTGCTGGATCGCCTTGAGCTCGATCTGCATCTCCTCGCGGAGCTTGAGATCGAGCGCCCCGAGCGGCTCGTCGAGGAGGACCACACGGGGTCGGTTGACGAGGGCCCGGGCGAGCGCGACACGCTGGCGCTGGCCACCGGACAGCTGGCCCGGCTTGCGCCGCTCGAAGCCGGTGAGGCGGACCATCTCGAGCGCCTCGCCGACCCGGCGGGCCCGTTCGTCCTTCGGGACCTTGCGGACGAGGAGCCCGTACGCGACGTTGTCCCCGACGGTCATGTGCGGGAACAGCGCGTAGTCCTGGAACACGGTGTTGACGTCGCGGGCGAACGGCGGCTGGCCGGTGACATCGATCCCGTGGAGCAGGATGCGGCCCGCGGTCGGCAGCTCGAATCCGGCGATCATCCGGAGGGTCGTCGTCTTGCCCGAGCCCGATGGGCCGAGCATCGAGAAGAACTCGCCATCGCGAACGTCGAGGTCGACGTGGTCCACGGCCGACACCGGACCGCCGGTCGGACCGCCGCCGACCGCGAACGTCTTGGTCAGGCCCTCGAGGCGGACCGCGGGCGTGTCACTGCCGACGCGGCCGGCGCCGGGGGTCGATGGGGATGTGACGGTCGGTGGCGAGAGCGCCAAGCGGGGTCCTCGGTCTGGGATCCGGGGGAGTCGCCGATGGTTGGCCCGTGCCCCTTCGCGGGCGATGCCGCACTGTGCAACCCGATTTCGGCGACTGTCAAGGCGCGACCGGGCGCGTCGCGCGGGGCGCGCTCCTAGACTGGGCTCGTGCGACGCCACACCGCTCTCAGCCTTACGTGCGCGGGCGTCCTTGCGATCGGGTCCGCCTGCCTGGCCGGCCCGCCGCCGCCCACGCCGCCGATCCTCCCGGGCTCGTCGGGTGCTCCCCGGGCGGTGAACGTCATCCTCAAGGACTGGCTGTTCCTGCCCGACCCGGTCGATGTGGTCCCCGGCGAGACCGTCGTCCTCCAGGTCGTCAACGGCGGGCTCGAGATCCACGAGATCGTGATCGGGGATCAGGCCGT
>DASSPG010000110.1:0-2491 GCA_035699725.1 Candidatus Limnocylindrales bacterium | reverse complement strand
GGTCCTCGAGGCCGACTACATCGCCTCGGGCAACACCGGCCGGAACACGACGATCATCCGGGCCAACTACGGGATCCCCGAGGCGATCCGGTTCTACCACCACTCGCTCAAGCTGTACGAGTCGCTGGAGGCCGAGACCGGCGCCGCGATCTTCCATCGGCGCAAGGGCATCCTGTGGCTGGCCCATACCGAGATGGCGCTCCGGACCGAGCGAGCGCGCTGCCTGATGAACCAGGCGGTCGGGGCTCAGACGGAGATGATCGGGCCGCGCGAGGTCCGCGAGCTCGTGCCCCAGATCGACCTCACCGGGGGCGGCCGCTACCCGGTCCTGGGCGCGTCGCATCACCTCGAGGCGGCCACCGCACGTCACGACCGGGTCGCCTGGACGTTCGCCGCCGGCGCGACGGAGCGCGGCGTCCACGTCATCCAGCACCGGCCGGTGAGCGGGCTGCTCCGCGACGGGTCGCGCGTGGTCGGGGTGGAGACGGCCGAAGGCCCGATCCGGGCCGGGATCGTGCTCAGCGCGGTCGGCGGTCGGGTGACCCAGCTGGCGGCCCACGCGGGCGTCCGCCTGCCGATCCGGACGCACCCGCTCCACGCCTTCGTCACGAACGACTTCGCCCAGGGCCTCGAGAAGATCGTCGCCTCGACCGAACTCTCGTGCTACGTCTCGCAGACCGAGCGCGGCCAGATGCTGATCGGCGCCGAGTTCGACAGCCAGCCGTCGTTCTCGCGGATCTCGTCGTTCGATGCCCTCCGGAGCTACGCCTGGAAGATCACCCGGATCCTGCCGTTCCTGCGCGACATGCGGATCCTGCGAACGTGGGCCGGGAGCTGCGACATCAGCGTCGACTTCAGCCCGATCATGGGCCTCACCCCGGCCGACGGCTTTCTCGTCACGACCGGCTGGGGCACGTGGGGCTTCAAGGCGATCCCGGCCGGCGGCGAGGCGATGGCCGAGCTGATCGCGACCGGCCGTCCGCCGGCGTTGATCGCGCCGTTCGCGCTGTCGCGGTTCCGCGACGACCTCGCCCTGGCCGACCAGGGCTCGGCGGGGACGCGCTGATGCACGGCTTCGACTGCCCCCGTTGCGGCCGCCGCCCGATCGACGAGTTCACGTTCGGCGGCGAGCGGCGCGCCGTCCCGGACTCGCTGACCGACCCCGACGACCGCGACTTCGACGAGGTCTGGCTCTTCGAGAACCCGGCCGGCGTCCAGACTGAGCGCTGGTTCCACGCGGCCGGCTGCCGGCGCTGGCTGACGGTTCGCCGCGACACGAGCGTCGATCGGGTGCTCGAGGTCCGCTGATGGGCGAGGGCTACGCTGGGCGGCGGCTCGACATCCTCGCCCGCGACCGGGCCCGCTTCGGGGCCGGGGTCGTGGCGGAGCTGCCGGCGGTCCTGGCCGACCTCGGCGCATCGGCCGCGTTCGTCGTCACCGATCCGGGCGTCGTCGGCTCGGGGGTGGCGGGGCGGGTGGTCGATCTCCTGCTTGCCGCCGGCGGCGTCACCGTCGAGGTCTTCGATGGCGTGGAGGCCAACCCGGGGACGGCGTCGATCGAGCGGGGGAGCGAAGCGCTTCGGCCGTTCGTAGCCGGGAACCCCGCGGTCGTCGTGGTCGGGCTCGGTGGCGGCTCCGCGATGGATTCCGCCAAGGTGATCGCCCTCCACGCAGCCAATCAGCATGCTGTCATGTCACTTGGCTACCACGATGAAACGCTGACCCCGGGCGTGCCGGTCGTCGCCATCCCGACGACCGCCGGGACCGGCGCCGAGACGAACACCTACGGCGTGATCACCGACGAGTTGATCGGGCGCAAGGGCTACATCGGCCACGAGAGCGTCCTGCCGCGGCTCGCGATCCTCGACCCGGAGCTGACGGTCGGTCTGCCGCCCGGGCCCACCGCCGCGACCGGCGTCGACGCGATGACCCACTCGCTCGAGTCGCTGCTGTCGAGGAACCCGAACCCGCTCGCCGAGGCGATCGCGCTCGGGGTGGTCCGGACCGTGGGGGAGTGGCTGCCGCGGGCCGTCGAGGACGGCACGGACCTCGAGGCGCGCAGCCGGATGCTCCTCGCGGCTCACTACGCGGGCGTCGGCCAGCAGAGCGGGACCGGCGTCGGGGCGGTCCACGCGATCGGCCACTCCATCGGGGCCCGAGGCCGCCTGGCCCATGGCACCGCCCTCGCGACCGTGATGCCCGAGGTCTTCGCGACCTACCTCGGCGTCCGGGATCGCGAGCTGGCCCTGGTCGCGGTCGCCCTCGGCCTCGCCGACCCGCGTGACCCGGCGGCCGACGCCGCGCGCGTCGCCATCGACGGCATCGACGCCCTCCTCCGCCGCGTGGGCCAGCGCCGGACGCTCACCGCCCAGGGCCTCGGCCCCGAGACCCACGACACGATCGCCCAGGACGCCATCGACGACCCCGCCATCAACAACAGTCCCCGCCTTCCCACCAAAGAGGAGATCCGAGGGATCCTCGCACAGGTGAA
>DASSPG010000109.1:0-2177 GCA_035699725.1 Candidatus Limnocylindrales bacterium | reverse complement strand
GCAGAACTCCCGCCCGGTCAGTCCAGCCGCAGCTCCGGCAGGACCTCCTTGCCGAACACCTCGATGAACTCGGCCTGGTTGCGACCCACGTTGTGGAGGTGGACCTCCCGGAAGCCCATGTCGACGTAGTGCTGGATGTGCTCGATGTGCTTGCCCAGGTCCGAGGTCATCAGCACCCGGTTGGTGAAGTCCTCAGGCCGCACCAGCTTCGCCATCGCGGCGAAGTCCTCGGGGTTCCTGATGTCCTGCTTCGGAAACGCCATGCCGCCGTTGGGCCACTCGCGCACCGCGTTGTCGACGGCTTCCTCGTCGGTCCGCGCCCAGCTGATGTGGATCTGAAGCAGCTTGGGCGGCGCGAGCGGTCGGTCGGCTTCGCGGCAGCCCTCGTCCACCTTGTCCCAGAGCATCCGGATCTTCTCGTCGGCGGCGCCGACCGTGATCATCCCGTCGGCGAGCATCCCCGTCCGCTTCGCGTTGAGCGGGCCGGACGTGGCGACGAAGATCTTCACCGGCTCCTCGGGCCGGGTGTACAGCTTCGCGGACTCCATCTGGAAGTACTTGCCGCGGTGCTTCACCACCTCGCCGGTGAACAGCTTCTTGATGACCTCGATCGCCTCGAACAGCATCCCGGAGCGAACGCCGATCTCGGGCCAGGTGGACGTCACGACGTGCTCGTTGAGCGCCTCGCCGGCCCCGAGCCCGAGCCAGAACCGGCCGGGGAACATTGCACCGAGGGTCGCCGCGGCGTGGGCGATCACCGCCGGGTGGTAGCGGAAGCCGGGGCAGGTGACGCATGACCCGAAGGGCAGCGACGTCCGCGTCCCGAGCGCACCCATGAACGTCCAGGCGAACGCGGACTGGCCCTGCTGCGGCGTCCACGGGTGGAAGTGCTCGGAGACCATGAAGCCGGCGTCGAAGCCAGCCCTCTCCGCCTGCTCGCACCAGTCGAGCAGGTCCGTGGGGTGGAACTGCTCGAGCATCGCCGCGTAGCCGATCTTCGCCATCAAGCCCTCCGTACGTGGCACTCAGGGAGAAGGTAGAGCCTGTTCCCGCTCGCCGCTGGGGAGGGACGTCGCTCGGTCGTTCACCCGCGGGCGGGCGCACCGGCGGCGCCTGCCCGCGCGGCCCGCCGTCGCGGCCCCGCCAGCCAGAGCGCGATGCACCAGCCGGCAACCGCCAGCAGCAGGATCGGGACGAGCGGGGCGAACGAGCCCGTGCGGTCGAGCGCGAACGCCCCCAGATAGACGGCGATCGTCCCGCCGACCGGGTAGGCGACCGCCAGCAGGCCGAAGATCGTGCCGAAGCTGGCGCCCCCGAACACGTCGCTGAACGCGGCCGACCGGACCGCGATCGTCGCGCCGGTGCCCGCGCCGTGGAGCAGGAGCCCGACGACCGCGAGATCGGGCATCGTGCCGACCAGGCCGATCGCCGCGATCACCCCGCCCGCGGCGAACAGGCCGGCGACGATGCCCACCGGCCGTCGCCCGAGCCGATCCGAGAGCCAGCCGCCGGCGACCTGGCCGACGAGGTACGCGAGCGACTGCAGCCCGAGGGCGCTCGCGGCGCGGTCGGCACCGAACCCTGCCGCGACGGCGCCCGGGACGAACGCCTGGAGCACCCCCTCATCGAACGCGCCGATCGCGCCCGCGCCGAGGAACAGCATCCAGAACCGCCGGGTCCGGATCGTCCGGCGGACCGAGTGGCGGTGCTCGCCGGATCCGACCGGCAGCGGCTCCTGCGCAGCCGATACGGCGCCCGGGGCGGACGACTCGTGGAGACCCCGGGACCGGGCGGCCTGGGTGGCCTCGATCGCGCGCGTTCCCGCGGGTCGGCGGCTGAGCGGCTCGCCCCTGGCGGCCCCCGGCGGGTCGGCGATGGGCGACAGAGCGGACGACCTGGGCGCGGGTCGACTGCGAGCCGCCGGGACGACGATGGCCGGGCCGCTCGTCATCAGCCATACGAACCCCACGCCTACGAGGCATGACGCGAGGAACGCGAGCGCGGCGACCCGCCAGCCCGCCGTCTCGATGAGCGTTGCCGCGATCGGCAGGGCGATGGCGACGCCCAGCCCGGGTCCCGCGTACGTGATCCCGAGCGCGAGGCCCGACATCCCCTCGTACCGACGGGCGATCGCGGTCGACGTGCCGACGAACGAGAGCTGGAGGCCCAGAGCGAGG
>DASSPG010000108.1:0-30376 GCA_035699725.1 Candidatus Limnocylindrales bacterium | reverse complement strand
GCCGGCGAGGCTCGGGGCCGGGGTGCGATCGCCGTCGCGGCCGTGTCCGTCGCCGCGGGTGTGCTCGAGCGCCGCCCGCGCCCCGAGCGCATCGAGGTCGGCCGGGAACCGGCCGATCATGTCGAGCACGACCTGCTGGATCCGCTCCGCGTTCTGGGCGAAGACCTCGAGGACGGATCGGGCGTCGACGGCCTCGGTTCCCTCGATGACGCCGGCGTCGTAGTCGGTGATCAGCGCGATGTTGACGACCGCCATCCCGAGCTCGCGACACAGATACGCCTCGGGATACTGGGTCATGGAGATGACCTCCCAGCCGGCGTCGCTGAACCATTTCGACTCGGACTTGGTCGAGAAGCGCGGGCCGTTGATGATGACGATCGTGCCCGTCTCGTGGAACGGGATCCCGCGCTCGCGGATGACGTCCGCCGCGACACCTCGGAGGACCGGGTCGTAGATGTCGGCCGACGAGACGTGGCTCACGATCGGGCCGTCGAAGAACGTGCACTCGCGCCCGTAGGTCCGGTCGACGAACTGGTCGCACAGGACGAAGTCGCCGGGCTTGACGTGGCGCTGGAGGGAGCCGGCCGCGCACGGCGAGATGACCGCCTTGACGCCGAGCGAGCGCATCGCCCAGACGTTCGCGCGGTAGTTGATCCGGTGGGGCGGAATCGTGTGGCGCCGGCCGTGGCGGGGCAGGAACGCGACCTTCCGGCCGCCGACGGTCGCGAGGAAGAACGAATCGGACGGCGGGCCGTACGGCGTGTCGACCTTGATCTCGCGGACGTCATCGAGGAGCGAGTAGAACCCTGAACCTCCGAAGACGCCGATCTCCGCCGTGTCCGCCACCACCTCGCACGCCTCCTCATGTCGACCCGGCCGAGAGCCGCGGAACACCGCCGCGCACTCGGTGAGCGGGTGCCGGCGCGGGGTCGGCGGCCGTCGGGCAGGGGCCGTCGAACGGCGCGAATTGTCGCACGCCTGATCGATCCGGGCCCGCACCTCTCTGGCCGAGGCCAGCGGCGCCGACTACGATGGCCGGGCCCGCCAGCAAGGACTTTCCTGCCGTGACCAACCCGAACGACCCAGCCGCTGGACACGCCGCCGTCGACGACGACGCTGCGACCGGCCGCGCGGCGGGGACCAGCCCCGCCCGCCCCCTCAGGGCCCAGCCCGAGGGCCGCGACCCCACCGCGTGGCGCGAGCCGCCGTGGTTCCCGCCCGACCGCGATCGACACCGCCAGGGGCGCGGGCCACACCTCGTCAGCATCGTCGTCGGGCTCGCCCTCGTGCTCGTCGGGATCTACTACTTCCTGGACCGGACTCTTGGCATCCCGATGCCGCCGATCGCATGGGGGAGCCTGTGGCCCGTTCTGCTCATCGTTCTCGGAGCGGTGATCCTGCTTCGCTCCGTCGAGCGGCGGCATTGACCGGCGTGGCAGACGAGCAGGGCCCCCTCGACGCCGCCGACACCCTGACCCTCGCCGACTGGAGGCGGCAGGTCGCCGGCCTGTACGCAGAGGTCCGCCGCCTCGCCGCCGACGACCCGCCCGCCGCTCTCGCCCACTGGCGGGCGGCCCGTGAGCGCCTCTACCGCGAGCATCCCCAGTCGCCGGTCCCGGCCGCCGAGCGCGCCACGTTCCGGGCATCCCACTTCGCGCACGATCCGGGCCTGCGGTTCGAGGTCGCGGTCGAACCGGCCGACGCCGATGCCGGCGCCGGCGCCGTCGCCGACGCGGGCAGCGGCTCCGCGGGTCTGGCCGGCCTGACCCTCCACCTGCCGACCAGCGGCGGGACGTCGATGGCGTTCCGGCGCTTCGGGACCGTGACGGTGCCGCTCCCCGGTGGGTCGCGCCGGCTCGAGGTCTACTGGATGGCCGGCTACGCGGGCGGCCTGTTCCTCCCGTTCCGCGACGCGACGAACGGCATCGAGACCTACGGCGCCGGGCGCTACCTCCTCGACGGTGCGAAGAGCGCGGACCTCGGCGGCGATCCCGACCGGGGCACCCTCGTCCTCGACTTCAACTTCGCCTACCAACCGTCATGCGCGTTCGATCCGCGGTTTGCCTGCCCGCTCGCGCCGCCGGCCAACCGTCTCGACGTGGCGATCCGGGCCGGCGAGCGCCTCGACCCATCCGATCAGGCCCGCCCGGCCGGCCAGTAGGCGCCCGAAGCCCCGGACTTCCGTCCCAGCCGACCCCGGACCGTCGGCGGGTCCGGTGCGTCGAGGCCCCGACGTAGGATGGCTCCACGCCCGGACCGGACGAGGTCGCCCGAGACGACGCTCGGCCTGGCGCGACGATGGAGTGACGGTGCGTTTCCTGCGGGGTTCGAGGCGCGGTGACGGCAGCGAGCGGCTGCTCTGGTCGCGCGACATCCGGTTCGCCCACCGCGTCGCCGCGGCGCTCCCCGATGTCCGCTCCTACGAGCTCGACGCGGGCATCGTCGTCATCGGCCCGGCCGATGAGCTGACCGACAGCCGCATCGCCGAGATCTCGACGGCGGTCCACTCGCCCGCCTACGGCCTCGTCAGCCTCGACCCGACCCTGCCCGAGGGCGAGCGCCACCTCTTCGGCCTGTCCGCGGCCGTCCAGCAGTCCGGTCTCGCCGAGCGGATCGGGATGTCCCAGTCGAGCCAACTCCTCCAGACAAAGATGCTCGACTACTTCTTCAGCATGAAGAACGTCCACGGCATCGCCTACCAGCCGATCGTCGATCTGACGACCGGCGCCCTCGTCGAGTACGAGTGCCTCTTCAGGCCACAGATGCCCGGCCTTCAGACGTCGATCACGTCGGTCGTCCAGGCAGCCATCGACACCGGCCGCACGATCGAGCTCGACGGTTTCATCGTCCGGGCGATCCTGAGTCGGGTCGGCGCGCTCCAGGCAGCCCGGCGGGCGGCCGGTCAGCCACTGCTCCATCTCGCCCTCAACTTCACGCCGGCGAGCCTGCTCGACCCGCAGTTCGAGGCCGCGACCTTCGCCGCCCAGCTCCGCGAGGCCGGCCTCGAGCCGAGGCAGATCACGCTCGAGTGCACGGAACAGCAGGCGGTCTCCGACATCGGACCGATGGTCAAGCAGGTCAAGGCGCTCCGTCGGCTCGGCTTCGGCTTCGCGATCGACGACGCCGGAGCCGGCTACGCGAGCTTCAGCCTCATCGCCGCCCTCCGCCCGTCGGTCATCAAGATCGACCGCGAGATCGCGTACGGGATCGCCCGCGACGACGCGAAGCAGGCGCTCGTCGAGGCGTTCGTGTCGTTCGGCAACCGGATCGGCGCTCTGCTCCTCGCCGAGGGCATCGAGCGGCGGGCCGATCTCGCGATGCTGACCGCGCTCGGCGTGGACCTCGGCCAGGGGTACCTCATCGGCAAGCCCGCCCCCGAGCCCGGCCAGCCGCGTGCGATGGAATCGCTCCGCCTCGACGCCGCCCGGCACGCAATCGGGCGCCGTGTCCGCCAGGCCAACCCACGCGCCCGCTCCCGGACGATCGCCGCCGACCGGAGCTGAGCCCGGCGACCTCCGCCTGCTCGATCCAAGCCCACCCCCTTCAGCCCTGCCCACTGTTGACGCGGCGCAGGTCACGGGTGATCATGAAGGAAATCCTTCACGATTGCCGGGAGGCGCGGTCCGTGGTCCAGGCGCTCCGCAAGCAGGTCACCGACGTCCGCGCACTTCGGGCGCTCGCGAGCCCCATTCGGCGTCACCTCCTGAACCACCTGATGGCCTCCGGACCGCAGACGGCAAGCGAGTGCGCGGCCGTCGTCGGCGCGAGCCCATCGAACTGCAGCTACCACCTCCGCGAGCTCGCCCGCTACGGGCTCGTGGAGCGGGCCGACGACGCGCGTGGCGGCGACGGACGTGATCGACCTTGGCGGCCCGCGGCGACCGGGCTCAGCTACGGCCCGGCGCCCGACGACGATGCCGACCCGGGCGCTCGGATCGCGGAGCTCGCGAACCGGCGCCTGGTCCACGCCCAGATCGACGACAATGCCGAGCTCCTCCACCGTGCGATCGACGCTCATGACGAGCTGCCGCCGGAGTGGCATCGCGCGGAGATCCTCTCGACGTTCGGCCTGCTCGTCACCGCCGACGAGCTCCTGGCGCTCGCGGCGCGGGTCGACGCACTCCTCCGGCCATTCATCGGGCTCACCCGCGAGGCTCCGCCGGCCGGAGCCGAGCGTGTCCACGTCGTCTTCGATGCCGTGCGTCGCCCAGGGACGCTCGGGAGGCACGGCCCGCGCGATCCGCGCGGCGCGAGGTGAGAGCCGGTTCCCCGCTCCGCAACCGCGCGTTCCTCCGACTCTGGTCTGGGGGACTGATCAACGACTTCGGCGACTGGACGCTGCTCGTCGCGCTGCCCGTCTTCGTCTTCCAGCTCACGGGCTCCGCGCTCATCACCTCGACCGTGTTCGTCGTCGAGCTCGTCCCGGGCCTGCTCGCCGGCCAGCTGGGCGGCGTCCTCGTCGACCGCTGGGACCGGAAGCGGATCCTCGTGGTGGGCGGTCTCATCCAGGCAGCGTGCCTCCTGCCGCTCCTGCTGGTCACGACCGCTGACCAGCTCTGGATCGTCTACCTCGTCGCGGCCGTGGAGTCGTGCCTCGCGCGGGTCTGCAGCCCGGCAAAGGCCGCCCTGGTCCCGAGCCTCGTCCCGCCGAGCGAGCTCGCGGCCGCCAACTCCCTGAGCGCCGTGGGCGACAACCTGGCCAGGTTGGTCGGGTCGCCTCTTGGCGGGCTGGCGATCCAGGTCCTCGGGCTGCCGGGCGTCGTTGCGATCGATGCGGCGACGTACGTGCTGTCGTCGCTCATCATCGCCGGGATCCGCGTCCCCGCCCCGGGGTCGGTCGAGGCAGGCGGGACGCGGGACCGCGCGTCCGAGCCGCCTGCGACCGGCTCCCCCCGCCGCGAGGGCCTCGTCGTCGCCTGGCTCGACGGCCTTCGCACGATCCGTCGCGACCGCCAGCTGTCCCTCGTCCTGGCCATCGGCGTGCTCAGTCAACTGGCCCAGGGGATGTTCGTTGTCCTGTTCGTCGTCTTCGTGCTGGACCGTCTCGGCGGCAGCGGAAGCGACGTCGGCCTGATCCGCGGCGTGCAGGCGATCGGTGGCGTGCTCGGCGGCCTCGTCGTCGGCTGGCTGAGCCGACGGATGAGCGCGCGCGGCCTGATCGGCTGGGGGTTCGTCGCGTTCGGGCTGATCAGCCTGGTCACGTGGAACCTGCCGGCGCTGACGACAGCCATCGGCTTCTACCTCGGGCTGTTCGTGGCCGTCGGGATCCCGGGTGTCGCGACATCGACCGGGCTCCTGACGACCGTCCAGTCGCTGACCCCGCCGACCCACCTCGGGCGGGTCTTTGCGGCGTTCGAGACCGGTGCGGCGGCTCTGGCGGCTGTCGGCGTCCTGGTCGCGGGGGCTCTTGCCGACCGGCACGGGGTCGTGGCGATCCTCGACATCCAGGCGCTGATCTACGTCGCGTGCGGGGTCCTCGCGCTCGTCGCGCTCCGCTCGCCGCGACCGGAGGCGGTGCAAAGGGCTGAGCCCGGCGACCTCGCGTACCATCGGGGCATGGACCAGTCCCAGTCTGCCGCCACGCTCCCGGCGCGCATGCCGGAGGCCGCTCGACGCTTCCTCGACGCGCCCCGGACCGCGACCATCTCGACCATCGACGCTGACGGCGCCCCGCACCAGGCCGTCGTCTGGTACGCGCTCGAGGGCGACGACCTGCTCATCAACAGCCGGCGTGGCCGGCACTGGCCGCGCAACCTGGAGCGCGACGGCCGCATCTCGGTCGCGGTGCCGGACACGGACGGAACGAGCCACTGGGTCGGGATCAAGGGAACCGCCGCGTTCCTCCGCGACGGCGAGGCCGCCGTCGCCGACATCCAGGCCATGGCTCGACGCTACGGCGACGAACCCGACCGCTTCGTCGGCCAGGACCGGGTCACCTTCCTGATCACCGTGGATTCCACCTTCGAGTACGGAGCCTGAGCCCGATGGCCACCCCGAAGATCGGCTATGCCGCCATGCTCGAGCAGTTCGGGCCGCAGGAGGTCGTCGGCTACTCCGTCGAAGCGGAGGAGCGCGGCTTCACGGGGGTCATGGCGGCCGATCACTTCCAGCCGTGGGTGCCGCAGCAGGGTGAGGCCGCCTTCGTCTGGAACGTCATGACCGCGATCGGCGAGCGGACCAGGGGCGACGTCGGGCCGGGAGTGGCGTGCCCGTCGTTCCGGATGCACCCCGCGATCATCGCCCAGGCCTCGGCCACGCTCGCCGCGATGTACCCGGGGCGTCACTGGCTCGGGCTCGGCAGCGGCGAGGCGCTCAACGAGCACATCGTGGCGGGCTACTGGCCGGAGACGCCCGAGCGGATCGCCCGGATGTTCGAGGCGATCGAGATCATCAAGAAGCTCTTCGGCAGCCCGGACAAGGATGTCAAGCACGACGGCCGGTTCTTCAAGCTCGAGTCGACCCGGCTCTGGACGATGCCCGACGAGACGCCGCCGATCTACATCGCGACCGCGGGTCCGGTGACGGCGAAGAAGACCGGCCAGTACGCCGACGGCCTGATCACCGTCGGCGCGCCAGAGTCGAAGCTCGAGATGATCCGGGCCAAGTGCGAGGAGGGCTGTCGCGAGGCCGGCAAGGACCCGGACGACTTCCGCTACATCCTCCAGCTCCACCTCTCGTGGGCGCCGACCGACGAGGAGGCGATGACCAACGCGATGACCGAGTGGCCGAACGGCGGGATGAAGTTCCCCAAGCAGGACATCCGCAGCCCGCTCGACTTCGAGCAGATGGCCAAGCTCGTCCGGCCCGAGGACTTCGAGGGCCGGATGCTCATCTCGTCCGATCCGGACAAGCACCGGCAGCAGATCCAGCGCTTCCTCGACCTCGGCTTCGACCAGATCTACCTCCACAACGTCGGGCGCAACCAGGCCGAGTGGATCGACGTGTTCGGCCGGGACGTCCTGCCGAAGCTCACCGCCTGACGGGCGACCGGCGAGCACGGCGATGACGATGCGCTTCGGGGCGCAGCTGTGGTCGCAGTCGACCGACTGGCCGCAGTTCCGCGACACCGCCCTCGCCGCCGAGGCGGCCGGCTGGGACTCGGTCTGGACCTGGGACCACCTGCTCGCGATCTTCGGGCCGTGGGAGCAGCCGATCCTCGAGGGCTGGTCGGTCCTCTCGGCGCTCGCGCCGCTCACGAGCCGGATCCGGCTCGGGCTGATGGTCGGCGCGAACACGTTCCGCAACCCGGGGCTCACGGCGAAGCTCGCGACGACCCTCGACCACGTCAGCGATGGTCGCGCGGTCCTCGGCATCGGCGGAGCCTGGTTCGAGCGGGAGCACGATGCGTTCGGCCTCGACGAGACGTGGGGGACCGGGTTCGGTGAGCGGCTCGACCGGCTCGACGAGGCGGTCATGCTCCTGCGCCGCCTCCTCGACGGCGAACGGTTCAGCCACGAGGGCCGCTTCTACACGTTCCGCGACGCCCTGTGCGAGCCGCACCCCATCCAGGGCCACCTCCCGATCCTCGTCGGGGGGTCCGGACCGCGCAAGACCCTCCGGACGGTGGCCGCGAGAGCGGACGGCTGGAACACGTCGGGCGAGCTGGACGAGGTCCGAGGCAAGCTCGCGATCCTCGACGAGCACTGTGCGGCCGTCGGGCGCGACCGCTCGGAGATCGAGCTGACCGTCAGCTTCCCGATCGTGATCCGCGACGAGGTCCCCGCCGCCGAGGCCGCGGCGGCCGAGCGGTTCGCCTTCAACGGGGTCGAGAACGCGGGCGCCGGGCCGCACCTCGCGGGACCCCCGGATCTGGTGGCCGCCGCGATCGCCCCGTACCGCGAGCTCGGCTTCTCGACGGTGATCGTCCGACTGCCCGCGCCCTACGACCGCGAGACGATCGATCGCATGGCCGAGGTCGGCGCGCTCCTCGATGGCTGACGACGCGCCCGACGCCCGGCGCGTCGTCGAGCTCGCGGGCGGCGTCGGCGGCGCCAAGCTGGCCGAGGGCCTCCAGGCCGTCGTCGGGCCGGATCTCACCGTGATCGTCAACACGGCCGACGACACCGAGCGCCACGGCCTCCTGGTCTGCCCGGATCACGACACCGTCCTCTACACCCTCGCCGGGCTCGAGAACCCCGAGCTCGGCTGGGGGCTCGCCGGCGACACGTGGACGACGATGGCGGCCCTCGAGCGCTATGGCGAGGAGGGCTGGTTCCGGCTCGGCGACCGCGACCTCGCCACGCACATCGTCCGGACCGAGCGCCTCCGCCACGGCCAGCCCCTGACCGAGGTCCTCGGCCGGCTCCAGCGCTCGCTCGGGATCGCGGCCACGATCCTGCCGATGACCGACGCCCAGGTCCGGACCCGCGTCCGGACCGACGACGGCTGGCTCGCGTTCCAGGACTACTTCGTCCGGCTCCGCCAGGCGCCCGACGTCCACGAGGTCGCGTTCGCCGGCATCGAGGCGGCGCGCCCCAGCGCGGCGGTGGCGGACGCGATCACGGCGGCCCAGGTGATCGTCATCGCCCCGTCGAACCCGATCGTGTCGGTCGGGCCGATCCTCGCGGTGCCCGGCATGACGGACCTCCTGGTCGCGGCCCGCGAGCGCGGGACCCCGATCGTGGCGGTCAGCGGGATCATCGGCGGGCGGGCGCTCAAGGGGCCCGCCGATCGGATGCTCGCCTCGCTCGGTCACGAGCCGACCGCGCTCGGCGTCGCCCGCGGGTACGTCGGTCTCATCGATGCCTTCGTCCTCGACACGGTCGACGCGGAGCTGGCGCCGGCGGTGGAAGCGCTCGGAATCCGGGCGGTGGTCACGGACTCCGTGATGACCGACGACTCGTCGCGTGAACGGCTCGCACGGGAGATCCTCGCGGCGGCTCGCTGAGCGCCTGCCGCGTCAGCCCGAGCGGCAGTCCGCCGCGGCGCCGCGCGCAGCCGTCCACAGGGAGCGGTGCGCCGCCTCGAGCCGGTCGACGGGTCCGAACACGACCGTCTCGACCTCGCTCCGGACGTTGGCCCGGACCCGATCGGCGAGGTGGGCGGCCCAGCGCCGCCCGAGCCACCCAGCGTGGGCACCGAGCAGTCGCGCGAGGAGGTAGCCGGCGACGAGGGTGACGACGATCGCCACGAACGGCATCGGGACGAGTCCGATGACCGGCAGGACGACGCTGTCCGCCGGGAACTTGATCAGGGCCCACAGGAAGACCCAGACCGCCGACAGCACGAGCGCGCCGGTGGCGATGGTCTGGGCGAGGCCGATCACGGTCCACCACGCACTGGTCGGTGGCTCGCCGGGGTCGGCCGCGATCGCCCGATCCACGGCCGATCCGAGTCCGCGCTCGAGCTCCGCCGTCGTCGTCGCCTGCGCCAGCAGGCGCCGCGTCCCGGGGGCGGCGGTGCGGAGCGACTCGGCGATCGCGGCGCGAACGGCGCCGGCCGCCGGCCCGGCCGTTCCCCGCTCGCGCCAGCGGGCGAGGTAGGCGCCGGGATCGGCCACGCGGGCCTGGCGGCCGGACCAGCGGATGAGGCGCGAGGTGATGCCCCCGAGCGGTCCGGCGCCGCGTGCCCGGGCGCGGGCGCGGGTCGCCCCGATCGCCTGGCGCCGCAGGTTCGCCACGCCGACGACCCGTAGGAGGGCGGCGCTGGCATCGGTCACGGCGCTTCGGCGCGCCGCGGGTCCAAGGATCGGCGCGGCGGCCGCCGCCGGGGCGATTCCGGCGGCGCGGGCGAGGCCCGCGATCACGTCGCGGATGGTGGCGGTCAATCGGCCCCGGACCACGACCTTCGCCTCCACGCCCTCGTCGAGCCACGACCGGACCGCGGACAGGCCGACGGCACCGCCACCGGCGGCCGACGCGAGCACGACCGCGGGCCGCTCGGCCCCGCTCGGGGCACCGTGCGTGAGCCGGACCACGTCCCGGTCGAGGTCGCCACGCAGCCGCTCGCCGTCCTCGGCGCTCAGCCGGTCGGCCTTGTTCAGGACGAGGAGCTGGCGCCCGAGGCGGGGCAACCAGCGGCGGAGGATCTCGTCGTGGAGCAGGGCATCGTGGTATTTCTCCGGGTCCGTGACCCAGATCACGGCATCGACGCGGGGCAGGATCGCGTCGACCCGGCGGCGATGCTCGAGCTCGATCGAGTCGAGATCCGGGAGGTCGAGGATCGCGAGTCGGGCCGGTGCGGCCGGCTCCGTGCCCTCGTCACCCGGCTCGGGGACGACGCCCGGGTCGGCCCCGAGCCAGTCGAGCAACGGCCTCAGTGCGGCGCTCGCCCCACCGGGGACCCACGCGATCGGCGTCGCCGTCGTCGGCCGGCGAGCGGAGGCAGGACTCACCTCGGACCCGACCAGCGCGTTCAGGAGGCTCGACTTCCCGACCCCGGTTCCGCCGACGAGGGCGATCACGAAGGCGTCGGCCGGGAAGCCGAGGCGAACGGCAGCGTCGGCCCGGACCTGGACGGCCTCGTCGGTCGCCACGCCGAGGGTGCCCGCGGCCTCGATCGCGGCGTCGAGCCGGGCCAGGCACGGATCGAGGAACAGCGACTCGGCGACGCCGGGTGCGGCGGGTCTCGGCGGGGCGTCGGTCGACGTCGGGATCACTGCGGTGTCACGTCGACCGTCACGCCCGCGGACCGGCCCGGTGCGGGAGGCGCGCCGACATCGACGTGCGGCCCGCCCGAGCTCGCCGCGACGGCCGCGATCTCCTCGGCGGCGGCCCGGAGGTCGCGCGCCAGGTGCTCGAGCGCAGCCGTCTCGGGGACGAGGTGGTCGAACCGGGACCGCTCCTCGGCGAACGTCTCCTCGAGCGCCGCATGCAGGCGGGCGCGGGCGCGCGAGATCAGCTCGACCATCGCCGCCTCGCCGAACAGCGCGCCGAGGAGCCTCTGGTTCAGGAAGGCGGTCGCGGCCGCGACGCCCACCTCGGTCCCGGTCAGCCCGGCGGTGTGGATGAACGTCGCCAGCATCACCCCGACGCCGAGCGCGTTGACCCCGATCGACGCGCCGCGCGCGAGCTTCCGCTTGCCCTCGCCGGTCGCCGCGATGTCCTCGCCGATCGACGCGATCCACCCCTCGAGGCGGGTCCGGAGGCGGTCGTCGAAGCCGTCGGACACGCTCCAGAGGTCGGCCCGCTCGCCGATCGCCAGCGCGACGCGCGGCTCGTCCGCCCACGCCGTCGCGGTCCGCCGCGCGGCCTCCGCCGCGTGCTGTCGGACGATCGCGACGAGATCGTCCGTCGTCGCCTCGCGGACCTCGACGACCGGGGCCGTCGTGGGCCGGAACACCGAGGCGATCGCCCCGCGGATCGCCCCGATCCCACGCGAGAACAGGCGGGTCACGTCGTCCGCCCCCACGTAGCGTTGCCAGTGGCGGAGGGCCTCGTCGCGCAGGAACGTGCCACGGGCGAGATCGTCGCGGAGGGAGGCGAGCTCGCGATCGTGATCGACCGCCGCCGTCCGGCGCAGGGCCGCCACGTCGATCTGCTCGTGCGCGACGTCGTCGGCGACGCGGCTCACGAGCGGTCCGACGCCCGCGACCGATCCGGCCAGGGCCTCGGCCGCCAGCCGGCGCCGACCCTCCGCGTCCGCCCGGAGCCCGTCGATCCGGGTCCGGATCGGCGCGACGGCGGTGACGTCGAGCGCGTCACGGCCCGGATCGAGCGCGCCTTCGGCGACCCCGGTCACCTCGAGCTCGGAGGAGTAGCCCGCGTCGGTGAAGAGGCGGCGAACGTCCTCGAGGACGACGGCCTGGTCGGCCTCGGACGGCGGCAGCCGGTTGACGACGACCACGATCGGCAGGCCCCGCTCACGCACGCGCGCCAGGACCGTCCACGGCACGCGGTCCGCGTAGCGGGTCGCCGTCGTCACGAAGATCGCGAGATCCGCTGCCTCGACGAGCTGGTCCGCGAGCTCGCGATTGGCATGCTCGATGGAGTCGACGTCCGGCGCGTCGACGAGCGCCAGCCCGGGCGTCAGCGCCGGATCCGCGACGCCGTCGAGCCGATCGGACCCGAGGCCGGCCAGCGCACCGGTCCGGAGGATCGCGAGGTCGTCGCCATGGGCCAGGACCACGGCGGTCCGGGTGGTCGGGCGGAGGACGCCCGTGGGGCTGGCCGCGCGTCCCGCGAGGGCGTTGAACAGGCTGCTCTTGCCGGCCCCGGTCGGGCCGAGGAGGAGCACGACGAGCGGAGCGTCGAGGCCGGCCGCGCGGACGCGCAGGTGTCCGGTCGCATGATCACGCAGCTGCGTCGCGCGGGTCCGGGCCGCGGGCGTGGACGGCTCGAGCTCGAGCCGCGCCTCGGCGAGGAGCGCGAGGCGCTCGACGAGCGCACGGAGATCCGGCCGATGATCGGTCATCGGTCCAGCGTGCGCCACGACCCGGGGCGGGCGGGGCATCGGCCGTGCCCGGCGCCTATCGGACCCGTTGCACCTGCGGCGGCCGTGCCGGACGGGCGATGCCGCGATCCGCCCGCCACGTCACGTGGATGGGCGGGCGTCGGCCTCCGGGGCGTCGCCGTCGTCCGCCCGACCCGCGTAGTAGCCGAGCCCGGGCAGGGCCCCGGACCCACCCGGCGTCGGGAAGCGCGGCTGCCAGGCGCCGATCACGCGCTGGGCCCGCCGGACGGAGGTCCACGTCAGGATCGCGGTCGTCGCGACCCCGACGGCCAGCCCGGCCGGGATCGTCACGACCATCGCCGGCCCGACGACCGCCGCGATCGCGATCCCGGAGATCGCCGCGGCCAGCGCCCCGTCGATCACGGCGACCATCCCCGGGGTCGTCACGAAGACGTGGATCAGGGTGTTGGGCGTGGTCGGGTCGGACGTCATCGCGAACGTCCGGGCGACGCCGATCTCGTCGTCGGTCCAACCGCTGCTGAAGTACGGCTCGAGGCCGGGCTTCGCGCGAAGGTAGGCGTTCCGGATCCGGTTCATCGAGGCGACCCACACGACGTCCTCGACGTTGACCTCGTCGAGCCGGACGAACGTGGCCACGCCGACGAACAGCGTGACCGGCAGCAGGGCGAGGGCGAACACCGCGAAGGACCCGCCGAACCCGGTCGCCCCGCCGACCAGCCCGAGGGCCACGACCGAGGCCGAGAGCACCGACAGGAACAGGCCGGTCCGGCTGAACGATTCGTTCCAGCTCATCGAGCGGGTCGCGAGCAGGCTCCAGTGCTCCGTGGCGAGGATCTGGAGGGAGCGCGGGTCCGTGAGGTCACTCGCCTCGACCGCGGGCGCGCCGGTCGCACGCGACGGGTCATGGGATCCGGCGGCGCCGGACGGGATCGTGGCGGGCTCGGGCGCCGGGACGGCTCGATGCTCCATGCCCTGTCACCTCCTTGCCCGAGCATACGCGACCGTCGTCGCCCCGCGTGTCCATTGACAGCCTGGCGGTCCTGCCGCACCCTCCCGCCATGTCCGGATCGGCTCCACGCCACGCCGCGCGTCGCCAGCGGCAGCCCTCGCCGAGGGTTGGCCTGGCCTGACGACGCACGCCCACCGGGGCGTCCACGACCATCCACCGCCCTCGGCCCGGCCGGGGGCGTCGTCATGCGCAGCGCCCGTCCCCGTCCGCGCCGGCGGCACCAGCCACGGAGCACATCCCAATGGACCCCACGTTCCTCGTCCGCGGTCTTGCCGTCGGGTTCGCGATCGCCGCCGCGGTCGGCCCGATCAGCCTCCTGACGATCCGCCGGACGATCGCCCACGGCCGCCTCTACGGCCTCGTGTCCGGTCTCGGCGTGGCCCTCGCCGACGCGACCTACGGTGCCGTCGCGGCGTTCGGGCTGACCGCGATCGCGGCCGTCCTCATCGGTGCCCGGGCCGGGCTGGCGCTGGTCGGCGGCGCGTTCCTCGTCTGGCTCGCGATCCGGACGATCCGGGCGGAAGCGACCGTCGAGGCAGCCGATCCGGCCGGCCGGCCGGGGCTCCTCGGTGCGTTCCTGTCGATCTACGGCCTGACGATGACGAACCCCACGACGATCCTCTCGTTCGCCGGGATCTTCGCCGGTCTCGACCTCGCCGGCGGGACCGGGATCGACGCCGCGCTCCTCGTGACCGGTGTCTTCCTCGGGTCCACCCTGTGGTGGGCGCTGCTGACGGCGGCCGTCGGCCGGCTTCGGCGGCGGTTCACGCCGCGGGCCCTGGCCTGGATCAACCGCGTGTCGGGGACGGTCCTGCTGGCCTTCGGCGTGGTCGCGATCCTGGCCGCCCTCGGCGTCGGGTGAACTCGCCTAGGATTCGGACCATGCCCAGCACATCCGCCGCCGGCGGCTCGCCCGATCGCCTCATCGCCATCATCCCGGTCGGCGCGCTCGACGACGCGAAGTCGCGGCTGGGCGCGGTGCTCGACGCCGAGGAACGCCTGGACCTGTCACTCCGGCTGACCAGACGGACGATCGCGGCGGCCCTCGCGGCCGGGCATGTCGATGACGTCTTTGTCATCACGCCCGACGATGTGGTCCGCGACCTCGCCCGGGAGCTCGGCGCCCGACCGATCCTCCAGCGCGATCGGGGCCTCAACCGCGGGATCGGCGCCGCCCGCGACGAGGCGATCGCCGCCGGCGCCACCGCGATCCTCATCGTGCCGGTCGACCTGCCGGACATCGACGCGCGTGCCCTGGACGACGTCGCGGCGACCCTGGCGGGGGCGGCCCGGCCGCTCGTCGCGATCGTCCCCGACCGGCACGGTCGCGGGACCAACGCCCTCCTGATCGCGCCGCCGGACGCGATCGACGTGCGCTTCGGCGGAGACTCCGCGGTCGCCCATCGCGCGGCGGCCCGGGCCGGTGGCGCGGAGCTCGTGGAGCTGGGCGGACCGCTTCGCCTGGACCTCGACACGCCCGACGACCTGCTCCTCGCCGAATCGACCCTGCGGGCCATCGAGGAAGCGGTCCATGCCGACTGAGCCGCCGGGCGCGGAGAGCGGGCGCGACGGGCGGGAGGGGCGCGACGGGCTGGACGGCCGGGTCGAGGCGATCGCCCTCGCCGGCATCCCGGAGATCGCCCCTGGCGACGACCTCGCCGCGCGGATCGGCGACGCGATCGAGCAGACCCCCGGCATCCTGCCGCTCCGTCCCGACGACGTGCTGGTCGTCACGCAGAAGATCGTCTCCAAGGCGGAGGGCGCCATCGTCGACCTGACGACGATCGACCCGCGGCCCGACGCGGTCGCCTTCGCGGAGCGCTGGGACCGCGATCCCCGCCAGGTCGAGGTCGTCCTGCGCGAGGCCCGCCGGGTGGTCCGGATGGAGCACGGCGTGCTGATCACCGAGACCCCCCATGGGTTCATCTGCGCGAACGGCGGCGTCGATGCCTCCAATGTCGGGCCGGCCAGCGGCCACGTCGTGACCCTCCTGCCGGCCGATCCGGACGCATCGGCCGCAGGGATCCGGGGCGCCGTCCGCGAGCGGTTCGGGGTCGACGTCCCGGTGATCGTCTCGGATTCGTTCGGGCGCCCGTGGCGATGGGGCATCACGGACGTCGCGATCGGCGTCTCCGGCCTCGTCCCGATCGAGGACCTGCGGGGCAGCCCGGACGCCGACGGCCGGGTGATGAGGTCGACGATCCGGGCGAGCGCCGACGAGATCGCATCGGCCGCCGAGCTCGCCCTCGGCAAGTCGGCCGGGCGGCCGGTCGCGCTCGTCCGCGGCGCCCGGCCGCTGCTCGGTGCCGGCTCGATCCGCGACGCGCTGATGCCCCGCGAGTTCGACCTCTTCCGCTGAGGCCGGTTATCCACAGCCGGTGTGGATTGTCAGGCAGACGCAAGGTTTGCCGACGACCCGACCGGCGCCTCCCGACAATGGAGAGCCGCGACGCGGCCCGGGTCGCGGCACAGTTGCAACGCTCGCGCGTCGGGCTCACGCATCGTCCGCACGCCCGATCGGCTATTCCTCCGACGTGAGCACCGCGACCCCCACGCCCGGGCGACCCGCGACGGGAACCCCGGCACCCGACGCCGAGAGTCCGGCCACCCGACTCGCCGTCCGGCCACCATCGTGGCTGGACCGGGCGCTCGACGCGGCCATCCTCGTCAGCAAGGCCGCGACGATCGCCTGCGCGATCGACGCGGTCGTCAACCACGCGTCGCCGCGCCTCCGCGGCAAGGCGATCCGGACGCGGGCAGTGGGCTACGTCGGCGGCCTGTGCCTCGTCCCGCTCATCTGGCGCGTCCTGCCCGACCGGGGCCGCTACCCGCGCGGCCTCGATCTGGCCGTCACGATGCCCCTCCTGATCGACGCCGGCGGCAACGCGCTCAACCTGTACGAGGAAGCCCACCTCGACGACGTCGTGCACGCCCTGAACGGGGCGATCGTGAGCGGTGTTGCGGGCGCCCTGTTCGCCACCCAGACCGATGAGCCGTGGCAGGCGGCCCTGGCCGGGACCGGCGCCGCGATCGCGGGAGCCGCCGCCTGGGAGATCGCCGAGTGGGTCGCGTTCAAGGCGGGGGCCGACGGGATGGACCTGACCCATGACGACACGATGGCCGACCTCGCCGAGTCGATGATCGGGGCGGTGGCGGGCGGTGTCGTGACGTGGCTCCGGATGCCGCGCAGCGAAGCGGAGCGGAAGCAGGGCTGGCGCCACGCCGTCGCGGGCTGGCGGCGGGCCGGCGAGCCGATCGCGCTGATCGGCGGACGTGGCACCGTCGCCGAGCGGGCCCTGCCGGGTCACCGCGGCACGGTGGGCACGGCGGCGCTCGACGCGGTCTCGTGACGATCGGCGTCACCTGGCTCGGTCACGCAACCGTCCTTCTCGACCTGCCCGGGCTCCGCCTCCTGACCGACCCGTTCCTGCGGGACCGGCTCGGCCCCCTCCGGCGCCACGGACCCACGCCCCGACCGGGAGCCATCGGGCCGATCGGGGTCGTGGCGCTCTCGCATGCCCATCCGGACCACTTCGACCGCGCCTCGCTCCGGGCGCTTGCCGGCGATCCCCTGGTCATCGTGCCGCGCGGACTGGGCGGCGCGGTGCGGCGAGCCGGTCTGCGCGCCCGCGAGGTCGTGGTCGGCGAGACCGTCACCCTCGCCCCGAGCTGGACGATCACGGCAGTTCCCGCTCGCCACTGGCGCTGGCCCGCGGCTCCGCGAGCGGCGGCGGTCGGGTACCTGATCGAGGGCCCCGGGCGGAGCGGCATCTACTTCGCCGGGGACACCGCCCGCTATGCCGCCATGGGCGAGTTCGCGGACCGGGTGGACCTCGCGCTGCTCCCGGTCGGGAGCTGGGGCCCGCACCTGACACCCGGCCATCTCACGCCGCGGTCGGCCGCGGCCGTGGTCCGGGACCTCGCCCCGCGCTACGCGGTTCCGATCCACTGGGGCACGCTCTTTCCGCCGCGTCTCGAGCGGCTGTTCGGCGCACGGCTGACCGAGCCGGCGGAGCGGTTCAGCGCGTTGGCCGCGCGGCTCGCCCCGGCGGTCGACGTGCGGACCCTGCAGCCCGGCGAAGCGACCGGGATCGATCTCTAGGGCGACGCTCGCCCGTCGCCCGGCCGCCTCACGAGCGCGACCCAGACGAGGACCCCGCCGGTCGCGAACCCCAGGGCGGCGAGGCCGAACAGGACGGGGAGGCCGAACGCTCCGCCGATCGCTCCACCGAGGATCGACCCGCCGATCGAGCCGAGGCTCACGGCGGTCCCCGTGAAGATCCCCTGGGCCGTGGCCTGAACGTCACGTGGAACGGCCCCCGAGACCCAGCTCACCGTTCCGAGGTAGAGCAACGCGAACCCGACGCCGCCGGCGATCGAGGCGGCCACGATCGGCGCGGGCTCGAGCGCCAGGGCGCTCACGAGCGCGCGCAGCCCGAACGCGAAGGCGCCGATGACGATCAGCCGCTCCGGGCCGAACCGCCGGGCGATCGCCGGGAACGCGTACATCAGGGGGACCTCGACGAGCGCCGACACGGACCACGTCGCGGCGACGACCGTCGCGCTCCCGCCGAGCTCGGTGATCCGGATCGAGACGAACCCGAGGAGCGCGGAGTGTGACAGCCAGACCAGGGTGGACGCCACGAAGAATCCGCCCAGGCGCGGCCGGCGAAGGACCCCGAGGATCGTCGTCGGGGAGATGCCGGCGAGGGCCATCGCGGCCACCCGCCCGAAGCCGGGGCCCCGCCGCCGCCGGCCGGTCGCCGCGTCCTCCGATGGCAGCCGGAGCAGGACCCACGCCGCGAGGCCGGTCACGACGAGCAGCGGCCCGTAGAGGAGGAACATCCCGCTCGGCCCGAACGGACCGAGCGCCGCGCCCGCTGCGAAGGCGATCACGATGAACGCGGCCGACCCCCAGGCCCGGGCCCGCCCGAACCGCTCGCGCTGGCCGGCCATCCGGACGGCCCGGCTGTCGACGAGCGGGATGATCCCGGCGGTCGCGGCCGCGAGCAGGGCCATCGCCAGCGCGAGCGACAACGGGCCGACGGCCAGGGCGAGCAGCCCGGCCGAGATCGCCGACAGGACGCCCGCCGCGAGGATCGGCCCGCGGACGTCGCCGATCGCGTCGGCCAGCGCGCCCCAGCTCGGAGCGGCCACGAGACTCACCGCGGCATGGAGCGCGATCAGCGCGCCGATCGTGCCCAGGTCCAGGCCTGTCGACCCCAGGAAGATCGAGATGTACGGGACATAGGCGCCGACCGCGCCGAACAGGAGGGCGTAGACGATCGCGGGCCGGACGATCCCGCCGGATACGGGGCTGGGGGCGGCGTCGGTCAGCGGACGATCACGTTCGTCGTCGTCGCGCCGTTGGCCGCGTCGTGGGTCTGGGTCGTGGCGGCATGAGGACTCCCGGAACCTGCAAGCAGGGACGTGGAAGCTACGGTAACCGCAGGCAGGGACTCGCGGTCAACGCTCCTCTGAGCCGGCGTGGACGCCGCGGACCGTCGATGGTGCTCCGGCGCACCGATCGGGACCAGCCGTCGCGCATCTGCAAGGTCCCTGGGACGAAGGTCGCGTCGCGCCTTCGCGGTCCGATCGGCGACGATGCCAGCATGCCGGAGACCGTCCTGTTCGACCGCTACCGACTCCTCGAGCCCGCCGGCAGCGGCGGCTCGGCCGAGGTCTGGCGTGCCCGTGACGAGCAGACCGGCGACGAGGTCGCGGTCAAGCGGCTCCACCCGGTCGTCTTCGCCGACGAGGCCGGCCGGCGCCGCCTGGAGCGCGAGTTCCACGCCCTCCAGGGCCTCGACGAGCCCCATATCGTGCGCGTCCGGGACCTCCAGGTCGGCGAGCGCGAGGCAGCCCTCGTCCTCGACTACATCGACGGCGACTCGCTCGCCCAGCGGATGGCCGGCCAGACGTCCGACGCCCCGGCGGTCGATCGCGACACGGCGGTGGCGATCGTGGCGGACATCGCCGCCGCTCTCGCCGCGGCGCATGCCGCGGGCATCGTCCATCGCGATGTCACTCCCGGCAACATCCTCCTCACCCGGGAGGGCGAAGGGCGCCTGACCGACTTCGGGATCGCCCGGGCCAGCAGCGACGCGACCGCCGTCACCGCGACCGGCCTCCTGATGGGCACGATGCGCTACCTCGCCCCCGAACAGCTCCGCGGCGGGACATCGACGCCCGCCAGCGACCTGCACGGCCTGGCCGCGGTGGCGTACGAGATGCTGGCCGGGCGGCCCGCCTATGCCGCCTCGTCGCCGGTGGAGCTGGCCGAGGCGCAGCAGGCCGGGCCGGCACCGATCGACGGCGTCCCACCGGCGCTCGACGCCGCCGTCCGGCGCGGGCTGGCCGTCGCGCCCGAGGAGCGGCCCACGGACGTGCTCGCCTTTGCGGCATCCCTGGCGGACGCCGCGCGTGACGACCGGACGGTGGCGATCCCCATCGGGGCGCTGGCCGCGGGCGGCGTCGTGCTGGGCGGAGCCACCGCCGGCGCGGCCACTGCCGCTGACGCGGCCGTCGGCGGTGGGCCGGCCGCTGCCGCTTCCATGGTCGATGACGTCGGCGTGGCCGTTCCGTCCCGCGCCGCCGCGGCCCACGGCCCCCTGCCGCCCGCCGAGAGCGGGCCGCCGGATTCCCCACGGCTCGACCAGGCGGACCCGGAGCCGGTCGCGGCCCCCGTCGCCCAACCGGTGCACCGCTCGACCGGGCGGCCTACCCGGGGACGCGGCGTTCCGGCCGCGGCCGCGGTCGCCTTCGGCATCCTCGTCGCCGTGGGCCTGCTCGCCGCCGCCGGCAGCACGTCGCCGCCGTTCGGGGCCACGGCCGATCGGGCCAGTCAGCCCGCCGCGCCGACGGCCCGGCCGACCGCCCGCCCGACGCCCACTCCGGCCCCGAAGGACAACCCCGGCAAGGGCGAGGGCAAGGGCAAGGGCAACGGCGACAAGGACGACTGACGCTCGGGACACGACCTCCGGGTCCGCGTCAGGACGGCGGCAGCCTCATGCTCCGGCAGGCGGTTCCCCGACGGAGCCGTCGGATCGATCAGTCCTCGGGCGGTGCCGCGGCCTGCACGACCGCGAGGATGGCCGCGCCGTAGCGGTCGACTTTCGTCGGGCCCATCCCCTTGACCCGCTCGAGGGCGGCCAGGCTCGTGGGACGGGCCTCGGCGATCGCGCCGAGGACCGAGTCGTGGGCCACGATGAATGGGGCGATGCCGTCCTCGCGCGCCTGGCCGGAGCGCCACTCGCGCAGCGCGTCGAAGAGCGGGTTGTCGCCCGGAACCGGCCGCGGCCCGAGCCCCGCCGCGGTCCGTCGGCCGGCGCCGGCCGGGCCCCCGCCTGAACGCGCCCCCGGGCCCGCGAGCCCAGCCAGGAACCGGCTCCGCGAACGCCGCCCCTCGCGGCCGCGGGTCTCGCGTCGGTCGGCCCACGAGAGGTGGAGCCGCCGTCGGGCCCGGGTGATCCCGACGTACAGCAGCCGACGCTCCTCGGCCAGCGCCGCGGCGTCGTCGAACGCCTGGCGGATCGGGAGCGTGCCGTCCTCGAGCATCGGCAGGAACACCGCGTCCCACTCCAGGCCCTTGGCGCGGTGGTACGTGAGCAGGTTGACGCCGTCGGCGGACCCGGTCCGCTCGTGGGCCGCCCGTCGCTCCAGCTCGACCCGGACCGCGTCGACACCGGCCGAGGGCTCCGCCCGGACGACCTCATCGACGATCGACAGGACCGTCTCGAGCGCGGCCGCTCGCTCGCGGGCCTCGTCGCCGCGGAAGCCGGCCGGAGCCGTGGGGCCCGCGTCCGCGTCGTGGCCGAGCTCGTCGCGAAGCAGCTGGCGGATGGCCGTCGCGAGCGCACGGCCGGTCGCCTCCGGTTCGTGGCGCCGGATCGCGGCGACGGCCGCCCGCACCTCCGGGCGGTCGTAGAACCGCACGCCGCGCACCTGGTACGCGATCCCGGCCCGGGTCAGGGCCTCCTCGATCGGCGCCACCTGGGCGTTCATCCGGACGAGGATGGCGATCTCGGCCGGGGCGATGCGCTCGTCGTCCGTCCCCGCGATCAGCCCCCGTAGACGGCGCGTCAGCGCGGCGAGCTCGGCGTCCCCGTCGGCGTAGCCATCCACCGTCGGATGCGGACCGTCCGGTCGGGTCGCGGTCAGCGCCTTCGTCCGACCCTCCGCGGCCAGGAGCCGGTTCGCGAGACCGAGGACCTGCGGGGTGGAGCGGTAGTTCTCGGTCAGGGCGACGACCCGCGCGCCCGGGTGACGTTCGGCGAACCCGGTCAGGTAGCTGGAGGTCGCGCCGGTGAACGTGTAGATCGTCTGGTCCTCGTCGCCGACGACGCAGATGTCGTCGCGAGCGCCCGCCCACAGCTCGAGCAGGCGCTGCTGGTGCGGGTTGGTGTCCTGGTACTCATCGACGCTGAACCACGACTTGCGGGCGCGGATCGTGGCGGCCGCCTCCTCGTCGGTCTCGATCAGCGCGATCGTCTCGGCCAGGAGGTCGTCGAAGTCGATCCGGCCGGCCCGCACCTTCGCGCGCTCGTAGTCGGCGAACACGCGGCGCATCAGGTCGACCGGGATCGGCGGCTCGCGCGTCCCGATCGCGGCCTCGTACGCCCCCGGCGCGATCCCGCGCGACTTCGCCCACTCGATCTCGGTCGCGAGGTCCCGGACGGGGGTGAACCGGTAGTGCCCGGGCAGGGTCCGGGCGATCCGGATCAGGAGCGGCAGCTTCGTGTCGAGGAGGTCCGGGAGCGGCGCGCCCTCGTGCCGCGACGGCCAGAAGAACCGGAGCTGGGAGAGGGCGTGGGCGTGGAAGGTCCGGGCGATGACCCCGTCCAGGCCGAGCCCGGCCAGGCGCTCGACCATCTCGCCGGCGGCCTTGTCGGTGAAGGTCACGACGAGGACCTGGTCGGGCCGGACGACGTCGGTCGCGATCGCGTACGCGGTCCGCCGGCTGATCACGCGCGTCTTGCCGGTCCCGGCGCCGGCCAGGATGGCGACCGGCCCCGACGTCGCGCGGACGGCGTCGCGCTGCGCCTCGTTCAGGTCGTCGAGCAGGCGATCGGCATCGGCCCGCGGTGCGATCGCCACGCCGAACCCCCGATCAGCCCTCGGCTGCGTCGACCTGGTCGGCCGCCGTGTCGTCGGCCTTGGCCGGCGGCGCCGCCTGTGCGGGCTGCGCCGCAGCCACCGGTTCGAGATCGATCGTCCGAACCTGACGCGTCCGACCGGCCTCCGTCCGCACGACGGCCGACGGGATCGGCCCGGTCGCGAGCTTCTCGATCACCGCGATCTCGCCCGAGTACAGGCCGGTCCCGGTGATCCGGACACGATCGCCGACCTTCAGGCCGGCCCGACCGGTGCTCGCCGCGAGGTTGATCGAGGCGACCGTCGGCCGGACGTACGGCTCGCCGAGCGGTGGACCGCCGGGGCCTCCCGGTTCGCCCGGCCGAGGCGGGCGAACGGCGTTGCGGGGCGGTGGGTAGACGGTCCGGCGCTTGCGTGGCGGCACTGGCTGAGCGGCCCTCCTGGTGGGGTTCGTGATGGCACGGCGGACGCCGATCCCTGCCGGCGACGGTCCGATGCTGGGAGCAGCATGCCATACCCGACTCTCCGCGCCGTCAACTTCGGCTCACCGCGGGCTTGGTTCCGGCTCACCGCCGGCTCCACCGGCCGCTGCCACGGACCACGGGATCAGCGTTGCCGCGATCCCGCCGCATCGCCGAGCGCCTCGACGGATCGTCGACGGATCGTCGGCCGGCGCTGCGTCGGCGGCCACGGCGCTACGTCGCCCGGACCCGGTTGTTCTTCGCGTCGTGGGTCAGCTCGACCAGGCCGAGGGCCTCGAGCAGCGGTGGCAGGTACACCCCGAACCGACCGCGATACCCCTTCCGCAGCCCGTACCAACCCCCACGCGGGTTCGTCTCCGAGCGACCCCACGCCTCCACCGATCCCGCCGGCGCGGGCTTCTGCTCGTCGGCCCCACCGAGCGGCATCCAGTCCCCGTGGGCCTTGAGCATCGCGTGGAGCTCGTCGATCGCCCGGGCGTCGTAGGTCAGCTTCGTCGATCCGACCATGCACACGATCTGGGGCGGGTCGGCCGCATCGTCGCGGTACATGGTGTACTCCGACGTCCCCGGGGCCGTGCGCAGGATCCACGGATCGTCCTTCGTCCCGGTGCCGGTCGCCATCGTCATCTCCTTCGGCTAGCGGTGGGTGACCGTACCCGATCGGTGATCGACGCCGCCACCGGCAGCGACGAGCCAGGTTCCATCACGAGTTACCATGCCGCGACAGATGAGCGAACCGTCCGCCCCCGTCGCCGAGCTGGTCGTCGAGGACAACCCAGACGAATCGCGGTACGAAGCCTGGCTCGGGGAGCGCCTCGTCGGCATCGCCGAGTACGAGCTGCCGGACGAGGCCGGGCCGATCGTGTTCGTCCACACCGAGGTGATGCCGGACGCGGAGGGCATGGGCGTCGGGCGCGGCCTGGCGAAGGCGGCCCTCGCGAACGTCCGGGAGCGCGGGCTCCGCCTCGTGGCCGAGTGCCCGTTCATCGAGGGCTACCTTCGCCGCCATCCCGAGGACCACGACCTGATCGCCGACTGAGCGCGATCAGCCACGAGCGCCTCTCCCCCGGACCCGACCCGGTTCCCCGCCGCGCGTCCGCCCGAGCCACGCGATCAGCGGCAGGAGCAGCATCGGGATCTCGAGCGCCGAGTAGAGGACCCCACCGCCGCGCGAGTTGAGGACCGACGCGACCCAGTCCGCCCACAGGCCGCCGAACGGCAGGCACAGCGCGAGCAGGATCGCGGCGCCCAGCCACCAGGACCGGCGCCGGATCCCGAACAGGGCGAACGGAGCGAGCGACGGCTTCAGGAGCACGAACGGGGCCGCCGCCCGCGAGGAGCCCGCGACCGCGAGGGCCATCGCGGCCATGGACCAGATCACCGGGTTGCCGGTCCAGATCTTCAGGAGCGTCGTCGGGTTAGCCAGGCAGAGCGCGATCAGGGGCCAGACGAGCGGGCGCGGCCGGAGGACGACGACGACGGCGGCCGCCAGGAGGAGCGGGACCAGCCACCACAGGATCCCGGCCGGCACCGCCGGCAGGATCGCGAACGGCACGAACAGCCAGAGCCCGACCGGCGGATAGAGCACGTCGCCCGCCCGGATCTCGTACGGCCCCGCCAGCTGGTACGGCTCGAAATACGGGCCACCGGTCAGCCAGCGCGCCGTCACGTGGCGGTACAGGTCGTAGTCGACGCCGAGCGGCTGCTCGAGCGGGTCGGGGATCAGCAGGACGAAGGCGATCGGAAGCGCGAAGACCGCGAGCGAGGCCAGGAGCGCCGGCCGCGGCCGATCGAGCGCCGCGATCACCCGGCGAGCTCGATCGCTCACGAACCCGGCTGATGCCAGGTCGCGACGAGGCTGGCCCGGGACAGGACCAACGCCAGCGGGCCCATCGCGAGCAGGATCGCGAACCAGGCCTGCAGGCCGACGAGGGGAAGCGACGCGATGCCCGCGATGGCGTAGAGCCCGAACGCCGACGCGATGATCGCGCTGCGCCGGTTGCGGCGGGTCCACAGCAGCCAGGCCCCGGTCAGCCCGACGGCGATCCCGCCGGCCGCGGCGGCTCGGAACAGGTTGTCGGTCGTCACTCCCGCATGATGACGCGCGAACGCGTCAGTCGCGGGGGGTCGGGGACAGGGCCTCGATGACCGCGAGGGCGACGAAGCCGGCCACCGGCGCGGCATGCATGGCCGCATGATCGATCACGCAGGCTCGACACGACGAGCTCCGCGACACCCGGCTCGGAAGGCCGGCGGTCAGACGCCGGCGGTCAGACGCCGGCGGTCAGACGCCGGCGGTCGCGCCCTCCAGCGCCCGGGCACGGGCGCGTTCGAAGCCCGGCAGGCCCGCCTCGACCATCGCGTCGCTCGCGGTGAGCGAGATCCGGAACCAGCCCGGCACCTCCACGACGGTGCCCGGCAGGATCAGGACGCCCTCCTCCGCCAGGATCCCGCCGAACGCGGTGTCGTCCGCGATCGGGCTCCGGGCCATGATGTAGAAGGTGCCCTCCGGGCGGGTCGGCTCGTAGCCCAGGTCGTCGAGGGCCGCCACCATCCGATCGCGCCGCCGTTCGAGGGCCGCGACGTCGATCGAGAGCCGCTCCAGGTCCTCGATCGCGTGCTGGAGCAGGGCGTTCGGGAACGAGAAGCCGCCCGCCAGCTGGGCAATGAGGATCCGTTCCCGCAGCTCCTCCCGGCCGGCCATCGTCGGCGGCACCGTCACGTACCCGATCCGCATCCCGGGCGCCAGCAGTGTCTTGCCGTACGAGTACGTGATCATCGTGTCGGGGTACACCTCGGCGGGGCTGTGGTACGGCCGCCCGTCGAACACGATCCGGTTGTAGGGCTCGTCGGACACGAGGACGATCGACCGGCCGATCCGGGCCGAGGCCTCGGTGAGCATCGCGGCCAGGGCCCGGAGGTCCTCGATCGGGTAGACCCGCCCGCTCGGGTTGTGGGGCGAGTTCAGGAGCACCGCCCGGGTGCGCGGCGTGATCGCCGCCGCGATCGTCGCGGGATCGAGGTCGAACGACGGCGGCGCGAGCGGGACGCGAACCGGTACCCCACCGGCCGCCCGGATCAGGAGCTCGTAGAAGAACCACGGCGGCGACAGGAAGACGACCTCGTCGCCGGGCTCGAGGAGCGTCCGGAACGCGACCGCAAGGGCCGCGAAGCCGCCGTTGGTCATCGCCACGTCGGCCGGATCCCAGTCCAGGCCGGTCCGCGCGCTGAGGCTCCGGGCGACCGCCGCCTGCGACTTCGGCTCGGACAACTTGTAGGCGAACCAGTCCTTGTCCTGCGGCTCGAGGTGCGTCCGGAGCGCGTCCACGTAGCCGCGGAGCGGCATCTCCTGGGGATTGCCGACCGCGAAGTTGGCCATCCCGGGCTCCCCGTTGCGGGCCCAGATCGGCCCGCCGAAGAAGCCCAGGAACGGCTCGATCGTGGCGCGGATCTCGTCCGCCGTCGTCCGGCTGCCCATCGTGCCAACCCCTCTGCGTGCTCGTGCCTGCTGCGCGCCTGCGTCGCCGTACCGTACCGCGGGCGTGACGGGCCGCGCACGGAGGGCGCCTGGCTGGCCGTCGGCGCTCGCGAGCGGCCGGGGCGCGCGACGGTGCGTTGACGCGGTCCGACCGGCACCGGATCATCACCGCTCGTCGCCCGCACGGACGTGGCCGCACGCGGCGCCCCCACGAGGAGCCCCAGCCGATGTCGACCAGCGTGCCCGCCGGACCGCTCGAGACGACCCCCGACGAGATCGTCGAGCGCCTGTTCGGCGCGACGATCGGGATGTTCGACATCCTGTCGGTCTACATCGGCGACCGGCTGGGCCTCTACCGCGCCCTGCACGACGGTGGCCCGGCCACGGCCGCCGAGCTCGCGGCGCGGGCGGGGATCGACGAGCGCTATGCCCGCGAGTGGCTCGAGCAGCAGGCCGTGACCGCGATCCTCGAGGTCGACGATGCGTCGACGCCGGCGGACGCCCGGCGCTACGCCCTCCCCCAGGCGTACGCGGCGCCGCTCCTGGACCCGGACAGCCCCTGGTCCATCGCGCCCATCGCCCGGTCCGTCGTCGGGTGCGCCAAGGTCGTGCCGCAGCTCCTCGATGCCTTCCGGACCGGCGGCGGGGTGGAGTGGGCGGACTACGGTCCGGACATGATCGAGGCGCAGGGCGACTTCAACCGGCCCTGGCTCACCGGCTCGTTCGGGAGCGAGATCCTGCCCGCGATGCCCGCGGTCCACGAGCGGCTCACGGCCGCCGGCGGCGCGCGGGTCGCGGACGTCGCCTGCGGGGTGGGCTGGGCGGCCATCGCGATCGCGAAGGCCTACCCGGCGGTGCGCGTGGACGGCTTCGACCTCGACCCGTCCTCGATCGAGCTCGCCAGGGCGAACGCCCGCGAGGCGGGCGTGGACGATCGCGTCACCTTCGGGGTCCGCGACGCGGCCGACCCGGCCGCGGCCGGCCAGTACGACGTGGCGGTCGTCATCGAGGCCATCCACGACCTCGCCCAGCCGGTGCCGGTGCTCGCTGCGATCCGGGGGATGCTCCGGCCCGGCGGGGTGCTGCTCGTCGCCGACGAGAAGACCGAGGACGCCTTCACCGCGCCCGGCAGTGACGCCGAGCGGCTGTTCTACGGCTTCAGCATCCTGACCTGCCTGCCCGCCGCGATGACCACCCGCCCCACGTCCGGCACCGGCACCGCGATGCGCCCGGCGACCCTCCGCGCCTACGCCGAGGAGGCCGGCTTCGGTGGCTTCGTGCAGCTCGACGAGCCCGCTCTCGACTTCCTGCGCTTCTACCTCCTCTCGTAGCCTCGGCGTCCGCCCGCTGCGAAGTGGAGCCCGCGGTGCATCAGTGGCAGAATGCACGTCCGCGCGTCGGGGGACCTGTGCGATCCGGTGACCGTGGGCCAGGAGGACTGAGCACGTCGTGATCCGCCGCCTCCGCCCGCGGGCCTCCGCCCTCGCCGCAACCGCCCTCGCCGCCGTGCTCGGGCTGGGTGGCAGCCTTGCCGCCCCGGCGCCGGCCGCCGCCGCCGAGCCGGACCCGTCGGACATCGTCCTCGTCCTGGACTTCTCGGCCTCGATCCTGCGCGACGAGGCGAACCGGAATCGGTTCGGCGCGGCGGTGGAGCGGATCGCGGCCCGGGTCGACGAGATCAGCGCCGACCTCGTCGCGGGCGACGTGACCGTCTCGATCGTCCAGTTCGCCACCCGCGCCGCCAACGTCGAGGGCTGCATCGATCTCGAGCTCCTCGGCGCACCGGCGACCGTCGCCCGCTTCGCCGACTGCCTTCGGGCGATCGCCACGGCCTACCGGCGCGGCCCCACGAATGCCCTCACGGCGCGCATCGGGACCGACACGAACTACGTCGCCGCGATGGAGCTGGCCGCGCGGCGACTGCCCGCCGCGTCGCTTCGCCCCGCCCTGATCCTCTTCACCGATGGCCGGCACGACGTCGCGGGGGTGCCGGTGAGCCAGGTCCAGCCGGCCCGCGATCGGCTCTTCGGCAGCCGCAGCCCGTTCGCGCTGCTCCCGGTCGGGATGGGGATCGCCGCGGCAGACCGGGCGGCCCTCTCGGCCGGTCTCGAGCGGCTCCGGATCACCAAGGACATGCCCGCCTGCGTCGACGGAGCGACGTTCGACTGGCCGCAGGTCGTGTTCGACACGGCCGACGAAGCCGGCGCAGCGGTCGCGGTCGCCCTCCAGAACGCGACCTGCACCTTCACCGTCGCGCCATCGCCGACGCCCTCCCCCTCCCCGACGCCGGCGCCGATCGTGATCCGCGTGACCGGGATCCGCCTGACGCCCGGCGACGGGACGATCCAGCTGGCATGGGCGGCCCCGGCTTCCCCGGCCGCCCAGATCACCGGATACCGGGCCCGCTGCCGGACGGGCGGTGGCGAGTGGATCGAGGCCGGCAGCACGGGGCTCGCGACCACCGCCACGCTCGGCGGGCTGGCGAACGGGGCGGCGTACGACTGCGAGATCGGCGCCGTGAGCGCGGGCGACCACGTGTCGTGGACGCCGGCCGGCTCGGTGACGCCGGTGGGGCGGCCGGCGCCGCCGGCGAAGCCCGCGGTCGAGGCGCTCGACCGGGCGCTCACGATCAGCGTGCCGGCCCAGGCCGGCGTGGTCGAGCGCTACCGCTACGAGTGCTCCGCGGACGGCGGCGCGACCTGGACCGCGTCGACCGAGACCGATGCCGCCGACCCGAGCGAGCAGATCGGGGGCCTGACGAACGGCGTCTCGTACGTCTGCCGGGCGTTCGCGACGAACGACGTGGGCACGAGCGACGCCTCGGCCGTGTCGGATGCCGTCCGACCATGCAGCGGCGTGCTCGAGTGCAATCCCCTCGCGCTGCCGGCCCTCGGCGCGCTGATGGCCCTGCTCGTCGGCGGCCTGCTCCTGGCCCTGTTCTTGCTCTACCGTGGCCGCGTCACCGGCTACGTCATCGCCGTGGTCGATGTCGTCCATACGGCGAACATCGGGCATGGCTCGGTCATCGGGTTCAGCCTCGAGCTCGATCCGGCAACCCGCGCGGTGACCGGGATCGTCGCCGACCGCACCTCCAAGGCCGACGTCCGAATCCGCCATCGCCGGAACGGCATGTTCGTCGTCCGCGACCGGCTCGGCCAGCACGAGGTCGCCCCGGGTGATCCGGTCGTGGTGGCCGACTCGGTCGGCGTCCGCCACACGGTCGTCCTGCGCGCGTTCGAGACGAACGCGGCGTCGCGGGTCGCGACCCGCCGCTGATCCGCCAGCTGCGGGCGAACGTTCCGCGAGACGGCCGCGAGACGGCCGCGAGACGGCCGCGAGCCAATTTTGAACCGTTTCGGCGCGCCAGCGACTCTTCCTTGGTGACCGTGCCGTTCGCTCGGTCAACGTGCGCCGCGAGAGGGCTGGCGCACCGCCGCGGATCGGGGTGAAAGGGGTGGCGAGGGACGCATCTCGACTTCTGGATGGACGCGGGCAGGTCCAGTCGCCCGGTCAGTCGCAGGCCCTCCCAACGCATCGAAAGGATGATCTGATGAGTCGTACGCTCACCCGAGCCGTCGTTCTCGGTCTTCTCGTCGTCTTCGCTTCGGTCGGTCTCGTGCTCGCCACGCCCGGCTCCGGCGCAAGCCCCACGACCCTCGGGCGCGGCACGCTCGACGCCGGAGACAAGATCAACACTGACGACCTCAAGCTCAGGATCAAGCACGACATCGATGTCGTCACCCAGACGATCACGATCGCACCCGGCGGTCACACGGGCTGGCACAGCCATCCGGGGCCGGTCTTCGTCACGATCACGGGCGGGGCGATGACGTTCTATGACGGCGACGACCCCAGCTGCACGCCGGTCGTCTACCCGACCGGGACCACGTTCATCGACGAGGGCGGTGGCCACGTCCACATCGCGCGCAACCTGGGCTCGGTCAACCTCGTCCTGTACGCCAC
>DASSPG010000107.1:0-9146 GCA_035699725.1 Candidatus Limnocylindrales bacterium | reverse complement strand
GTCCCGGTCGTCGCTGCGCTTCGGGCCGCCCTCCCCGCCACGCCGCTCAGCATCGACACCACGAAGGTCGCCGTGGCGGCCGCTGCCCTCGACGCCGGCGCCGACCTGATCAACGATGTCTGGGGCGTCTCCGAGGACGACGGCCTCGCCCACCTGGCCGCCCAGCGCGGCGTCCCGATCGTCCTGATGCACAACCGCGCCGAAGCGCGCTACGACCGCCTCGTCCCCGACGTCGTCGCCGATCTCGCCGCAGCCATCGAGCGCGCGGTCCGGGCCGGCGTCGACCGCGAGTCCGTGATCGTCGACCCCGGGTTCGGGTTCGGGAAGACCGCCGACCACAACCTCGAGCTCCTGCGCGGGCTGTCCGCCCTGCGCGAGCTGGGTCGGCCGATCCTGCTCGGCACGTCGCGCAAGTCGACCCTCGGCAAGGTCCTCGACCTGCCGCCCGAGGAGCGCCTCGAGGCGACGATCGCGACGACCGTCCTCGGCATCGCCGCCGGGGTCGACCTCGTCCGGGTCCACGACGTCCGCCCCAACCTGCGCGCCGCCCGGATGACCGACGCGATCGTCCGGGGGCAGGCAACGACCCCCATCCCCCCAATCGAAGGAGTCTCCCGCTGAGCGATCGGATCGTGCTCCATAACATCCGGCTGATGGGCCGCCACGGCTACTACGAGCACGAGCTCGAGGCCGCCCAGCCGTTCGAGGTCGACGTCGAACTCGCGCTCAACCTCCAGCCGGCCGGGGTCGACGACGACCTCGAGCAGAGCGTCGACTACCAGCGGGTCTACGACGTCGTCCGCCAGATCGTCGAATCGACCTCGTTCCGCCTCCTCGAGGCCCTCGCCGAGGCGATCAGCCATGAGATCCTGGCCGATTTCCCGGCGGTCGAGGAGGTCGGCGTGCGCGTCCGCAAGCCGGCCGTCCAGCTCGGCGGCCCGCTCGATCACGCCGGCGTCGAGATCTGGCGCCGCCGCTCCCCCGGCTGACGGGTCCGCTATCCGAGGTCGGCCGGACGAACTCCGAGGGTGACCGCCACGGTCTGGCGATCGGCGCCGCGCAGGATCTCGACCTGGATCGTGTCGCCCGGGGCGAACTGCGTGAGGACCGCGTCGAGCGGGTGCTCGGCGTCGATCGCCTGGCCGTTGATCGAGACGACGATGTCGTTGGTCTGGATGCCCGCCTTGTCGGCCGGGCTGCCCGCCTTCACGGCGTTCTGGTCCGTCGGCTGGCCGGCATCGTCGAGGAGCCGGACCCACGCCCCGTTGCCCACCGGGAGGCTGAGCTCCTTCTGGAGCTGGGCGTCGATCGCGAGGTACTGGATCCCGATGTACGGCCGGGCGAGCTCCTCGCCGGCCAGCGCCTGGCGCATGATCGGGCGGGCGATGTTGATCGGGATCGAGAAGCCGATCCCGTTCGAGTCCCGGGCGATCGCGGTGTTGATCCCGATGACCGACCCCGCTGAATCGAGAAGCGGACCGCCACTGTTGCCCGGGTTGATCGCGGCGTCGGTCTGGATCAGGTTCCGCAGGTCGCCGCCCTCGGTCGTGATCCGCCGGCCGAGCGCCGATACGATGCCGCTCGTCACGCTGTTCGAGAACGTGCCGAGGGGGCTGCCGATCGCGACGACCAGCTCGCCGACCTTGAGGCCGTCCGAATCGCCGACCGTGGCAGCCGCGAGACCGGTCGCCTCGACCTTCACGATCGCGAGGTCGGTCAGGGTGTCGATGCCGTAGACCTTGCCCGCGAACTCGGTCCCGTCCTGGAGCTCGACGATCAGGCTGGTCGTACCGGCGACGACGTGACGGTTCGTGAGGATCCAGCCGTTGGCGTCGAAGATGACGCCCGACCCGACGCCGGTCTGCTCCTGCCCGACCGGGGCCGTCGGGTCGACCCCCTCGGTCCGGATGCGGACGACCGACGGGCCGGCCTTGGCCGCGACATCGATGATCGCCGACGACTCGTCGATCGTGACCGGCTGCCTGAGCCCGGCCGAGGTCGCATTCGGATTCGCTCCCGGCGCCGTCGCGGTGCGATCGAACGCCCCGGTCGCGTTGAGGGCGAGCACCGTCCCGCCCGATGCCAGGATGGCGGCGGCGAGGGTGGCCGCCATGACGGTCCCAACGCCCGCGCCGCGCCGCGGCGGGGTTCGCTCGACCCGGGTCGCAGCGGGGGCGGCGCCCTCGAACCAGCGCTCCGGGGTCGGCTCGGGATCGGCCCAGCGGGCGCGCGCCCAGTCCGTGCGGGTCTCGGGGGCCGGAGAGTAGGAGGTGGGGGCCGCGGGGATCGCTGTCCGCTGTCCGCCGAATGTGCTCTCGCTGTCGCCGGCCGCCGCCGCCGCCGCGGCGTCCCGCCCGGCCGTGGAGCCCGGGGTCCAGGGATCCGGCGGGGCCGGCGTCCAGGTCACCCGCTCGTGGGGCTGGGTCTCGTCGAGCGGGTCATCCCGGTTCGTCCGGTCGTTCCGCGTGTTCCCGTCGGTCGCGTCATTCGTCGGCTGATCGGTCATCGGGTGGGTTCTCATCCTGAGCGGCAGGTCGGCGAGGAGGGCCGCCTGCGGGGATTCGTGAGCTGGACTCTAGCGTGGAGGCTCCCGGTTCAGTCCGGACGCCGCGGTCGGTGAAGAATCCACCACCTTCAGGGCGCCTCCACGGGCGTGGTGCCGGCGACCGGGCCCGCCTCGCGGCGTGGATCCGCCGGCAGGGTCACCGTGAACGTGGTTCCGGCACCGAGCCGGCTCTCCACCTCGATCGTGCCCCGGTGGATGTCGACGATCGATCGGGCGATCGCGAGCCCGAGGCCGCTGCCGCTGGCGCGCGCCTCGTTCGCGAGCGAGCCGCGGTAGAACCGCTCGAAGATCCGGGGCAGCTCCGCAGGCTCGATCCCGACGCCCGTGTCGATGACCTCGATCGTCGCGTCGCCGCCAGCCGCCGGCCGGACCCGCACCCGGACCGAGCCGCCCGGGTCCGTGAACTTGATCGCGTTGCCGACCAGGTTCGTCACGACCTGCCCGATCCGCTGCGGATCGTGCCGGATGCGAATCGGCGAGTCGGCCTGGTCCAGCACGAGGGTCACGCCACGCCGCCGGGCGGCCGGCCCCGCCTGCTCGATGGCCGACTCCACCGCGGTCCGCAGGTCGTCCGGGCGGAGGTCCAGCAGCACCAGGCCCGAATCGAGCTTGGACAGCTCGAGCAGGTTCTGGGCGAGCCAGTCGAGCCGCTCGAGCTGGACGCGGCTGCTGTCGAGGAACTCGGCCCGGGCGCGGGGGTCGTCACCGGCCCGCTCGGTGAGGAGCTCGTTGAACGTCAGGAGGGCGGCGATCGGCGTCCGCAGCTCATGCGAGACGTCGGCGAGGAAGTCGCGGCTCCGGTCGCGGTCGCGCCGGATCATCTCGACGCTCGCCTCGAGCTGGTCGGCCATCGCGTTGAACTGGACGGCGAGGTCGGCGAGCTCGGACGAACCGGCCCGGACGTCGGCGCGTGGGATCCGGCTGCCGAGCTGGCCCTCGGCGAGGGCGCGCGACGCCTCGGTCAGGCGGCGGAGCGGCGTCGTGACACGGAGGGCCATCGCCGCGGCCACGATGACCGCGATTCCGAGGGCCAGCGCGCCGACGGCGGCCGTGACGGTCGTGACGTTGTCGATCGCGGTCTGGCGGAAGGTGTACGGGTTCGAGAGCCGGACGACGATCACGTACGGCCAGGCGCTGCGCGACGAGACGCGCGCGTACGGGTCGGCCTGGAGGACCTCCTTCGTCAGGCCCTCGCGACTCGGCGCGGTGACGGTCAGGTGGAACACGCCGTTCGTGGCGGGCACGAGGGTCACGGCGTCGCCGCCGGTGGACGCCGGCAGGCCGAGGGTGATGTCCACGTCGGCGACCGCCAGGCGGTCCGCGATGAATCGGCCGTACAGGTCGGACGACAGGGCGTCCACGACGCGCCGGACCACGACGTTCTCGCCGGTGACGACCGGCAGGTCGCCCATCACGAGCTGGTTGACGGCGTCCACGTACTCGGCGACCAGCTCGGCGCGGGACTGGAGGTCCGCCTTGAGCTGGGAGCGGAACTCGTCGTCGAGGCGGTTCAGGACGAAGATCGTGACGAGGAGCAGGGTCAGGGCCACGACCCCGGCGAACCCGAGGGTCAGGCGGCCCTGGAGCGTCTTGGGCCCGAGCTTGCGGAGGCGACGGGGGATCAGGTGGGGCAGGCGTCGCCGCGGAAGGATCGAGGCGCTGCCTGTGGTGCCCGCGCCAACTGGACCGGCCGCGCCCTCCTCGCGGCCCGCACGAGCGGTCGGCTCGCCCGGGAGCGTCGAGGGTTCCGCGGCCGGCTCCGCGCTACCGCTCGGCGAAGGCGTAGCCGACGCCACGGACCGTCATCACGAACGCCGGGATCGCCGGGTCGTCCTCGATCTTGTCGCGAAGGTGGCTGACGTGGACGTTGATCGTCTTCTCGTCCTGGTCGAGCGCCTCGTAGTCGCGGAGGAGCTCCAGGAGCTCGCTCCGGGTGTAGACCCGGCCCGGGCGCGAGGCGAGATGGCGGAGGATCTCGAACTCCGTGGGCGTCAGGCTGATCCGACGGTCGCCGCGCTGGACGCGCCGCCGCTCGAGGTCGATCACCAGGTCGCCATGGCGGATCACCCGGCCGCCGGCAGCGTCGGAGAGGTCGCCGTACGCCCGGCGCAGGAGCGCCTTGATCCGGGACATCAGCTCGCGCAGCCCGAAGGGCTTCGTCAGGTAGTCGTCGGCGCCGAGCTCGAGCCCGATCACCTTGTCGACCTCGTCGTCGCGCGCGGTCAGGACGAGCACCGGCGCCTTCGAGCCCGACGCGCGCAGGCGGCGCAGGACCTCGAACCCGTCCATGCCCGGCAGGCGGACGTCGAGGACCACGAGGTCCGGGGCCTGGTTCGTCGCGAACTCGAGGCCCTCCTCGCCGCTCTTGGCAACCGCGACCTGGTAGCCCTCCTGCTGGAGGGCGTACTGGATGCCGCGGGCGACCGCGAACTCGTCCTCGACGATCAGGATGGTGGCGCTCATGGCCGTCCGACTGTACACCGGCCCACCGGCCGAGCGTGCACGAGGGCTCGCCCCTGCGCCATCCACGCGACGTGGAGCACGGATTCTCGTGGGCCGAGCGGATCGGACCGGAATCCTCCGATACCTGCACGATCCTTGCGCCCCACGAGAATCCTCGACCGAATCCGCCCTCGGGACCGCTCCGGATGGGCTTCTCGGGCCGAATCGTGCTCGATCCGCTCGCGGGGCGAGAATCGGGGGGCATCTCGGGTGCGTGGCGGCGCCGGCTCGCGGCCGCGCGGGCGACCCCGTCATTCGGCTTCCGGGCCGCTTCGTGATAAGGTGGCCGCCGTTCCGGGCGCCCCGACCGCTCCCGTCGGCGAGCCGCGCCCGTTCCGTTGACACCACACCCGAGGTCCCGAACCCGATGTCCACCGCCACGTCGAACCGGATGAGTCTTGCCGCCGAGCCGCGCGAGATGGTCGGCAAGAAGGTCGCCGGCCTGCGCCGCGAGGGCCGCCTGCCGGCGGTCGTCTTCGGACACGGGATCGGCTCCGAGAACGTCTCGGTCGACGCCCACGAGTTCGAGCTCCTTCGCCGCAAGGCCGGCCAGAATGAGCTGATCAACCTGTCGGTCCACGGCAAGAAGGCCCGCCCGGTCCTCGTCCACGGCGTCCAGGTCCACCCGGTCAACCGCCGGCCGCTCCATGTCGACCTGTTCCTGGTCCGGATGACCGAGGAGCTCACCGTCGACGTCCCGCTCGTGCCGACCGGCACGTCGGCGGCGATCGAGAACCTCAACGGCACGCTCATGCACCAGCTCGAGGCCGTCAAGGTCAAGGCGCTGCCGGATCACCTCCCGCAGTCGATCGAGTACTCGATCGAGTCGCTCGTGGACTTCGACGCGTCGATCAAGGTGTCGGACCTCGCGATCCCGGGTGACGTCACCCTCCTGACCGACCTCGACGAGGTCGTGGCCAAGGTCCTCCCGTCGCGGCTCCAGGCCGAGGCCGAGGCGATCGCGGCCGAGGATGCCGAGGCTGCCGCGGAGGCTGCCGCGGAGGCCGGCGAGGGCGAGGAGGCTGCCGAGGGCGCCGATGGCGAGGGCGAGGCTGCCGGCGAAGGCGAGGGCGGCGAGTCCGCCGACGCGAAGGCAGGGGGCGACAGCTCCGAGAGCTGATCTGCGGCCGCGCGCCCGCGGCCGCGCCCGGGGCCCGGGCGACTGTCCGCGCCCGCGCAACGTGCTCAGACTGCCCGGCCGGTGACTGCTACGGCGTGATTCCGCACCGTTTGCGGTCCCTGCGCGTCCGATCCGGCCCCATCCACCTTCAGCGGCCGGGCGCCGATCGCTCAGGGACTCGTTCGAGGCGCTCGACCAGTCCACCCACGACTGGTTGACCAGGTGGCGCGGTCCCCAGGTCGCGCGTGCGAGGCGTGGCGCCGGATCGTCAGCGGCGGGTGCCGCGCACCTGCACGGTCGGGAGGCGGAGCGTCAGCTCGTCCGGGCTCCGACGCTCGAGGCGCCGCCGAAGCGCGGCCTCGAACCGGGCACGCCCTTCGGGGCCGAGGCTCTCGACGAGGTCCTCTTCATCGAACTCGGTCATGAACCCGACGTAGCCGTCCACGTCGAACGGATGCTCGAGCAGGCCCTCGATCGCCTCGACGTCCGAGAAGCCGGCACGGCGCATCTGGGCGGCGGCAGCAGCAGGGCTGCGGAGATCGCCCGGCCGGTCGCTCCACTCGCGCCGCTCCTCGCCGACGTCCTCCAGGGCGGCGTCGAAGTCGAGATCCGGCGCGAACGGCACCTCGCGCGCCAGCCACGACACCCAGGCGAACGCGCCGCCGGGGCGGAGCACACGGTGCACCTCGCGCAGCGCCCGGAACCGGTTCGGGACGAGCTGGAGGACGAACGATGACACCGCGAGGTCGAACCGCCCCTCCGGCACGCCGAGCTCGTCGGCGAACGCCACGCGGAGGTCGAGGCGGTCGATCTGCCTGGAGGCGAGCTGTCGACGGGCCTCGGCCCCGGCCGCCTCGATCATCCCGGACGACGCATCGATGGCCGTGACCCGGACTCCGGGCCAGCGCCGGAGGACCTCGATCGCGAGCGTGCCCGTGCCCGTGCCGACGTCGAGGATCGCGTTCGCACCGGCCCGGACCGCGCGCTCCACGTCGTCCATCACGCCGAGCGCCGCCGGCGCGATCACCGGCGCCCACCAGCGCCCGTAGCCGACGGCGATGCGGTCGTATCGGTCGAAGTGCTCGGTCATCGCGGGCAATCCTGCCATGGGATCTGCCCGCCGCGAGGGCCGATCCGGAGCGCAACACCGGTCGGTCCCGGTTCGTCACCGGAGGGCAGCCTGCCCCGATGTCGCGCCGATGCGATCCAGCGCCACCCACTCGCGCCTCCGCGAGGCCCAGGGAGCCCGCATGACCCGACCCATCGCAGCCCGGATCCTCGCCCTTGCCGCGATCGTCGGGATCGCGGCCCAGGCGCTGCTGCTCGACAGCCTGCTCGGCATCAACGTCCCGATCCTCACCGCCGCGGTCCTCGCCGCTGCCTGGCTGCTCCGCTCGCCAGAGCGCCCCATCGATCCCCTCGACCGCTGGATCCCGCCGTCGACCATGGCCCTTGCGGTGGCGGTTGCGATCCGGGCGGACCCGTTCCTGCTGCTGCTCGATGTCGTGACGGCCTGCTCCATGCTCGGGGCGTCGGTTGCGGCGATCGGCGGCGAGGCGGTCACGCGGCGCTCGGCAGCTCGCATCGTCGAGCTGGGGTTCATCGTCCTCGGCTGGGCAGGGATCGGCATCCTGCGCGTGACCGCGGCCCTCGGGCGCCGCCTGCCCACCAGCGGTGCGACGCCTCCGACCCGCGACCTGCCGCCGTGGGCGATTCCGGTCGCCCGCGGCCTCGTGCTCGCCATCCCGGTCCTGTTCGTCTTCGCGGCCCTGTTCGCCGCCGCCGACGTCGCCTTCGACCGGCTGATGAACACGCTCTTCACCTGGGACGTCGACCTCGGTCAGCTCCCGTTCCGGCTGGCCATCGCGTTCCTGGTCGCGTGGGCGGTCGCCGGGCTCCTCGCCGTGGCCGCGGGCGGCCTGCGCGACGCGGACGAGGCCTCCACGGCGACACCGGATCCGACCGTGGCGCCCCTCCCCCAATCCCTCGGCGCCGCCGCGGCGGTCGATCCGCTCGTCCGCCCGCTCCGGCTCGGCGCGATCGAGGCGGCCACGATCCTGATCGCGGTCGACGTCCTGTTCGGCGTCTTCGTCCTGGTCCAGCTGACCTACCTGTTCGGCGGCCAGAGCAGCCTCGAGATCACCGGAGTGCCCTACTCCCAGTACGCACGGAGCGGGTTCTTCGAGCTCGTCTGGGTCGCGCTCCTCGCGGGCGGCCTGCTGACGATCATCCACGCGATCGCCGAGCAGCGGACGGTTGCCCTCGTCGGGTCCGGCCTCGCGCTCGCCGGGCTCACGGGAGCGGTGCTGGTCTCGGCGCTGATCCGGCTCCGCATCTACCAGGAGGCGTACGGCTGGACCGAGCTGCGCTTCTACGTCCTGGCCACGATCGTCTGGCTGGCGATCGGGATCGGGATCACGATGGTCCTGCTCGCCCGCGATCGGATGCGCTGGCTGGTCCACGGCCTGACGATCGCCGCGCTCGTCGTCCTCGCCGGCGTCAACGTCGTGGGGCCCGCCCGCCTGATCGCGGACGAGAACGTCGCACGGGTGCTCAACCCCGCCCTCGTGCCGCCCGACGGCCAGACCGGCCTCGACATCGGCTACGCCGTGGAGCTCGGCGACGACGCAATCCCGGCGCTCGTTCGGGTGCTCCCGGCCATCCCCGCGATCGACCGGCCGTACCTGCTGTCGATGCTTCGCGAGCGTGCCCGGTCTCTGGCGACGGCCGAGGCCACGGGCTGGCCGTCCTGGAACCTCGGCCGCGACCGGGCGCGTGAGGCACTGAAGAACCTCCCGGATCGATAGCCCCCTACACTCGACGGGTGAAGCTGCCGATCGACCCGCCGCTCGAGCCCATGCTCGCCAAGCCCAGCGACGGCCTGCCCGACGGTGACGGCTGGCTCTTCGAGCCGAAGTGGGACGGCTTCCGGGCGATCGTCTTCCGCGACGGCGACGA
>DASSPG010000106.1:0-10635 GCA_035699725.1 Candidatus Limnocylindrales bacterium | reverse complement strand
GATGGCGCGACGGACCCCCGGACGGGCGCGATCCACCCGCTGATCGGCGTCCGCTACGCCGACACGGAGCCGGGGCATCGCGAGCCGCGCTGCATGGTCGGTGGGACGCTGGCCGGCGTGACGATCGCGACGGCCCACCTCACATACATCGGTCGGGCGCAGCGGCGAGCCCAGGCCGAGGCGCTCGCGTCCCTTGCGGCTCAGCAGCCCGGGCCGCTGATCGTCACCGGCGACTTCAACGCCCCGCTCGACGCAGAGGAGCTCGCGCCGCTGACCGGCGCCGGCCTGCACGATGCCCTGCTCGAGGCCGGCGTGCCGGCCGGCGACCCGTCCCGGACCACGTCGGGCGGCGCCGCGATCGACCACGTCCTCGTCCGCGGGCTTGCCGTCGAGGCGTGCCGGGTCGAGTCCGGCACGGGCGACGCGTCGGATCATTGGCCGGTCGTGGCGGACCTCCGCCTGGGGTAGCCGTCCCTGCGCTCAGGCTCCCAGGCGCGCCCGCAGTCGCTCGACCTGCTCGGTCAGCTCCGCCTCGCTTGTGCGGGCGCCATCGACGATCGCGGCCGGTGCCCGGCTCGTGAATGCCTCGTTGGCGAGCCGCGCGCGGGCGGCGGCCAGGTGGCCCTCGGCCTCGGCCAGCTCCTTCTCCAGCCGGGTGCGATCGCCCGCGCCACCCTCGGCCCCACCGTCGTTCGCGGCGGCCTCGGGCAGGGCGACGTCGGCCTCGAGCTCGCCAACGATCACCGCCAGGCCCCGCCGGCCGGCAGTGGCGCCGGTGAAGGCCGGCCGCTCCCGATGGAGGACCAGCGGCTTCGCCCGCGCCAGCCGGGCGAGCGCCGGGGCGAGGGCCTCCGCGGCGGCGGCCATGGCGTTCGGCACGACCACGTCCACCGCCAGCCACGAGCCGGCCGCGATCTGCGCGTCGGCGCGGGCGTTGCGGATCCCGCGGACGAGGTCGAGGAGCGCCCCGACTCCGCCCTCCGCGGCGCTGTCCCGCCCGGTCGGCGCCGGCCAGGCGGCCACGATGAGGAGCTCCGGGTCGCCGTCCCGGCGCGGGAGCGCGTCCCAGATCGCCTCCGTCACGAAGGGCATGACCGGGTGGAGCAGGCGGAGGTAGCGGTCGAGAGCGTCGACCAGCGTCCACCACGTGGCCGCGCGCTCCTCGGACGACGCCTCTTCGTCGGCCAGGCGGACCTTGGCGAGCTCGATCCCCCAGTCGCAGAACTCCGACCAGATGCCGTCGTAGAGGGCGCGGGTGACCTCGCCGAACTGGTAGTCAGCGAGCCCGCGATCGACCGCCTCGGTCGTGGCCGCGGCGCGCGATCGGATCCAGCGCTCGGCGGGGCCCAGGAGCGACTCGTCCGGTTCGACCCGCGCGGCGTCGGCCGCTACGCCCGCGGGCCGCGCCCCGATCACGAACCGGGCCGCGTTCCAGAGCTTGTTCGCGAAGTTCCGGGCGAGCTCGAGCTTCTGCGGCCCGAACCGCTGGTCCTGCCCGGCCGAGGCGCCATGGATCAGGGCGAACCGGAGGGCGTCGGCGCCGGCCTCTTCCATGACCGCGAGCGGGTCGACGACGTTGCCCTTCGTCTTGGACATCTTCTTGCCCTCGGGGTCGCGAATGAGTCCCGACAGCGAGATGGTGTGGAACGGGGGTCGACCTGTCAGCTCGATTCCGAGCATCACCATCCTGGCGACCCAGAAGAAGATGATCTCCCAGCCAGTCTCGAGGACCGACGTCGGGTAGAAGCGGCGCAGATCCGCACGGTCGTCGGGCCAGCCGAGGGTCGAGAACGGCCAGAGCCCGGAGCTGAACCAGGTGTCGAAGATGTCCTGGTCCTGGGCGAGCTCGCTCGCCGGCCCGCCGCACGTCTCGCAGGCGGACGGGCCGTCGAGCTCGGACGAGACCGTGACGTGGCCGTCCGGGCAGTACCAGGCCGGGATCCGGTGGCCCCACCAGAGCTGGCGCGAGACGTTCCAGTCGCGGATGTTCGTGAGCCAGTGCTCCCACATCTTCTCGAATCGATCGGGAACGATCCGGATTTCTCGGCTCCGCGTCGCCCCAAGCGCCGCCTCCGCGAGCGGCCGAGCTCGGACAAACCACTGGGTCTTGAGACGCGGCTCGACGACGTCGTCGGACCGTTCGCACCGCCCGAGCACCATTTCGTGCGCCTTCTCGCCGGCAAGGTCGCCGCGGGTCGCGAGCTCCGCGAGGATCGCCGCCCGGGCCGCGACGCGGTCCAGCCCGTCGAAGCGGGTGCCGGTGTTCGCGATCGCCGCCGCGTCGTCGAGGATCGTGGGCATCGACAGGCCGTGGCGGAGCCCCGTGGCATGGTCGTCGTGATCGTGCGCCGGGGTGATCTTCAGGGCGCCGGTCCCGAACCCACGCTCCACCACGTCGTCGGCGATGACCGGCACGTCCCGCTCGACGAATGGGATCCGGACCCGCCGCCCGACGATGTCCCGGTAGCGCTCGTCCTCGGGGTGGACCGCCACCGCGGTGTCGCCGAGGATCGTCTCGGGCCGGGTCGTCGCGACGGTGACCGTCTCGTCGGGAAGCGGCTCGCCGGTCGCCTCGTCGATCAGGTGGTAGCGGATCGACCAGAGCGTGCCCGTCTCCGGGGTCGAGACGACCTCGAGGTCGCTGACGCTCGTCCGGCAGCCCGGGCACCAGTTGACGAGGGCCTCGGTCCGGTAGGCCAGGTCCCGCTCCACGAGGGTCTTGAAGGCGACCCGGACCGCCTTCGCGGAGCCCTCGTCCATCGTGTAGCGCAGGCGGCCCCAGTCAAGCGAGGCGCCCAGCCGTCGCTCCTGGCCCAGGATGACCTCGCGGGTCTCCGCCACGAACGCCTGCATCCGCTCGAGATAGCGCTCGCGCCCGAGGCTCTGGCGGCTCTGGCCGTCCTTGGCGATGATCCGGTCGAGGACGAACTGGGCGGCGATCGAGGCATGGTCGAGCCCGGGCAGGAAGAGGGCCGCCCGGCCGCGCATCCGGGCGTGCCGGATCATCAGGTCCTCGACCGCGGCCCGCTGGGCGTGACCCAGGTGGAGCGACCCGGTGATGTTCGGCGGCGGCTGGATGATCGTGAAGGGCTCGGCGTCGGGCCCGGCCGTGGCGCCGGCGCCGTCCGGGGCGAACACGTCCGCGGCCAGCCAGCGCTCGTAGATCGGGCCCTCGACCGCGCTCGGCCGGTACGCCTTGGGGAGCTCCGCTGCGGTCGTCGCGCCCGGTTCGGTCATCGTGTCCATCCTCTGGAATCGAACGACCCGCTCGTCCAGCGGACGAACGGGTTCGTGGTACCACCTGCTGGTTCGCGCTCCGGGGCGCTCCGCTCATCGCGGGCCGCCGAGCTCCGGTTCGCCTCTGGGCGCGCTATCGGGCGCCGGCCGCACGGCTCGCGAGCGACTTCGATCCCGTCGTGCCCGCGCGGCTCGCACCATCCCGCGCTCGCTCCGTGGCCGACCCGGGCCTACTGCTCTCGGTCCTCGCCGTGAGGGCGGGAGTGTAGCACGGGCCTCGACGCGATCCAGGCGGCGATCTCGGCCCGACGGGCCACGCCGAGCCGCCCGAGGATGTGCTCGACATGGGACGCGACGGTCTTCGGCGAGAGGCCGAGGCTGCCGGCGATCCCGGCGTTGGTCAGACCGTCGGCGATGAGGCGGGCGACCTCGAACTCGCGGGCGGTCAGCGGGTCCCACGGCGCCTCGGGCCGGCCGCGCCGGGCTCCCGTCGCGATCTCGCGGGCAGCCCGGGCGAGGGCGGGTGCGGGGAGCGCATCGGCGACCTCGGCGGCGCCCACCGCGACGCGGGCGGCGTCGGCGGGCTGGTTGGCCCGGACGTGGGCGCGGGCGAGGTCGACGAGGGCCCAGGTCCCCTCCCAGACGCGGCCGCGTTCCCGCCAGCCATCCGCCGCGGCGCGGAGCGCCGTCCGCGCCTGTCCGGTTGCCCCGTCCGCCAGCGCGATGAGCCCGTGGGCGTGCTCGAGGGCCGGGAGCGTCCCGGGGATTCCGCGGCTCGTGACGGCGGGCTCCACGCTCGCCAGCCAGCTCCGCGCACCCTGCGGGTCACCGGCGGCGAGCGCCGCCCGGACGCCCGTCACGACGAACGGGAAGAGGTAGGCGGCGTCCGCGACGGCGGCGGAGGCCGCCCGGCCCTCCTCGCAGAGTCGCAGGGCCCGCACGGGATCGCGGGCGGCGAGCGCCGTCTCGGCAAGCCCCCACAGCGCCGGCGAGACCCGCTGGAGCTCGCCCATCGGGCGTGCCAGGGAGAGCGCCTCGTCGAACGCGACCCGTGCCTCGTCCAGCCGATCCCGCCCCAGCGCGAGATCGCCGAGGACGTGGAGCGCGGTGATCCGCGTGGTGATGCCGCCCCGGCCGTCCGCGAGCGCGTGGGCCGCCACCTCGTCGGCTGCCTCCCAGCGACCGGTCGCCCAGAGCACGTGGGCCAGGTGGGCAGCCATGTAGTGGCGGTGGTTCCACAGCTCGAGGCGCTCCGAGAGCTCGATGCCCTCGCGCAGCGAACGCTCGGCACGTGGGTACTCCACGAGCACCGAGGCCGACGAGCCGATCATCCGGTACACCCGACCCGCCTGCGGCTCGAGGCCTTGGCTGCGGGCGCTCGCGATCGCTTCTTCGTACAGGCCCCAGCCCTCGTCCATGCGGCCGGCGAACACGAGGCACGCCCCGAGCGTCGTGGCCGCATCGATCGCGGTCGATGGATCGTCGGCGAGGAGGGCCAGCCGGCGCGCCTCGAGCGCGACCTCCGTCCCGTCGCCGAGTCGCCGATCGAGCATGAAGGCGCTGGCGAGCGCCGCGAGCAGTCGACCCCTGACGCGGTCGGAGGCGGAGTCCGCGGGTACCTGGTGGAGCGATGGCGGACCCTCGATCTCGGAGAGGGCCGACCGCAGCGCGGCCGCGCGCGTCTCGAAGTCGTCGCCGAGGAGGTGGCGAACGGCACTGAGCGGACCGACGACCGCGGCGGCTGCCAACCGGTCGCCGCCGGCGAGGTAGGCTGCCCGCGCAGCCGCGTACGCCTCGGCCGCCGCGGCGTTGTGGTCGGTCGCGGCAGCGCTCGCGCCGAGCGCCTCGAGCAACCGACCCCGCTCCCCCGGCGGAAGGTCGGCCGGAGCCGTCCGGACCGCGCACGCGAAGAGCTCGCGAGCCTCGGTGTGCGACGACAGTGCGGCCGCGGCACGCGCGCCTCGCGTCGCCGCGACAAAGGCCTCCTCGGTCCGGCCCGCCCGCTCGAGGTGGAGGGCCAGGAAGGCGTCCGTCGCCAGGTCGGTCCCGGCCGCCGCGTCGGCGGTCCGCGAGTGGAGGCGGCGCCGCTCGGCTGCCGGGATTCGGTCATAGATCGTGTCGCAGATGAGGGCGTGTCGGAAACCGTACCGGCCGGGCATGCGGGCCGGGAGCAGGACGAAGTGCTCGGCCAGCTCGTCGAGCGGATCCGCCAGCCGGTCCAGCTCGGTGTCGGCGACGGCGGCCAGCAGGTCGAGATCGAACGCTCGGCCGATGACCGCCCCGGCCCGCGCGACCGACCGGGCTGCCGCAGATCGTGGCTCGAGGCGAGCGACGATCGCCTCCTCGACGGTCTCGGGCACGCCGGCGCCCCGGACGGCAGCGGCGCCGGCGCCCGGGCCGCCAGCCAGCCCCGCCGCGGCCAGGACCCCGAGCAGCTCCTCGACATGGAGCGGGATCCCGTCGGTCCGGGCATGGACCGCCTCGGCCACGTCGCGCCCGACCGGCAGGCCCGTCTCGATCAGGATCGACGTCATCCGGGCGGTGTCGTCGGCGGACAGCCGGCCCAGCCGCACCTCCTCGGCGTCGCGCCGTGCGAGGAGGCGGGCGCGCCACTCGCGCATCGGCACCCGTGGGAAGAGCTCGTCGCTGCGATACGTGCCGATGAGGAGCAGTGGGACGTCGGGGATCCGCCGGGCGACGGCCTCGAGGACCTCGAGCGTCAGGTCGTCGGACCAGTGGAGGTCCTCCAGCGAGACGATCGCGGGTCCATCCCGGCCAACTGCGATCAGGAGCTCGGCGACGTCGAGGACGAGCAGTCGGCGGCGCTGCTGGGCGTCGCCGCGGTCGGCCGCCCCGCGCGATTCGACGCGCGCCCGGAGGGTCGATCCCGCGCTCTCGAATGACGGGATGCGCTGCATCGCCCGCGCAAGGTCGATCAGGATCGCCGCGGGGACCTGGAGGTCGCTCGGATAGGTCCCGGCCCGGACGACCCGAAAGCCGCTGGCCGTCCCTCTCCGCTCGATCGCCCCGAGCAGGCGTGTCTTGCCGAGGCCGGCTTCCCCCGCCAGGAGCAGGAACCGGCCAGATCCCGCGCGAACCTCGGCGAGTCGTCGGTCCGCGTGCTCGAGCAGGTCGTCCCGACCCACGAGGATCGGACAGACGAGGGAGCGTGGACCGGCCTGGGAAGGCGGGGGCGGAAGCGCGTCCGACCGGCCGCGACCGGTCGCGGCCATCAGGCCGTCTCGCCTCGCTCGGCGAGCCACTCGGCGTAGTTCGTCTCGTCGACGCCCTTGTCGAGGTCGGTCTTGGTCAGGAGGAGCGGCAGGCGACCCTCGCGGATCGTCTCCTCGGTGATGATGCATTTCCGGACGTCGGATCGCTCCGGGATGTCGAACATCACCTCGAGGAGGGCTTCCTCGACGATCGAGCGGAGGGCACGGGCCCCCGTCTTGCGCTCGAGGGCGACGTCGGCGGCGGCCTGGAGCGCCCCGTCGGTGAAGACGAGCTCGACCTTGTCGAGGCCGAGGAACTTCTGGAACTGGCGGGTGACCGCGTTCTTCGGCTCGGTCAGCACGCGGACCAGGTCGTCCGCGGTCAGCGCGTTGAGCGTCACGATGACCGGCAGCCGGCCGATGAACTCCGGGATCAGCCCGAACTTCAGGAGATCCTCCGGCATCAGCCGCTCGAGGATCCGGCCGCGGTCCGCGCTGGACACGCCGGCATCGGACCCGAACCCGATCGAGCGCTTGCCGACCCGCTCCTCGACGATCTTCTCCAGCCCGTCGAACGCGCCGCCGCAGACGAACAGCACGTTCGTCGTGTCGATCTGGATGAAGTCCTGGTGGGGATGCTTCCGGCCGCCCTGCGGCGGGACGTTGGCGACGGTCCCCTCGAGGATCTTCAGGAGCGCCTGCTGGACGCCCTCGCCGGAGACATCGCGGGTGATGGAGGGGTTGTCCGCCTTGCGCGCGATCTTGTCGATCTCGTCGATGTAGATGATCCCGCGCTGGGCCCGGGCGACGTCGAAATCGGCCGCCTGGATCAGCCGAAGCAGGATGTTCTCGACGTCCTCGCCGACGTAGCCCGCCTCGGTGAGCGACGTCGCGTCGGCGATGCAGAACGGGACATCGAGCACGCGGGCGAGGGTCTGGGCGAGCAGGGTCTTCCCGGAGCCCGTCGGGCCGACGAGCAGGACGTTGGACTTCTGGAGCTCGACCTCATCGACCGCGTTGCCGGCGTTGACCCGCTTGTAGTGGTTGTAGACCGCGACCGACAGGACCTTCTTGGCCCGGTCCTGGCTGATGACGTACTGGTCGAGGGCGAACGTGATCTGCCGGGGGTTGGGGAGCTTGGCGACCGACGGCTTGGCCTTCGGCGCCTCGAGCATCTCCTCCTCGATGATCTCCTGGCAGAGGTTGATGCACTCATCGCAGATGTAGACGCCCTGACCCGCGATCAGCTTCCGGACCTGCTCCTGGCTCTTGCCACAGAAGGAGCAGCGATACGGAACCTTCGGGCCCTTGGACGTGCTGCTGGTGGTCACCGGTGGTCGCGGGCTCCCTGGCTACTTGCCCTTCTTGTCGTTGTCGGGCTTCTGGTCGAGCTTGGCCGCCTCGGCCTCGGTCGCCGGGTTCGGTACCCCGCCGCCCTCGCCGCCGCTGAGCCCCAGGTCATGTGCCCGAGCGATCAGCGAATCGCCGGTGGCGGTGTAGACGTAATCGATGATGCCATAGTCCTTGGCCGCGTCGGGAGACATGAAGAAGTCCCGGTTGGTGTCCTGGATGATCTTCTCGAGCGGCTGGCCCGTGTGCTGAGCAAGGATCTCGTGGTTGCGCTGGACCAGGTACTCCCATTCCTTCATCTGGATCATCGCGTCCGGCGCGGCGCCGCGGAACCCGCCCGAGCCCTGGTGGATCATGATCCGGCCGTTCGGCAGGGCGTAGCGCTTGCCTGGCGCCCCGGCGGCCAGGAGCACCGCGGCCATCGACGCGGCCATCCCGATGCAGATCGTGGCGACGGGCGCCCGGACGTACTGCATCGTGTCGTAGATGGCGAGCCCGCTCGTCACGACGCCCCCGGGCGAGTTGATGTACAGGCTGATGTCCTTCTCCGGGTCCTCGGAGTCGAGGAACAGGAGCTGGGCGATGATCAGGTTCGCGACGTGGTCCTCGATCGCGTCGCCCAGGAAGATGATCCGCTCCCGGAGCAACCGCGAGTAGATGTCGTAGGCGCGCTCACCGCGGCTGCTGGACTCGATGACCATCGGAACGAGCATCTGGATCTCCCGGGCTCTCGAAGGGTGACGGCTGGGGTCGCCTGACGGCAGGCTGAGGGTGGCTGGCAGCTCAGCCGGCGGGCGCCGGCTCGTGGTCGTGGTCATGGGCGTGATCGTGACCCTCGTCGTGGGCGTGGCCCGCGGCGGCGGGGTCCGCCTCGAGGATCGAGCCCGGATCGGTCGCCCCGACCGCGGCGTTCGAGCGGGCCTGATCGTCGTCCACCGCGTCTGCCGGGCCGTCCTCGACGTGCGGGATCGCCGGGTGGTCGGGGTGCGCGGCGAGCCAGTCGTCCACGAGCTTCTCGACCGTCCGGCTGCGGCGCAGGGTCGAGCGGATGTAGTTCCGGCCGCGCTCGCTCTCGAAGTACTTCGTGAGCTTCGGATCGCCGGCGTAGCGCTCGCGCCCGCGGGCGATCTCGGCCTCCACATCGGCGTCGGAGATCGCCAGGTTCTCGGCCTCGGCGATCTTGCTCAGGACGAGGAGGACCCGGACCCGCTTCTCGGCATCGGGCCGGAAGTCGTCGTGGAGGTCCTCGTGGCTCTTGCCCGAGACCTTGGCGTAGGCCTCCTCGGTGATCCCCTGGCGGGCCATCGCGCTTCGGAACTCGTCGTGCATGACCTCGACCTCCTGCTCGACGAGGACGTCGGGCAGGTCGATCGTCGAGTTGGCGACGGCGTACTCGATGATCCGGTCGGAGAAGACGTGGCGGGCCTTGTCGAGGGCGTTGCGCTCGAGGCGCTTGCGGACCTCGTCGCGGAGGTTGGCGAGGTCGCTGAAGTCGCCCATCGAGCGGGCGAAGTCGTCGTCGGCGTCGGGCGCGATCTTCTCGCGGAGCTCGCGCAGCTCGACCTCGAAGTGGGCCCCCTGGCCGGCCAGCGTCTCCTCGCCGTAGTCGTCGGGGAAGGTGATGTCGAACCCCTTCGTGTCGCCGACGGTGAGCCCGACCAGCTCGTCCTCGAAGCCCGGGATCAGGCGGTCCTCGCCGATGATCAGCGGCATCCGCTCCGCCGAGCCGCCCTCGAAGGCGACGCCGTCGCGCGTGCCCTCGTACTTGATGACCGCGTAGTCGCCCTTCTGCGCACCGCGCTCCTCGACCGGGCTGAGCGACGCGTTCTGGTCGCGCAGCTCCTCGATGACCTTGTCGACCTTGGCGTCGTCGATCGTCTCGATCTCGGGCCGGAAGTTGAAGCCCTTGTAGTCGCCCAGCTGGACCTCGGGCCGGACCGGGACGGTGGCCTTGAAGATGAGCGGCTTGCCCTCCTCGGCCTGGACGATCTCGACGTCGCCGTTGGTGAGGGGCAGGATCTCCTTCTCGATCAGGGCGTCGCGGTAGGCGCTCTGGACGACGCGGTCGACCGCTTCCTCCAGGACGGCGCCGTGGCCGAGGACCGCCTCGAGGACGCCGCGCGGCGCCTTGCCGGGCCGGAAGCCGGGCACCTTCGTGCGGCGGGAGAGGGCGCGGGTGGCTTCGCCGACGGCGGTCGCCAGGCGCTCGGCCGGGACCTCGACCTCGACGATGATCGTGCTCTTGGGGGCGGGGGTGGTGGTGATCTGCATCGCCCGCGAAGGATAGCGGACCGGCCACCGGGCGGCGTCCGCCGGGATCGGCCGGCGAGCAGCGGAGCGAGCGCACCCGACGGTGCGTGAGCGAGCCGCGCAGGCGGCAACGCAGCCGCGGTGCGTCCGCGGCGTTGCGATGGGACGAGAGGCGCGCCGGGGGCGTGCCACGGCAAGGCGCCGGCGAGCAGCGGAGCGAGCGCACCCGACGGTGCGTGAGCGAGCCGCGCAGGCGGCAACGCAGCCGCGGTGCGTCCGCGGCGTGCCGAGTAGGCGAGAGAGGGGTCGAACCTCCACGTCGCTCACGCGACACCGGCTCCTAAGGCCGGCGCGTCTGCCATTCCGCCACTCGCCCGTCCGGCGAGTCTAGCCGCTCCGCCGGTGAGCGCCACGGCTCCGCCGTGGAGCGCCGGCGCGCCGCCCTGGCGCGCGAGAGTCCCGTGTCGGGGGCCTAGAGTCCCGCGTCCTCCGGGGCACCCTTGCCGGCGGTGGCCGAGTCGGGATGCTCGCGGCGGGCCCTGATCCGCTCGAGCTGCTCCTGGAACGAGGGTCCGTTCGGGTCGAG
>DASSPG010000105.1:0-35614 GCA_035699725.1 Candidatus Limnocylindrales bacterium | reverse complement strand
GACGCACAGCGCGCAGCGGATGCAGCGCTCCTCGTCGAGGATCATCGCCGCCCCGTTCTCCCAGCCGTACGACTCCTCGATCTCGGGCAGGAGGGCCTCGGTCTTGAGCTGGTTGACGTCGACCATGTGGATGACGCCCTCGGGGCAGACATCCGCGCACGCGCCGCACAGGACGCAGCGGAACGGGTCGAACCAGATGTTGTAGTTGCACATCAGGCAGCGGGTCGACTCCGCGACCGCGCCGGTCGCGTCATAGCCGTACTCGACGGGGGTGTTGAAGTTGACCTCCGGGTCGATCGAGGGCATCCGCGCCTGGAGGGGGGCCATCGGGATGTGCTGGCGCGGCAGGACGTCGTAGAAGTCCGGCATGTCGTGGCGCCACGAGCTCGTGATCTTGACGTTCGGGGTGATCGTCACGTCGGATCGGCCGGCGAGGTAGCGGTCGATCGCGTAGGCGCACTTCTTGCCGTGGCCGGCGGCCTCGATCAGGGTCGTGGGGCCGGTCACGAAGTCGCCGCAGGCGAAGACGCCGCGGACGTTCGTGGCATAGGTCGCCGGGTCCACCTTCACCCGCCCGCGGTTGATCTCGAAGCTCGCCTCGACCGGCAGGAACGTCAGGTCGGCCGCCTGCGACACGGCCGGGATGACGACGTCGGCCGGGATGACGAACTCGCTGCCCTCGATCGGCACCGGCGAGCGGCGGCCGGACGCGTCGGGCTCGCCGAGGCGGTTGCGGATGAACTTCACGCCCGTCACGTGGCCGTCGTCGCCGAGGACCTCGACCGGGCTGGCGAGGAACTCCATCCGGACGCCCTCGCGCTCGGTCTCGCCCAGCTCCTCCTCGTCGACGACCAGCTCGGAGCGCGTCCGGCGGTAGACGATCGAGACCCGCTCGGCGCCGTGACGCAGGCTCGTCCGGGAGCAGTCCATCGCGGTGTAGCCGCCGCCGATGACCACCACGTCCTTGCCGACGTAGAGGTCCTGGCCGAGGTTCGCCTTCTTCATGAAGTCGACGCCGTAGTCGACCCCGTCGAGGTCGCCTCCGGGGATGTCGAGCGCGACTGCGTCCATCGCGCCGGCCGTCAGGGCGATCGCGTCGTAGTCCCGCCGGAGATCCTCCATCGGGATGTCCGTGCCGATCGTCGTGTTGAACCGGAACGTGACCCCGAGCCGTTCCACGAGGCGGACGTCCATCTCGATTGCCTCGCGCGGGAGGCGGAAGGCGGGCACGCCGATCAGCATCGTGCCGCCGCCGTACGGGAGGCTGTCGAACACCGTGACCTGGACGCCCTTCATCGCGAGCTCGCGGGCGACGGCGATCCCGGCCGGCCCGGCCCCCACGACGGCGACCCGCTCGGCACGTGGCGTGATCTGGGGCATGACGTCGGGGATGCCCGATGCCTCGTGCCACTCGACGAGGAAGCGCTTCATCGCCCGGATCGCGAGGGGCCGGTCGATGTCACCGCGGCGGCAGGCCCGTTCGCACGGGGCGGAGCAGACGTAGGAGCACATCGCCGCGACCGGGTTCGGTTCGCGGGACAGGATGTAGCCCTCCTCGAATCGGCCTTCGGCCGCGAGGTTCAGGTAGCCGCGACAGTTCGTCCCGACCGGACACGCTTCCTGGCACTCGATGTTGCACTGCAACCAGGAGGCATCGACGGGCTGGACGAGGAATTCCTGGAGGGGGTCGATCGCCAAGGTCGAGGACAAGCCTTTCGCTGCGGTCCGGTCCCGGGGAAATGCGCGCCGGGCGAGCGTCTGGGGTCGCGCTCCGGCAGGCGCAATCTACCATCCGTGCCCGAACGTCCGCAAAGTCGTGGCGCGCCGCGAGGACCGTCGGCGGCCGGGTCCGTACGGCAACCGGCGGCCCGGTGACGGACGCCGACGGGCCGCTGTCGGCCGCGGCTCCGGGATGCGCCGGACGGCCCTGCGCCGGGTTGACCGCGCGCGGATCCGCAGCTACGCTCACGGCTGATCGACGTGAGGCCGGCTCGACCCGGCCGAGGAGGACAGCGGATCTTGACGGCCGGCGAGTTCGCCTTCCTGGCGCTCGGACTGGTCCTTGGCGTCGCCAGCGGGGCGGCGCTGATCGAGGTCTTCCGGGCCCGCCCCCCGGCCGCTCGCCAGGTCCGGGTGACCGTCTCCCCGAACGCGATTCACGCTCGGATGTCGTCCACGCTCGCAGATCCCGCCTCCGTCGGCGATGCGGCGGGACCCGCCGCCCGCGGGCCCGGCGACCGCCGCTGGCGCGATGACCCCGGACAGCCCGACGAGCCGGCGGTGATCCGCCGGCGGAGCGACGACATCGCTCCGGCCACCGACATGGCTGGAACATCTGTTCCATCGCAGCCCGTGACGATGCCGGTCGCGACGATGGCACCGGCGATCGGCCCGGAGCCGCTGCGCGGGCCGGCAACGGATCGACCGGGTCGCCCGGCACCGCTCTGGCTGAGTCCGTCGAGCGCCCCGGGGCCGAGCCTGGTCGCGGTCCCGATGTCGCTCGAGCCCGACCCGATCACCATGGCCCTGCGCGCGACCGCCGCGATGGGGGCCGTCGCCGCGATGGCCGGCCTCGCGTCGCGCTCGGTCGCGGCGGAGGACACCCCGGTGCGCGCCACGAACGACGAACCCGGCGCCGACCGTCGGGCAGCGGACGACGCGGGGACGGATCCAGCCGGTGGGCCGAGCGACGACGGCCCCTGCGCCGACGCCCGCCGCGTCGCCGATGAGCGGTGCGCCGTGGCGACCCGCGCCCGGGCCGGGGCGTCGGCCGCGGCGGACGCGTTGCGGGCCGCCCAGCGAACGTACGACGGACACGTCGCCCGGGCGGAGGCGGCCGCCGCCGCGACCGACCCGCGCACGGTCCGGACGGCCAAGGAGCAGGCCCAGCGCCAGTTCCACGGAGCGCGCGCCGCGGCCACGACCCGCGACGACGTCGAGGCGGGGGCACGGGCCTGGCTCGCCGAGATCAACCGGATCAACCACGACACCCGGGAGGCGGCGGTCACCGCCGAGCACGCCCGGTCGGCAGCGGCCGCCCTGGTCCAGGACCTCGAGCGACTCGCCGTGGAGGCCGACGCGGCCCGGATCTCCGCCGACCTCGCGGACGAGGCATGCCTGGCCGCGCGGGACGCGGTGGCGGCCTGTGACGAGGCGGCCCAGCGCGACGCCGCCGCGGCCCGGCTCGCCGGCGACGACGGCAACGTGGCGGCCGACCCCGTCCCGGGCCGGATCGCGGCCGCGATGCCCGAGCCCGACGCCGAGTTCCACCTGGCCGCGCCGATGGCGTCGCGGGCCGGCCGGGACGCGCCGGTCCTGCGGATCCTGCGCGGCGACCGTGAGGCGATGCTCGACGCGGTCGCACGACTGGCGGGCGACGACCCGGAGGCACGTCGGCGCTGGCAGGGCCTGCTGGCGCGCCTCGCCGAGGCGCTGATCGCCCGCTCGGTGGAGGCGTCGGCGTTCGAGTTCCCGCTCGACCACCCGTTCTGGGGCCCGTTCGACCAGACCCAGAGCCGCGACATCGCGGCGGGCCTGTCGTCGCTCGGGTTCCGGTTCGACGGGTTCGGCGGCTGGGTCGACGACCGGATCCCGAGCCAGCGCGACCTGTCGCTGGCCGTCGGCTATGCGGGCCTCGACCCGATGCGGATCCGGCACTGGCCGAACGAGGCCGAGACCCGTGAGCTGCTGCGCGAGGTCCGGGTCGCCGCCGACGAGTACGTCGCGGGCGCCGCCGGAGGGATGAGCCTCGGCGAGATGCTGACGCTCCTCGGTCGGCGGGCCGATGCCCTGGCCGAGCTGTGGAACGAGTGGGGCACGGTCCGCCCGATCCTCGTCGAGGCCGGCTGATCACCCGTCCGTCCGCGACGGGCCGCCGCGGGCGCCCGCTCAGGCGTCCGGGAGCGCGCTCGACTCCTCGGTGACGGCCGCCCGGGTGGCCGCTCCCGCATCCAGGTCGGGTCCCTCGTCCTCGTCGTCATCGATCACGATCAGCCGGAGGGCCTCCCCCGCCGCCACACCGATCGGCTGGCCTTCCTCCGCGGCCCAGGCCCGGATCCGCTCGGCGAGCCGGTCCGGCTCCTTGATCTGGCTGGCATGGGCCCGGAGCGCGTCGACCTTGCGCTCGAGGGTGGTCGTGATGTCCACGTGGATGTTCGGCTCGCTCGGCCAGAAGAGGTACAGCCGGCGGACGCGGTGGGCGTCGAGGCCGGACCGGGCGAGGGCCGGGAACGCCATCGGGTTGCGGGCCGCCGGATAGACCGCGTCCACGGCCGCGAGCCCGGCCTCGCGGTGATCGGTGTGGTTGATCCCGCCGTCGCGGTAGAAGATGACGCTGGGGTCCGTCGCCAGGACGGCGTCGGGCCGGAACGTGCGGATCTCGCGCACGAGCTGCTCGCGCAGGGCCAGGTCGTTGACGAGGGCGCCGTCGGGCAGGTGGAGGAAGGACACGCCGGCGTAGCCGATCACCTCGGCCGCCGTCCGCTGCTCGCGCTCGCGCGTCGCGGCGAGGGCGAGCGGATCGGCGTGCGGGTCCTCGCCGCCGGCCTCGCCGCTGGTGCAGCAGACGAGCCAGCCGATCGACCCGGCGTCGATCCAGCGCGCCGCGGTCCCGGCCGGCCCGAAATCGGCGTCGTCGGGATGGCCGGCGATGACCATGAAGCGGTCCGGACGCCACGCGTGGGGAAGATCGGTCATGGGTCCGTCTCGCCCTGCGGTCCCCTTGTGGGGACGGTCCCGGCGGGTCTATCATTCCGGCCGAGGCTTCGCTCGTCTCCCCCCACGAGCGAAGCCTCTTTGCGCGTCCCGGGCGCAGCCGGGGACCAGGCGCCAGGACCACTCCGGGGCGAGTGGCGGACTTCGCTCACCGCGCGGCGTTCGCTCCGCCGGCCTGGGCCTCGTCGAGCGCCGCCAGGACGTCGGCCGCGTGGCCCTCCGGCCGGACCTTCGCCCACGTCCGGGCGACCCGCCCCTCGGGATCGACCAGGAACGTCGTGCGGGCGACCCCCCAGTAGGTCTTGCCGTAGTTCTGCTTCTCGACCCACACGCCATACGCGTCGGCAACGGCATGATCGACGTCGGCGAGGAGCAGGAACGGCAGGCCGAACTTCTCGCGGAACGCGCGCTTGCTGGGCGCGCCCTGCGGGCTGATCCCCCAGACGTCGGCCCCGCGCTCACGGATCAGGTCGTTGGCGTCACGGAACTCGCACGCCTCGGTCGCGCACCCGGGGGTGTCGTCCTTCGGGTAGAAGTAGACGATCGTCCAGCGGCCCCGCTGGTCGGCGAGGCGATGGACCGTGCCGGTCTCGTCGGGGAGTTCGATGGCGGGGGCGGTGTCGCCCGCCTGCGGGATGCTCACGGTCAGAGCCTAGCAGGGGTCTCGAGCACGAGCAGCCGGCCCGAGCCGACCACGATCGACGCATCCTCGCCAACCCGGATGTTGGACATCCCGCGCGACGGACCGCTGGGGAGCGGCTCGTCGTGGAGCGGATAGCGGAGGCCCGTCGTCCGGACGCCCGTGGCGTCCCCACCGAAGGGCAGGAGCGAGACGAGATCGCCGGCGCGGCCGGCGAGGTCGGTCCGGCCGGCGCCGGCCAGGCGGATCCGGACGGCGGCGTCGACGATCCGCACATCGAGGCCCTGGATCGCCGGGTGGGCGAGCAGCCAGATGTTCGCGAGGCCATGATCGAGACGCGGGCCCCCGAGCGCCCCGACAATCGTGATCCGGGACGCTCCCGCGCCCGCGGCAGCCAGGAGCGCCAGCTCGGTGTCCGTCTCGTCCTTGTCGACGGCAGCGCGACGGACCGGGACGCCGTCGCGCTCGAGCGCGGCCACGCCGTCGTCACCGAGCGAGTCACCGTCGCCGACCCACAGGTCGATCCGCCGGGCGAACGTCCGGGCGTGGCGGGCGCCGCCGTCCGCGGCCACGACCCAGTCGATCGCCTCGCTCCACGACGGCCAGGCGGTCTCGAGCGCCGACGGGCCGGCGACCGAACCGTCGGCCAGGACCAGGGCGTGGTCGATGGGACGCATCGCTCGTCCGGTCAGCCGCCGGCCGCGGCGCGAGCCAGCGACGCGAGATGACGCCCGACCCACTCGGAGACCGACGCGGCGACCTCGTGGGCGCCGGCCGCCTCCAGCTCCGTCCGGTCGCCGAGCACCGACTCGATGCCGACGGCGCGGGCGCCCACGGTGACGGCCATCTGCATGTCGGTCGAGGCGTCGCCGACATAGGTCGAGGTCTCGGGGCGATGGCCGTGCCCGGCCAGGCGGAGGGCGAGCCGGAGCGGCTCCGGATCGGGCTTGTGGACCGGCAGGTCGTCGCCGAAGACGCGGGTCGGGAGGAGGCGGCCGAGGCCCGTTCGCTCGAGCTGCGGCTCGACGACGTCGCGATGCCCGGCGGTGACGATCCCGAGGGAGATCCCCAGCTCGTGAAGGCGCTGCAGGGAGTCCTCGACCCCGTCGAAGGCGACGACCGCGTCTCCGCTCGCCGCGAAGGTCGTCTCCCACAGGGCGTTGGCCTCGTCGATCCGGTCGGCGGGGACGCCCAGCCGGCGATACATCTCGCGCCAGTCCGGGACGTAGTGCTGGCGGTAGCGCACGACGTCGAACGGCAGACCGAACGCATCCATCACCACCGCGTTGGCACGGTGGAAGGCGTCGAGCGAATCGACGAGGGTGCCGTCCCAGTCGAAGAGGATCGCTTCCACGCCGCCGATGCTACCGCCCGCGGCCCACGCCGGGCCCTTGCCGCCGCGTCCCGGCCGCCGCCGGCCGCCGTTCCCCCACCGCGGCGGGATGCCGTAGACTCGCGCCGTGCCCGAACCCATCGATCACGTCGGGATCCAACGGGTCCGCGACGCCGCAGCGCGCAAGGGCGTCGAGCTCGATATCCGGGTCTTCGACGTCTCCACCCACACCGCCGCCGACGCCGCCGCGACGGTCGACGCCGAGCTCGGCCAGATCGTCAAGTCGCTGGTGTTCGTCGCGCCCGCCGACGACGGCACCCTCGAGCCCGTCGTGTGCCTGGTCTCCGGCCCCAACCGGGTCGACCTGGCCCGCCTCGCGGCCGTCATCGGCGATCGCGACATCCGGCGGGCCACGGCCCGCGAGGCCGAGCAGCTGACCGGGTTCACGATCGGCGGGATCCCGCCCTTCGGCCACCTCCGTCCCGTCCGCACGATCATGGATCCGGACCTCGGCCGGTTCCAGGTGGTCTGGGCGGCGGCCGGCACCGCTTCGGCCGTCTTCCCGGTCCCCCCGGCCACCCTCCGGATCCTCGCCAACGCGGTGGTCGCGCCGATCACCGAGGAGCGCCGCGCGGCGGACATCGAGGCCGAGGCCCAGCGCGAGGCCGGCGTCGGCGGTCTGGTCGGCGGCGGAACCACCACCTCGACCGCGGGGGCGTGACGGCGGCCGGATCGTCAGGTGCCGGCGGCGCCGCGGCACCACCGCGGGACGCCACCATCGGATATCCGGGCGGCCTCCGGGCGCGCTGGCGCTGGGCCGGCAGCGGTCAGGGCGCCGCCGTCTTCGCCCTGACCGAGGCGGGCGGCTCCCTCGAGGACCTGGGCCCGCTGGTCGCGACCGACTTCGAGGCCCTCTGCCGCGCGGAGCTCCGGATCGACGGCCCGGCCGGGTCCTGGACGGTCCGCCTCGCGTCGACGATCCATGACGAGCCGGCCGGCCTCGTCTGGGACGACGCCGGCCTGTTCGTCGTGAAGTACGGGTTCCACACCTACGCGCTCGAGAGCCGGACCGGGGCCCTGCGCTGGTCGCACCGATCGGCGTCGCCGCTGCTCGCGATCCTCGGCACGCCGCGTCTCGCCCACCTCATCGCCCAGGCGGAGATCGAGACGTTCGCGCTCGAGCCCGACGGCACGGTCGGCTGGCGGATCGCCCACAGCGACGTCGTCGCCGAGGCGGCACTGATCGGAGGCAGGCTCGTGCTGACGAGCTTCACCGGCGACGTCACGGCGATCGATCCCGCGACGGGGCGACCGACCGACCGCTGAGCGGCGCCGGCACACCGGAGCACTTCGACGTGGGGAGGGGCGGTGGACAACCGCGGCGCTGCGGCGGAAATTCGTGGACAACCGGGATTGACCCGGGAGCGGCCGAGCCGTAGCGTGGATGTCAGCCCGGAGGGGCCGAGCGCAGGCTAACGGCAGCGATCGCATCAACGCCCACGCCGCGAGTAGGTTCCTTCGGGTCATTCCATGCCCGGCGCACGCCGCGACCGCGACCGCCGCCCTCGCCGCGGCCCCCGGACGGGTCCCGCGACTATCATCCCAGCGTGACTCCCCTTCTCCTTGCCGCCGCGGGCCTCGCCGCCCTCGTCGCCGGCGGCCTGATCCTGCGGTCCTTCGGGGCGCGGTACCGGATCGGGCGGCTGCTGGCCACGACGCCGCGCGTGTCCGTCGGTGAGGCGAACCAGCTGGCGATGTCCGGACGCCGGGCATACGTCCGGGTCGACGGCCGGATCGACGCCGAGGACGAGTTCGAGGACGCCGACCATCGCCCGCTCGTCTACCGCCGGGTCCGGCTCGAGGCCTTCACCGACGGGGCGTGGCGGGCCTTCGAGGACCACCGCCGGTCCGTGCCGTTCCAGGTCGACGAGGGCGTCGACTCGATCGGCGTGGATGTGGCCGCACTCGACACCGGCCTGATCGTCGTGCCGCGCGAGTCGGTCGGACGGGCGGCCGACCTCCCTGATCGCGCACCCGACCGGTACGGCCCCGATACCACGGTCCGCGCCCGGATCGAGCAGGTCTCGTCGGTGGAGCACGCCGTCGTCCTCGGATACCCGGTCGCGGTGGCGCCGGCTGCTGGCGGCGAGGTTGCCGCCGACGAGCCACCCGCCGACCGGCCGGCGGTCCACCTCACGGCCGGCCGCGGCCGGCCGTTGATCCTGACCGTGCTCGAGCCGGACGAGGCCATGCGCATCCTCGCCGCCGGCGGCGAGCAGCGGACCCGCTGGGCTGCCGGTCTCCTCGGCGCCGGTGTCGTCCTGCTGGCCGGCGCCCTGCTCTGGGCCCTCGTCGCCGCACTGGTGCCCGCGGTCGTCGCGCTCGTGCCCGGCCTCGACGTCCTCGTCTCCGATGCCCGGGCAGCCTCGTCGGAGCCAGCGGCGGTGGGCGGCGGCGATCCACGCAGCGACGGCCAGGGGCCGGGGCTCGTCGGGGCGCCGGGCATCGCGATCCTGGCCGTGATCGGGATCGGCGTCGCGGCCGCCCTGCTGACCTCGCTCTACGTCCGGCTCACGCGCCCATCCGCACCGCGCCCCGGCCGCCCCGACCGACCGCGTCGAGGCTGACCGCGCTCCCGGTCGTCGGTCGATTCCGCTCGGGATCCGGCCGATGGGACCTTCGGCCTATTGGCAAGTAGTGTGAGATTGGTAGGCTCCGCCCGTCGACTTGACATTTCCTCCATGAGCGATCGGTGCAGAGCGCGCTTCCCACCCGACCCATCGACGCCACCCTCTCGGTCACGAAGGCCGCCCGCCTGCTGGGGGTGCACCCCAACACGATCCGGGCCTGGAGTGACGCGGGCCGACTCCGCTACTACCGGATCAACCCGCGTGGGGACCGTCGCTACCGGTTGGGCGACCTCCAGCGCTTCCTGGCCGCCGCCGAGGGGACGCCGGAGCCGGGGGCGGGCCACGCATCGGCCCACGCAGGGTTCGCCCGTCACGTCCACGGGCTGCCTGACCGCGTCCCGACGGGGCTGACCGACCAGACCGACCGGGAGATCGACGGCGACCGTCTCCGTCGCCGCGCCGACCTGTCGGCGAGCCTCGCCCTGGCCCGGATCGCGGCCGACCCGAAGACGACCGACGACGTCCTCCGCCAGGCCGCGGCCGTCCTGCGCGAGCGAGGCGGCTATCGGTCCGTGACGCTGCACGAGCGACGCGGCGACCGCTTCGTGGTCCGGGCCACCGCCACGCCGGGAACGGCCAGGATCGCCGAGCTGCCGGCGGCGCCGAGCGCTCTCGGCCAGGCGATCGATCGGTACCGCAAGGGCGACCCGAGCCCGGTCATCGGCCGCCGGCCAGATGTGCTTGGCGGCGGCGCGGGCTCGCTGCGCGAGGTCGCCGTCGCGATCCCCGGCGACCGGGAGCCGTGGGGCGTCCTGGCGATCGTCGCCGACTTCGACGGATACGACACCGACCTCGACCCCGACCTGCTCGTGGAGACGGCGGCGACCCTCGGGGCGATCGTCGGCGCTGCCCGCCGCGCCGACGAGGTCGCCCATCAGCTCCACCGGGCGGATGCGCTCCGGCGCGTCGCGTCCGACATCGGCAGCCGGCTCGATCTCGATCAGATCCTGGCCGGTCTCGTCGAGCACGCCATGGTCCTCTTCAGCGGCAGCCGCGCGGCGGTGTTCCTGCGCGGTCCGGACGGACGGACGACCGCCGCGGTGAGCCGGGGGCTGTCACAGCGCTACCTCCAGTCGGTGGTGGACGTCCCCGCTCGCGCGCTCCCGGGCCTTGCCGCGGCCAGCGGTCGCCCGATGTTCTCGACCCACTACCGCGACGACCCGCGGGCGGAGGATGTCCGGGCCACGGTCGTCCAGGAGGGGTTCGACACGATCTGCACGGCGCCCTTGATGGACGGCGACCAGCTCCTCGGCCTGCTCAACATCTATCACGACGAGCCGCACGAGTGGTCGCACGACGAGCTCGAGACGATGGGTGCGCTCGCGGAGCAGGCGGCCGTGGCGATCAAGACCGCCCAGAACTTCGAGCGGATGGCGAGCTGGGCCGCCCAGCTCCAGTCGATCCAGCAGCTCGGTGCGCGCCTGTCCCGGCTCGGCGACGAGCACGAGATCGGGGTCGCGATCGCGACCGAGCTCCGGCAGCTGATCGATTACCACAACGCCCGGGTCTACCGGCTGCGCGGCGACGACCTCCTGCCGGTCGCCATGAAGGGCCAGGTCGGCGAGTACGTCGACGAGACGCCGGAGCAGCTCGCGGTCAAGTTCGGGGAAGGAATCACGGGCTGGGTTGCCGAGCATCGGATCGCGGAGATGCTTCCCGATGCCGACGCCGACCCGCGGACGAACACGATCCCCGGGACCGAGGACATCGAGGAGTCGATGCTCCTGGCCCCGATGATCTACGAGGACCAGGTCCTCGGCGTCCTGGTCCTGTCCAAGCTCGGCCTGCACCAGTTCCGCGACGACGACCTCCGACTCCTGGTGATCTATGCCAGCTTCGCGGCGCAGGCGTTCGCCAACGCGGACGCGACCCGGCTCCTGCGCGACCAGTCCGACGCGCTCGAGCGCCAGCTCGCCAACCAGAAGGCGCTCCTCCAGATCACGGAGTCGATCCTGACGACGCTCGACCCGCGCGCGATCCTCGATCAGGTCGCCGAGCGGCTGTCGGACCTGGTGGGCTACGACAACCTGTCGATCGAGCTGCTCGACCGGGCGAGCGGTCTCCTGCGGCCGCTGACCGCCCGAGGCATCCATGGCAAGGAGTACATGGAGCCGTGGCTGCCCGGGGAGGAGGGCCTTGCGACGTGGGTCGTGGCCCGCAACGAGCCGACGCTCGTCCTCGACGAGGGCAGCGATCCGCGGGTGCTCCAGTTCCGCGACACGGGCCCGCTGGAGGGCAGCCTGATCTGCGTTCCGCTCCGCGGCCGGGAGGGCGCCACCGGCGTCCTGACCCTCGAGCGACTGGGGGTCGAGCAGCGCTACAGCGAGGAGGAGTTCGAGCTCGTCAAGCTGTTCGCGGCGCAGGTCTCGATCGCCCTCCAGAACGCCGAGGCCCACCGCGCGGTCGAGATCCGGGCCCAGACCGACATCCTCACCTCCCTGCTGAACCACGGCACGTTCCAGGAGTGGCTGGAGCGGAGCGTCGTGGCCCGCGAGCCGTTCAGCCTGATCATGCTGGACCTCGACGACTTCAAGAGCGTCAACGACGAGCTGGGCCACCAGGCCGGCGACCGGCTGCTCACCGAGATCGCGCGGGCGATCGAGGCCGCCGGCCGCGAGTCGGACCGGGTCTTCCGCTACGGCGGCGACGAGTTCGCGCTCGTCCTGCCCGGAACCGACCACGGATCGGCCCTCGGCGTGGCCGAGCGGGTGCGGGCCGCGATCCACGCCCTCGGGAATCCCGGGACGCCGTGGGCTGCGTCCGGGCTCGAGATCAGCGTCTCGATGGGCGTTGCCACGTTCCCGAGCGACGGCAGCACAGCCGAGGAGATCCTGCTGGCCGCCGACCGCGCCTCGTTCTATGCCAAGCGAACCGGACGCGGGCTGATCGCGACGGCCGACGAGGGGCTCGCCATCGCGGGCGACTTCGCGTTCACGGCGCCGACGCCGATCGATGGGCTGGAGGGCGTCACGGGGCACGGCGGGCCCGAGCAGGGCGAGCCCATCGCCGAGCTGACGACGGACGATCCCGCCGGCGAGCGATCCGAGGCCCCTGGCGGCACCAGGCGAAGCGGACGACGGCCACGTCGCGCCTCGACCGGTCCGACGGCGGTTTCGTAACCCGACCCGTCAGCGAGGCGTCCCACGGCGCGATGATGCAGACCGGAATGCGCCGCTCGATCGCGTTCCTCCTGCTGGCCGCGGCCGGCCTCGTCACGGCCTGCCTGCCGCCGGCGAGTCGCGGAGTCGCCACGGCGAACCCGTCGCCCGGGGACGGGGCAGGCGGCCCATCCGCCGGCGCCACGCCCGGTGTCCCGACCCCGCGGCCGTCGATCGTTCGCCCGACACCGACGCCCGCGCCGACGTTCGCGGTCTACCGGGTCGCGACCGGCGACAACCTGAACAGCATCGCCCGCAGGTTCGGCACGACGGCGCGGAGCATCGCGTTCTGGAATCGCGCCACCTACCCCAGTCTCGATCCTGATTCGAGCGACTATCGCCCGAACGTGCTGAAGGTCGGCTGGACCCTGAACATCATCCCGAACATGATCCTGACCGACGACGAGGCGCCGCCCCTACCGAGCGAGCCGGCCGCGAGCTGAGCCCAGCGCCGCCCGGCGCCTCCGACTCAGAGCCGGCCGGCGTCGATCACCCGCTGGAGGAATTGCTGGGTCCGCGGCTCGCGCGGCGCGCTGAACATCTCGGCCGGGGGCGCGATCTCGAGGATCCGCCCGGCATCGAGGAAGCAGACCCGGCTCGCGATCTCCCGGGCGAAGCTCATCTCGTGGGTCGCGATCAGCATCGTCATCCCATTGCCCGCCAGCTCCCGGATCAGGTTGAGGACCTCGGCCACCAGCTCCGGGTCGAGGGCGCTCGTGATCTCGTCGAGGAGCAGGAGCCGGGGCTCCATCGCCAGCGCCCGGACGATCGCGACCCGCTGTTGCTGGCCGCCGGACAGGCGATCGGGAAAGTCGCGCGCCTTGTCCGCCAGACCGATCCGGTCGAGCAGCTCGAGCGCCCGCGCCTCCGCCTCGTCCCGTCCCAGCCCGAGGACTTTCCGAGGAGCCAGGCTGACGTTGTCGATGACCCGCAGGTGCGGGAACAGGTTGTAGGCCTGGAACACGATCCCGATCCCTCGCCGGATCCGGTTGACATCCACCCCGCGGGCGGTGATCTCCTCGCCGCCGACGACGATCCGCCCGGCATCGATCGGCTCGAGCAGGTTCACGCAGCGCAGGAGCGTCGACTTGCCGCTCCCTGACGAGCCGATCAGGCAGACGACCTCGTGCTCGGCGACGTCGAGATCGATGCCCTTGAGGACCTCGAGATCGGCGAAGGACTTGTGGAGGCCCTCGATCCGGAGCGCGGTCGTCGGGGCGCCCGGAAGCGATCCGGTGCCGGTCATCGCGCCACCTGGCGGCGACGGTCGCGGGCGACGAGCCAGTCCGTGAACCGGGCGAGCGGGATCGTGACCAGCACGAAGATGAGCGCGATCGCCACCGTCGGGGTGAAGTTGAACGTGGCCGACTTCAGGATCTGGCCCTGGCGGAAGATCTCGACCACCCCGATCACCGAGACGAGGACCGTGTCCTTCTGGAGGCCGATGAAGTCGTTCAGCAGGGGCGGGATCACCCGCCGGATGGCCTGCGGGACGACCACGTGTCGGAGCGCCTGCAGCCGGCTCAACCCGAGCGAGCGAGCGGCCGCCTCCTGGCTCCAGTGGACCGATTCGATCCCGGCCCGGTAGACCTCGGACACGTACGCCGAGTAGACCAGGGTCAGGGCGATCACGCCCCAGAAGAACACATCGTTGGGGACGCCGGCGATCCCGAGCCCGGGGATGCCAAAGCCGAGGAGGTAGATCACGAGGATGCTGGGGACGGCCCGGAACAGATCCACGTAGATCGTGGCAAGGAGCCGGACCGGGAAGAAGACCGGGCCGGGCAGGCCGCGCAGCACCGCCAGGACCAGCCCGAACGCCAGGATCAGCACCTCCGCGATCAGGAACAGCGCGACGTTCGTCGTGAACGCGTCGAGGACCTTGGGCCACGACCGCGCGAAGATCTCTCCATTGAAGAACGACCGCTGGACGGCGGGCCAGTTCGGGGCGTTCGTGATCACGATCCCGAGCAGCGCGAAGACGAGGACGGTCGAGACGAGCGCGATGAGTGTCGAGCGGAGCGCCTCGCCGGGCGGGATGCGGCGCCGGAATCGGCGAGGCCCGCTGCCTCCGCGCAGACCGAGCGGGTCGCCGGAGTGGAGCGGGCCTCCGCTGAGCGTCATGTCAGGCCGCGACGCGGCCGCCGGCTACGGCGCGAGGACCGGAGCGCTGGCCTTGTCGGACAGCCACTCCTTCGTGATCGCGTCCAGCGATCCCTCGGACTTCATCGCCGCGATCGCCGCATTGACGCACGCCGTCAGCGCGCTGCCCTTCGCCAGGACGACGCTGAAGTGCTCGGCGTCGGCGCCGGTCGGCGGCGCGAACTGGCCGACGATCACCGAGTCCTCGACCTGGGCAGCGGTGACGTAGAACGCGGTCGGCAGATCGACGACGAGGCCGTCGATCTGCTTGGCCTTGAGGGCGGCGATCGCGTCGTCGTTCGTGTTGTAGACCATGGCCGCGGCCGTCGGTGCGATGACCGTGTTGATCGTGTCCAGGCTCGTGGTCCCGACCTGCGCACCGAACTTGAAGGCCTTCATCGCCGCGATCGATGTCACCGACGCGAGGCCGTTGGCCTTGAGCGCGACGACCGACTGGTTGAGCGTGTAGTACCCGTCCGAGAGGTCGACCGCCTGTGCCCGCTCGGCCTTGTACGAGACCTGGTTGATGTCGAGGTCGAATGCCTTCTCGCCGGGCGCGAACGAGTTGTCGAACGGCACGACGATCCACACGACGTCCGCCTTCGCGAACCCGAGCTTCTCGGCCAGGGCGTAGGCGAACGCGCCCTCGAAGCCCTCGCCGTTCGTCGGGTCGCCGAGCTCCCAGGGCGCCGTCGCGGTCCCGGACGGGATCTGGAAGTAGGGCGGATAGGCCGGGTTGTCCGTGCCGATCGTGAGCTTGCCCGCGGTCTTCGTGGTCAGCGCGTCCTTCGCGCAGGCGTCCGCCGACGGGCTGGGGGCCACGCTGGCTGCTGTCGATGCCGAGGGGGCCGCGACGGAGGGGGCGGCAGATCCCGGAGCCGTCGTCGCACCACCGCCCGTGCAGGCGGCAAGGAGCAGGCTGGCCAGGAGGGCGGTGACGGGAAGCGCGCGACGCATGGGTGGTGACCTCGTGCTCGGGGGCAAACGCCCGCGGAGTGTAGCCGATCTCCGACTGGATCAGTCGGGATTGCCTCGCTCGACGATGACCTCGAGATCGTCGACGAGTCCGTGCACCCGTGCGGCGTCGGCCTGGCTGGCGGCGACGCAGATCCGGCCGTAGGAGTCCTCGTAGACGAGCGTCGCGCCGGGCGGAACATCACCAAAGGTCGCCTGCCAGGTGGTCGCGACCTCGCGGCCGGAACCAAGTCGCAGCCGGAGGGAGTCGCCGGATCGGACGGGCCCGAGGGCCGCCTCGAGGTCGGCCCGGAGCCCGGCCAGCTTCACGTTTCCGAACGTGTCCACGTAGACGACGCTCGAGTGGAGCCGGTCCGGCGCGATCAGCGGCTCGCGGATCGGCGTGGCGACCAGCGTGGCCGGGTCCAGCGCCCGACCCAGGTCGGCGAGCGCGACGCCCGACGCGAGATGGGCCGCCGCGGGCGCGAAGATGTCGCGGCCGTGGAAGCTCGTGCTGATCACGGGCAGCCGGTGCGCGGCGCTCTCGAGGACGTGGACCGTCGAGATCCCGCCGAGCCGGCCGGCCGCCGCGACCAGGAGCCCGTTGTCCGGACCGATCAGGACGTCCCCGCGGGCCGTTCCGATCGCGATCGGCAGGCGCGACGTGCCCACGCCCGGATCCACGACCGCCACGTGGTACCCGACGGGCAGGTACGGCAGGGCGCACCACAGCAGGAGCGCCCCGTCGCGGATGGCGTACTTGTGGACCTCGTGGCTGATGTCCACGATCCGGGCGTCCGGCGCGATCCCGAGGACGACCCCGCGCATGATCGCTGCGCTCGGGTCACGCGCGCCGAAGTCGGACAGGAGGGAGATCAGGGGTCCGGCCACGGGCCGGATCGTACGGCAGAAACCCCGAAGCGGCGCCCGGAGGAGGCCTGGCGCCGCTTCGGAGGTGTCGCGGTGGCGGGAGGAGGGAACGTCGCCGCGACGGAGAGTGCAGGTCGGGCCGGGCGGTCCCGGCGTCATCGGATCGGGATCAGTGCGGCCGGAGGTCCGCCGGCTCGATGAAGGCGCCGGCGCGGTTCATCTGGCGGAGGAAGAGGAGCTGGTTGACCTGGCGCAGGGTCCACGACGACTCGCCGATCGGGATGCCCGCCAGGAAGGCGGTCAGGTTGGCCGCCTCGTCAGGCGCCAGCCCCCGGCTGAGGAGGTTCCGGTATGTCGCCCGCGTGGGAAGCTCCGCCGTCGAGGCCGGGCTGGCCGGCGCCGTCGTGATGGCGGTGGCCGACCCAGACGCGACCCCGGAGACCGCCGCGATGACCGGCCATTCCGAGCCGACGCGAGATGATCGCCCCCGACCCCGATGCTCTCGACGCGCCTGGCCTGCCATGGTTCACCGGTTCGTCCTGTCTTCCCGCGAGTCCGGGATCCGTTGGTCCTGTCGTGGAATGGTTCGTCGCGACCCGGGCAATTGGACCATCGGGTCCGTCGATCGGGTCGCTCCGGTGTGGTTAGCGGGATATTCGATCGGGCGGGCGGCGCCAGCGATGACCCATCGGTCCCATGCCGACCGGTACTTGCGGCGGCCCTCTCAGCCCATCGACGCGCGGCAGCGGCTCGGTGTTGCGGTGTGCCGGTACACCGTGATCGCCGCCCAGGTCGTGGCATCCGGCCGGGCAGCCCGCCGACGGAGCCGCCACGTCCCCCGCGTAGACTTCGCGCCGTGCGCGTCCGGACCTTCGAGCTTCGCCTCATCGCCCTCGTCCTGACGGCGTGCTGGGCGGTCGCGGCGGGCCTCCTCCTGGTCGACTACCGGCCCGGCGGGCCGATGGACGTGGCCGTCGGGCTGGCCGCGATGCTTCCCACGAGCGTGGCCCTGCTCGGAGTCATCTGGCCTCCCGTGGCGCGCGGGGACCGCGCGTTCGCGGTCATGGTCACGCTCGCGGCCGGCTCGCTGCTGGTCCTCGTGCCGTCGATCGCCGGCATCGCCGGGCAGCTCGGCGCTCGTGGTGCGCAGACGATCCTGCCGTCCGTCGAGGCGGCCTACCCGTGGGTCCTCGGGCTGATCGGGACCAGCCTGTTCACCGGGTTCGGCATCGCCCGCCGGCGCCTGGGCCAGGCCGCGATGCGGCGGCGTCGCCTCGTGCGCGGCGTGCTCCTGGCGTCGGGCCTGGCGGTCGGCTCGGCGCTCGTGTTCGGCGCGGTCGCGATGGCCAACGAGCTGGCGCTCCGGGGCCGGATCGCCTCCTCGTCGCGGTTCGGGCCGACGGACGTCGATCGCGAGCCGCCGACCTGCGATGGACCGATGGGCATCGGGCCGACGGCGCGCCTGGCGATCCACCTCGATGCGACGCTCGACGGCCGTGTCCTCGGCACCGTGGAGCTGGCCGGGGAGCGGGCCGCCTCCGACGTCCGCTGGCTGGCCTACGTGGCGAGCTCGCGCGAGCTGGGTCTCCACGGCGCGGCCAGCATCGGCAGCCGGGCGTGGGTTCGGGAGCCGTTCAGCGGCTGGCGCCGCGCCGGGGCGTCCGAGGTCGCGAACGCGGATCTCGACCTGACGGCCTTCCGGATCGCCCTGTCCCCGGAGGCGCGGACCGCGGCCGAGTCGCGCGGGGTCGGCGTCATCGAGGGAGCTCGCGCGCGCCAGTGCCGGATCGCGGTCGACGGACCGACGTTCCGGGCCGCGTTCCCGGTCGTCCGCTGGCTCGTCGGCGACGCCGACCTCCGCCATTGGCGCGGCCAGCTCGACTACTGGGTCTTCCTCGACGGCCAGGTGGGGCGGATCGCCGGCAGCGCGAACGGCGACGCTGCCGACATCGCCGAGGGCGCCCTCCAGGCGACGGTCCGGGTCGCGCTCAATGCCACCGACCGGGGCGCGTCGGTCGCGATCACGCCGCCGTCGCCGTGACCGTGCGGCGCCCCGCCGGCCGCGCCTTCCTCACGCCGCGGGCCTGAGGGGGCGATGATGGCGGGGATGGACGACGCACACGACGCTCGCGAGGACCGGGGCTCGGCGAAGCGCGACCGGCTCGCCCGGATGACGCGGATCCTCGCGCTCCTCAACGCCCACCCGGCCGGGATGAAGCCGTCCGAGATGGCACGCCGCGTCGATTCGTCCGTCCGGACGGTGTACCGCGACCTGCGCTCGATCGAGGGCGAGCTGGGGATGCCCCTCTGGTCCGAGGGCGGCCGCTGGGGCGTTGATGCCGATGCGTTCCTGCCGCCCCTCAAGCTGACGCGGAGCGAGGCGATGGCCGTCGTGCTCTCGGCGCGATTGATGGTCCGCTACGCCGACAAGTACGACCCGGACCTCGCGTCGGCCTTCGAGAAGCTGGCCGGCGTCCTCCCGGCGGCCCTCCGCGAGCACGTCGACCGGACCCTCGACGACCTCTCCCGCCGCCCGACCGACGAGACGTTCAGCCGCCATGTCCGGCTCCTGACCCAGGCGTGGGCGGAACGGCGTGTGGTCTCGCTCGACTACGCACCGGCGCCCTACGCCCCGGAGGCGGCGCCCCGGACGGCCCGCGTCCGGCCATACCTGATCGAGCCATCGCTCCAGACGCACGCGCTGTACCTGATCGGCTGGGACGAGACGCGCGATGCGATGCGGACGTTCAAGGTGGAGCGGATCCGCGACGTGTCGCTGACGCCGGACACCTTCGCTGCCGCCGGCGCCGAGGTCGACGGGATGTTCGAGCGGGCATGGGACATCATCGCGGACCAGGAGCCGGTCGAGGTCGAGCTGCGCTTCGCCGCTCGCGTCGCCAGCCGCGTCCGCGAGGCCCGCTGGCACCCGACCGAGCGGGTCGCCGAGGAGGCCGACGGCTCGATCACCTGGCGGGCGACGGTGGCCGGCCCGATCGAGATCCGGCTCTGGATCCTGTCATGGGGCGACGACGTGGAGGTCGTGGCGCCCTCGTCCCTCCGTGACGATGTGGCCGTGACGCACGCCCGCGCTGCAGCTGGGTATGCGCCGGGCGGGCGCGGATGAAGGCCGGCTGATGGCGCGCCATCCGTTCAGCGCGGTCAACCTGATCAGCGACCCGATCCACGGTTACGTCGAGCTCACGAAGCGGCTGAGCGCCGCGGAGTCGCGCGCCGCCGGACTGCCGGACGAAACCGTCGCGGAGGAGGACCTCCTCGACACGACGTGGCTCCAGCGGCTGCGCCGCATCTCGCAGCTCCAGTCCGCTCGCTGGGTCTTCCCCACCGCCGAGCACTCCCGGTTCACCCACGGGCTCGGGGTGATGCACGAAGCCGGCCTGTGGGCCCGCCAGCTCTACCCGTCGCTCCGGGCGGCCGTCGCCGGCCGCGGCGAGCCGGTCCCGAGCGAGGGCCTCGTCGTCGAGACCTTCCGGATCGCGGGCCTGCTCCACGATGTCGGTCACGGGCCGTTCGCCCACTTCTTCGACGACCACGTGCTCGCGGCCTTTCCCGCCCCGCCGGACCCGCGCCGGCCGGCCGGCAAGCGCCTGACCCACGAGGACCTCTCGCAGCTGATCATCGAGCGCGAGCTGGGCTCCCTGATCGGGGGGCTGCGCCGCGCGCCGGGCAGCGTCGCGGTGCGTGACGCCTTCGCCGACGGCGAGTCGATTGATCCGCGCTGGGTGTCGTTCCTCGTGTCGAAGCCCGCCCTCGCCGACCCGTCGATGCCGACCTGGGTCCGCTGGCTCCAGCCGCTCCTGTCGGGGGTGTTCACGGTCGACAATCTCGACTACGTCCGGCGCGACGCGTGGATGACGGGGGTGGCCGTGGACGTGGACGTCGAGCGGCTGCGGCGCTACGCCTTCATCGGCGAGCGCGGCCTGACGCTCTACGAGCCGGGCCTGGGGGCGCTCGAGATGTTCCTGACCTCGCGCCTGTTCCTGTACCAGCAGGTCTACTTCCATCGGACCGTCCGGGCGATCGACCTCGACCTGGCCGAGGTGTTCGGGCCGTCCGTGCGGGCGATCTTCGGCGAGCGCTCGCCGGCCGACGCGCTCGGGGCCTACGCCGACCTCGACGAGTACGCGCTGCTTCACCGGGCCGCTCGCTGGACGCGCGGGGAGGAGCTGTCCGGAGCGCCGGTCGCCGGCGACGGCTCCGTCACGGCGGACGTGGCCGAGGCCTGGCGCGCGGTGCTCCTGCGCCGTCCGCGCTGGCGGTCCGAGGCGGAGGTCCGGGTCGAGTACGAGGCGGACGCATGGCCGGACGCCGAGATCGCGGGGCTGGGGACGGCCGAGCGGGGGCGGGTCGCCATCGACCTCGCGGTGGTCGACGCCCGCCCGGCCGACGCGACGGCGACCGATTCGCTGCTCGCGGTCGAGGGCCGGGACGGGTCCGCACTGTCGCTGGCCCGGTCGCTGGGGAGGCTGCCGGCGTACGCCCTGATCGGGCGGAGGTACCGCCGGGTCGGCTGACGCTGGATTCATTCACGGTCGGCGGCGTCCGCGGCCCGAACCGCGGGCCAGCGAGGACCGGGATCAGCCCCCAACGGGCGGATCGGCGCCCGCGTGGCGAGTCTGGACTATGCTGGACCCCTCTGCACGATCACGGGGGGAGATCCGTTGCTCACAGGGCCAGACCCCGACGAGCTCCCGCCGCCGATGCCGGATCGTCAAGCGGATCCCACCTTTCGGTCACGCCTTGGGCGCTGGTGGGCCGATCGACCGCTGAGGACGAAGATCCTGCTCGTCGTGGCGATCCCGGCCACGTCGTTCGCGGTTGCCGCCAGCTCCTTCTTCGTCTATCAGGATCAGGAACGACGGGCTGCCGCGGCCGTGATGGGCAGCGTCGAGGTCGATGCGGTGATCCAGGCGATCCTCGTCGACGCGGTGAACGCCGAAAGCGGCGTTCGCGGATATCTCCTGACCGATGACACGGACTGGCTGGCCCCGTACGACGAAGCCGTGCGTGACCTGCCGCTGAGCGTCAGTCGAGCCATCGCGCTCGTCGCCGACCAGCCGTCGCAGGCACGATTGGCGGAGCTCGTTCGCGAGGACATCGATCGCCGTCTCGCCATCCTGGCTCGCCTGAGGTCGGCCGCCTCGGCGCCCGGCCGGGAGGTCACGCCCGAGGTCCAGACGCTGCTGGTCGAAGGCAAAGCCATCATGGACTCGATCCGTACCAACCTGGCAGCGATGAAGGCGGCCGAGGCGTCCGTCCTCGCGTCGCGCCGCGCGTCCGTGGAGGCGATCCAGAGCGCGGGTGCCGTCGCCGGAGCGTTGAGCCTGGTGACGGCCCTCGGTGGCGGCCTGATCGCCGCCGGCCTGCTGAGCTCCGGCGTCGTCGGACGAACCCGTCGACTCGAGGAGAACGCCCGTCGCCTCGTTCGTCGCGAGCCACAGCTCGAGCTGCCTGCCGGGAGCGACGAGATCGGCCAGCTGGCGGTCACGCTCGCCGAGGTCGGCGAGCTCCTGGCGGCCAGGGAGCAGGCTCTGCGCTCGGCCCGCGACGACCTCGACGAGTTGATGGCGGTCAGCCCGATCGTCGTGTTCCGCTTGACCCTGCCCGACTCGACGACCACCTACATCAGCGCCAACGCGGAGCGGATTCTCGGCATCGCGCCCGACGAGGTCGTGGGCGTCCCCGGCTGGTGGCGGGAGCACATCCATCCCGACGATGTGGAGTCGGTCCCCGCGATCGGAGGCGCAGTCGTAGCGCGGAGCGACCACGAGCTCAACGCGGAATGGAGGTTCCGGACCGAGGACGGTTCGTACCGCTGGGTGTCGAGCGTCGTGCGCCCGCAGTACGACGACTCCGGCGTCCCGGTCGCCGTCGTCGCGTTCTGCTCCGACATCACCGCTCGCCGACAGGCCGAGGAGGCGCTCCGCGAGTCTGAACGGTTTCTCGCCTCCGTCATCGACAACCTGCCCGACATGGTGTTCGTCAAGGAAGCCGCCGGGCTGACGTTCGTCCAATTCAACCGGGCGGGGTCTGCCCTGCTCGGGATTCCGAGCGAGGCCCTGATCGGCAAGGGCGATCGCGACTTCTTCCCACCCGATCAGGCCGACTTCTTCATTGCCAAGGATCGAGCAGTCCTCGAGTCGGGCGAGCTGCTGGACATCGCCGAGGAGCCGATCGATACCGCGGAACACGGTCAGCGCATCCTCCACACGAAGAAGATCCCGATCGTCGACGCGAACGGCCGGCCGTCCCATCTGCTCGGCATCTCCGAGGACATCACGGAACGCAAGCAGGTCGAGGCTGCGCTCGTCGCCGCTCGTTCCGAGGCCCAGCGTGCCAACCGCGCGAAGAGCGAGTTCCTGTCACGAATGAGCCACGAGCTGCGGACGCCATTGAACGCCGTCCTCGGCTTCGCTCAGCTGCTCGATCTCGAGGATCTGACGCGGGATCAGCGGGAGCAGGTGGCCTACATCCGCCGCGCCGGGCTGCACCTTCTCGAGCTGATCAACGAAGTGCTCGACATCAGCCGGATCGAGACGGGCCAGATGACGATCTCGCCCGAACCGGTCCAGCTGAGCGACCTGATGTCGGAGGTCGTGGCGCTCCTGGCCCCGCTGGCGGGTTCCCGCTCGATCGCTCTCCACACCGACCGCGTGGCCTGCGAACGGCACGTGCTGGCCGACCGGCAGCGTCTCAAGCAGGTCACCCTGAACCTCGTCGCGAACGCGATCAAGTACAACCGCGAAGGCGGCTCGGTGACGCTCGACTGCCTCCCGGCCGGTGACGGCCGGCTGCGAGTCCGGATCGTCGACACCGGCTACGGGATCCCGGCGGAGCAACAGCCGCGCCTGTTCACGCCCTTCGAGCGGCTGGGTGCCGAGGCCACGTCCGTGGAAGGAACGGGCATGGGCCTGGCGCTGTCCAAGGGACTCGTGGAGGCCATGGGCGGCACCATCGGCGTCGAGAGTGCGATCGACATCGGATCGACCTTCTGGATCGAGCTGAGCCTCGTCGACGGCCCCGTCGAGGAGGACGAGCCATTCAGATCAGCGCGCCCGGCGATGGCCCCCGAGACCAGTGACCGAGGGCCGCGGCGGATCCTGCACATCGAGGACAACGCTTCGAACCTGCGGCTGGTCGAGCGGATCCTGGGTCGACGTGCCGACGTCGAGCTGATCGCCGCGATGGATGGGGGCCTCGGACTCGAGCTCGCACGCGAGCACCAGCCTGACCTGGTCCTGCTTGATCTGCATCTGCCGGACATGTCCGGACGCGACGTCCTGCGCGACCTGCGTCGCCATCCGCGGACGCGCCAGATCCCGGTCGTCGTGGTCTCGGCGGATGCGACGCAATCCCAGGCGGAGCGGCTGACCCGCGACGGCGCGGCACGCTACCTCACCAAGCCCCTCGACATCCGGGCATTTCTGGAGACGGTCGACACCATCCTCGCGCCGAGGTCCGATGGCCAATGAGAGCACTCGAGCCGGACCAGCCCGTGATCTACGTGGTCGACGATCAGGAGCCCAACCGCCGCTTGCTCGAGCGCATCCTGGCGCGCGGTGCTCTCGCCAACGTCCAGTCGTTCGCCGATGGAGCGTCGGCCCTTGAAGCCATCGAGGCGGTCCAGCCCGATGTCATTCTCCTCGACCTCCACATGCCGGGCACGGACGGCTTCGCCGTGCTCGAGCGCCTTGCCAGGGTGCTCCCGCCCCATGCCTTCGTGCCCGTCCTCGTCCTGACCGGCGACGTCGAGCGCGACGCGCGAACCCGCGCCCTGAGCGGTGGAGCGACCGACTTCCTGTCCAAGCCATTCGACGCGGAGGAGGTCCTTCTGAGGGTCCGCAACCTCCTCCGGACCCGGGAGCTCCACAAGGCGCTGATGGCCCGCAACGCGGAGCTCTCGGACGATATCGTCGAGCGGACCAGGGCCCTGACCGAGCTCGAAGGCGAGTGGACCGCGGTCGCGGAATCGCTGGCGCGGCTCGGTGCCCGCGAGACGGCCGAGGCGACGGCGGACGCCCTCTGCCGCGAGCTCGCATTCATCCCCGACCTCGACGCCGTCGCGATCGTGGCCTTCGGCGCCAATGGAGCCAGTGTTCCGCTCGCCCTCATCGCGCCGGTCGAGATCGGCGTCGCCGTCAATGTCCCGCTCCCAATGGAGCGCTCGGCCGTGCTTCACGCACGCGCCCTGGGAGGACCATGGGTCGACACCTGGCCCGAGGGCGACGGCGAGGGCGATCCGGCCTACTTCGCACGGATCCGGGGCGCGGGCCTCGTGGCGGCCGCGTACCTGCCGATGGCCACGGACACCGGACCGGTCGGGCTGCTCGTCGCCGCCAGCATCGCCCCGGATGCGGCCCGCCGTCTGACCCGCCGCATCCCCGCCCTCGAAGCCTTTGCCGCGGTCGGGACCGCGCTCCTCGGTCCGGGCATCGCCGAGCGCCAGCACGGAGAAGCGATCCTGGCTGTCGTGGCCGACGTCATCGACCGCCAGGCGTTCACCCCCGTCTTCCAGCCGATCGTCGATCTGGCCGACGGCAGCGTGCAGGGCTACGAGGCCTTGACGCGGTTCACCGACGGGACCCGACCCGATCGGCGGTTCGCCGACGCCACGGCTGTCGGGCTCGGCCTCGATCTCGAGCTGGCGACGCTCGAAGCCGCCGTGTCCGCGTCGCGTGACCTCGCCCCGGGTACGTTCGTCAGCCTGAACGTGTCGCCGGACCTGATCCTCGAGGTTGACCGCGTCAAGAGCGTCCTGGCCGGCGTGGAGATGCCAGTCGTCATCGAGATCACCGAGCACGTGCCCGTCGCCGACTACCCCGCGCTCCGGCGGTCCCTCGATGCCCTCGGGCCGGACGTCCGGTTCGCGATCGACGACGCCGGCGCCGGCTACTCGAGCTTTCGCCACATCGTCGAGCTGCGGCCGGACTTCGTGAAGCTCGACATCGGCCTCGTGCGGGACATCGAGCGCGATCCGGCGCGCCAGGCGTTCGTGGCGGGGATGGTGTACTTCGCCCTTCGTACCAACTGCACGTTGATCGCGGAGGGCATCGAGACCGAGGACGAGCGGACCGCCCTGGCATCGCTGGCGGTCGACCTTGGGCAGGGCTATCTCCTCGGGCGTCCCGGGCCAGCCCGGAGAGACCTGGACCGCTAGACCGGCCGACGGACTGCCGAAGGTCGGCATTGGTGGGCCCGCGGGGCCGCGTCCCTGCCGGCCGCCAGCCTCAGGGGGCTGACGCCGCGGCCCTGGCCGCCGCGATCGCCTTCGCGATCTGGCGCGTCCTGAGCGCGACCGCGCCGCCCGGCAGGACCTGGAGCGGGTCGATCCGGGCGATCTCGTGCTTCGGCAGCTTCAGGCGGCGCAGGATGTCGGGCCGCACACCGAACGTCTTCGTCTCGTACGGGCTGAACAGCCCGTAGTGGACGTGGCAGCCCGAGGCGTGGCCCGTCGCTCCCTCATGGCCGATCAGGTCGCCGGCCGCGACCCGCTGACCCGGCTTGACCGTGACGTCCCGGAAGTGGGCGTAGATCGAGCGATATCCGTTGCCGTCGTCGATGACGACCACGATCGGCAGGTCGCCCCACATCTTCCGCGTGTCGAGGAGCCGGTAGTACGGCGTGAGGTCGCCGATCCAGCCGACGTGGTCGTCGAAGCGGCGGCCAGCTGCGAGGACGACGCCGTCGTGGGCCGCTCGGACCGGCGCGCCGCAGAACGACGCCATGTCGACCCCGTCGTGGAACCGCTGGCCGTCCTTGATGCGGGATCCGCCGGGGATCGCCTTGAACGGCAGCGAGATCCGGGCCTTGTCGATCGGCCACCGGTAGCCGGTCAGCGACGCGATCGGCGGCGCGACGCGGTCCGCCACGCCGCGCGGCCCGTCCGGGTCCGTGGCGCGCGGGGCGACGGTGGCCGGGTCGATCGGGCGGGCCGTGGGCTGGGCCGACGGCGAGGGGATGGCGCCCGCGGCCGCGCCCTGCACCTCCCCGCCCAACGGCTCGAGCGGCGCCGCAGCCGGCCCGAGGGCCGCCAGGCCGATCGGCATCGCGACCGCGCAGGCGAGCGCGATGGCGGCACCCGCGATCCAGCGCGGACCCGGACGGCGCCGGTCGCGATCGGCCAGGGGCTGGGGCGGCAGGAATGCCGCGCTCGGTCGGGCAGCAGGGAGCGGCCGCGCATGGCTGCGCCGGGGGGGTTGTCCGTGGGGCACCGCGAATCTGTATCACCCGGACGGGTCGCCCGCAAGCGCTCCCCTGCGCGAGCGCGAAGTCGCCCCGCCGCGACGCGCCGGGCGCGGCATCATGGGCGGCGATGCGCACCCTGCTCCTCTGGATGGCCCGCAACCCCTGGCTCCGGCGCCGGATCCCGCGACTCTGGCTGGCGCGGCGAGCGGTGCGCCGCTTCATGCCCGGCGAGGATCCGGAGGTGGCCCTCCAGGTCGCGCAGGGGTTCCAGAAGGAGGGCATCGGGACCCTCTTCACCCGCCTCGGCGAGAACCTCACCCGGATGGACGAGGCCGACGCCACGGCAACCCACTACCAGGAGATGCTCGAGCGGATCGCCGCCCTCGGCCTCGCCGGCGAGATCTCCGTCAAGCCGACCCAACTCGGGCTCGACCTCGACGTCGAGGCGACGTTCGCCCACCTCTCGGCCCTCGCCGAGCGCGCGGGCCGCGACGGCGGCACGGTGTGGCTGGACATGGAGGGGAGCGCGTACACGGAGACGACGGTCGCCCTGTACGAGCGACTCAAGGCGCACCACGCCAACGTCGGGATCTGCCTCCAGGCCTATCTGCGACGGAGCGCGGCGGACGTCCAGCGCCTGATCCCGCTCGACCCCGCGATCCGGCTCGTGAAGGGCGCCTACGACGAGCCTGCCGCGATCGCGTACCGGGCGCGGCGCGAGGTGGACGCCGCCTATGCCGCGCTCGCGGTGGCGGTCCTCGACGCGCGGGCTGCCGGACGTGACGTGCGGCTCGGGCTCGGGACCCACGACGTCGGGCTGATCGAGCAGATCGCCGCCCACGCCGCCGCGCTCGGACTGGGCCGCCAGTCGTTCGAGGTCCAGATGCTCTACGGCATCCGGATGGACCAGCAGCGCCGCCTCGCGGCGGAGGGCTACCGGGTGATCGACCTGATCGCCTACGGCCCGGCCTGGTACGCGTGGTACATGCGCCGCCTCGCCGAGCGCCCGGCCAACATCCTGTTCGCGGTCCGCCAGATCCTCGGCTGAGGGCGACCCGTCGCGGACGGGTGGACCGCGCGGGCGGCGCGGTATGATCCCGGCCTGTCCGCCCGTAGCTCAGTGGATCAGAGCGACTGACTTCGGATCAGTAGGTCGGGGGTTCGAATCCCTCCGGGCGGGCCAGCGCTGGCGCCCGCGCGTACGACCGAGGGGTCGGTCCACGGGCAGCCAGGCGACGACCTGCGAGGTGGAAGGCAAGGTCGACAAGGCGGCGCGAGATCGGCGCGCCGCAGAAGAGGGACGCGGATGATCCTGCGTGTCGTCAGGGGTCGGGTCCGGCCGGGCGACCTCAACGCCGTCGCCGCCTCGTACCGCCGCGATTACGTGCCCGTGGCCGAGCGCGCCGCCGGGCTCGACCGCTTCATCGTCGCCGCCCGCGAGGATCGGGATGGCGGCCACGCGCTGGCCGCGGTCACGCTGTGGACGACGGTCGAGGCGGCGCTCGAGGCCTATGCCGGCAACCTCGGCGCGGTCCGGACGCTCGACGGCATGGACCACGGCGAGGAGCTCAGCCACGTGGCCTACTTCGAAGTCGACACGAGCGAGGCCCGCCGCGGGCCGGGCACGCCGACGATCCTCCGCCTCACGGCGGGCCGCGTGGCGCGCGGTCTCGATGCCGACATCCAGCAGGACCTCCGGCGCAACCTGCCGACCCTGCCGGCCGAGGTCCTCGCGGCCTACGTCGGCCGGCGCGTCCTCGGGGTCGAGGTCGAGATCGCCTTCGCGTCAGCCTGGTCGACCGCCCCCGACGGCCTGTCGCTCCAGGAGCCCATGTGGCCCGCCATCTCCGACCGGTACGACTCGTTCGAGGTCGAGGTCCTGGACATCCTGCTCGAGGGTCACGGGCCGATCTGACGACGGGCCGGAACGTGCCGACCGGGTGCGACCCGCGGCCGGAAGGCGCGGCGCACACGGTCACCGCGCGAGGCGCCGGACCGGTCCTGCTACCCTCGCCCGCGTGACCGCCCAGCGAACCGCCGCCCAGCTCCTCGTCGAATGCCTCGCCGCCGAGGGCTGTGAGTACGTCTTCTCCGTGCCGGGCGAGGAGACGATGGACATCCTCGATGCGCTCGGCGTGGTCGCGGGCGCCGCGCGCGACGACGGCCGCTTCGCCGGACCGCGTCACGTCACCACCCGCCACGAGCAGGGCGCGGCGTTCATGGCCGATGTCCACGGCCGGCTCACCGGACGCGCCGCGGTCGCGATGGCGACGCTCGGGCCCGGGGCGACGAACCTCCTCACCGGCGTCGCCGACGCCTATCTCGATCGGGCGCCGATGGTCGCGATCACCGGACAGGCGAGCTCCGAGAAGCTCCACAAGGAAGCCCACCAGGTCGTCGACATCGTCCGGATGTTCGAGCCCGTCGCGAAGTGGAACACGCGCGTCGAGCGGGTCGGGGCGATCCCCGAGATCGTCCGCAAGGCCTTCCGGCTGGCGGTCCTCGAGAAGCCGGGCCCGACCCACATCGAGCTGCCCGAGAATGTCGCGGCGATGGCGGTGGCCGACGACGCCCGCCCGCTCGTCCCGGGCCGGACCTACTTCCCCGAGCCGACCGATGAGGCCATCGCGCACGCGGCGGACCTGGTCGCGGCCTCCGAGCGGCCGCTGATCCTGGCCGGCAACGGCGTGCTCCGGCGAAGCGCCGCCCCCGAGCTGCGGGCATTCGCCCGCGGGCTCCACGTCCCGGTCGCCGCGACGTTCATGGGCAAGGGCGCGATGGACGACCGCTCGCACCTGTCGCTGATGGCCGTCGGGCTCCAGGCCCGCGACCACGTCCTGTCCGGGTTCGACCGGGCCGATCTCGTCATCTGCGTCGGCTACGACCTGGTCGAGTACGCGCCCGCCGGCTGGAACCCGGATGGCCGCAAGCGGATCGTCCACGTCGATACCCAGCCGGCCGAGGTGGATGCGCAGTACCGGCCCGAGGTCGAGCTCGTCGGGGACATCGAGGGCTCCCTCCGCCGCCTCCTCGCCGCGGTCGAGCCCCGTGGAATCAGTGGCCGCGACGCCGGCCAGCGCCACGCCGCCCGGGAGACCCTCGTCCACAGCGACCTCCGGACCGCCCTGCTGGCCGAGCTGGCGGGGAGCGCCGGGACCGGCGGCTCCGATGCGCTGCCGATCACCCCGCAGCGGGCGATCGCCGATCTCCGCGAGGCTCTCGGTCCGGAGGACATCGTCGTGTCCGACGTCGGGGCCCACAAGGTCTGGGTCGCCCGGCTGTACCAGGCCTACGAGCCGAACACCGTGATCATCTCGAATGGCTTTGCGGCGATGGGGATCTCGCTGCCGGGCGCGATCGCGGCGAAGCTCGTCCATCCCGAGCGCAAGGTCGTGGCCCTGTGCGGCGATGGCGGCTTCCTGATGAACAGCCAGGAGCTCGAGACGGCGAAGCGGATCGGGGCGAACGTCACGGTCGTCGTCTGGCGCGACGACGGCTACGGCCTGATCGACTGGAAGCAGCGCAACGAGTTCGGGCGGCCGTTCGGCGTGGAGTTCGGCAACCCGGACTTCGTCGACTACGCCCGCTCGTTCGGGATCGCCGGGTTCCGGCCGACGTCCGCAGCGGACCTGCTGCCGACCCTCCGGCGCGCGCTCGATGTCGACGGCCCGTCCCTCGTCGAGGTCCCGATCGACTACCGCGAGAACCTCCGCCTGACCGAGCGCCTCGGCGCGCTGTCCGGCAGCTGAAGCCGGCGCCTCAGGGCGCGGCCGGGGGCTCCGGGTCGACCCAGGCCATGTACTCGACGACCGTCCGGTAGCCGAGCCGCTCATAGATCGGGAGGCCCATCGGGCTGGCCTGGAGGATCGCCACGTCACAGCCCGCGGCCACCCCGTCGGCGGCGATCCGCTCGGTCATCGCCGCGCCGTAGCCGCGCCGCCGAGCGTCGGGCACGGTCGCGATGTTGTACACGCCGATCGTCCGCTCGGTCCGGAATCCCAGTCCGGTCGACACGGGCCGGCCGTCGACGTAGCCGACGTAGACCGCGACATCGGGGTGGGCCGTGAGGGCCGGCCCCATGATGGCGCTCAGCAGCGCCTCGGGCATCTCGAAGCCGGCAGCCGCGGTGACGACGTGATCGTTGATCCCCGCGGCGTCCGCGATCCGCCGGATCTCCTGCTCGGGTTCGCCGGCCCGATCGCGCGGCTCAGCGCGATCGCCGGGGATCGGATGGAGGGCCATGCCGGGCATCCACGGGTCGTCCGACAGGGGCACGAGCCCGAGTCGGGTCATGAGCGGGACGAGGCGGTCATCGGCGCCGAGGCGGAGGTTGACCGCGAATCGATCGCCGCGATCCCGGGCCGCGGTCACGCCGGTCTCGACCGCGGCTTCGGTCGCCTCGTCGCTCTCGACCACGACCTGGTTGAAGAGGCGAATCGGCAGGCCGGTCAGGGCGAGCACCACCCCACCGTCGCGACGGACCAAGGCGCCCGGCGCATTCGACGAACCGGCCGTGATCGTCGCGATCATGTTGTCGTGCTCGAGCCGGGAGAGCGTGCCGCGGTCCACGCCCGAACGGTAGCAGCCCAGCGACCGCTCACGCTGGGGCTGGCGCGTGCCGGCGGCGGCGCGAAACCGTGCCCTCCGCTCCGATAGGCTGCATCCGATGCTCAGGCCAGCCGCCACGGCTCGTTCGTTCCTCGGCCGGATGTTCGCGATGCCCTCGTACCCGCCCGACGAGCGGGATCGGCGGACCTTCCGCCTGGCCGGCCTCGAGCTCCCGATCCGCTCGACCGTCGTCGTCGTCGCGGTGATCCTGCTCGTGATCTTCGACTTCCAGCGGACGCTCATCCCCGACGAGCTCGTCCGCTACGACCGCAACCCGGGCGCCCAGCGGATGCAGGCGCTGAGCCGGATCGTGCTGTTCCTGATCGTGCCGCTCGCGATCGTGGTGCTCGGCTTCCGCGACCGGCCGGCACGCTACGGGCTGCGCGTCGGCGACTGGCGCTGGGGCCTGGGGCTGGCGCTGGCCGGCTGTGTGGTGATGACGCCGGTCGTCTTCCTGCTCTCGGGCGCACCGGACTTCCGTGACTACTACGCCCCCTCGATGGACCCCCTTCCGTCGCTCCTGTTCACGAACATGCTCGACCTCTTCTCGACGGAGTTCCTGTACCGCGGCTTCCTGATGTTCGCCCTTGCGCGGGTGTTCGGCCCGATCGCGCTGATCGTGGCGCTCTTCCCGTTCACGTTCACCCACCTCACGAAACCCGAGCTCGAGCTCCTCTCGACGTTCGCCGGCGGCGCGGTCTACGGTTGGCTGACGTGGCGGACGGGCTCGATCCTGTGGGGTGCGCTCGCCCACGTCTACATCGTGACGCTGATGATCGTGGTGGCGTCCGGCGGCGCGACCGCGATGGGCACCGTCGGGTGGTGATCGACGGCATCCGGAGCCAGGCCCTCGAGTGGATCGAGGCCGGTCACGACGCGATGACCCGGAGCGACGACGCAGCGGCGCGTGTCCACTTCGCCGATGCCGCGGCGCTCTGCGAGGGCCGCTCGAGCGAGTCCGATCTCCACGCCCGCGCGCTCGCCGGGCTCGCCCAGCTCGAGCGCGCCCGGGGAAGCCTGACTGAGGCCGACGAGCTGGCGCGACGGGCGCGGCAGGCGCTCGCCGAGTCCGTCGACCCGGATCCCCTCGCGGCCGTCGAGGTTGCCCTCGAAACCGCGGACTCGACGGGGTGCGGCGATCCCGACGCCGAGGTTCGGCGGGCGCTCGACCTGGCGACCGCGATCGCAGACGGTCCGACCCGCCAGGACGCGACCGTGCGGGTGCTGCGAGCGCTCGGCGCCCTGCAGCGGGTGCACGGTCGGTACGGAGCGGCGGCAACGACCCTGAACGAGGCACTCGCGATGGCCACGGCCCGATTCGGAACGAGCTCGCTGGAGCGGGCGGGCATCCTCAACGAGCTCGGGGTCGTCTCGAAGTTCGCGGGCGACTGGGCCCAAGCCGTGCGCTGCTACGCCGAGGTCCAGGTGATCCAGGATGCCCATGGACTCGCCGACTCGGCCGATCGCGCCACGCTCCTCCACAACCTCGGCGGCCTCGAGCATGCCCGCGGCGATCTCGGGCGAGCCGAGCCGTTCGCCCGCCAGTCCGTCGAGCTCCACGCCAGGACCCTCGGCGACGATCACCTCACGACGGATCTCGACCGGGTCGCGCTGGCCGCAATCCTCGACGGACGGGGTCAACGCGGCGAGGCACGCGACCTGCTCGAGACGGCGATTCCCAGGCTCCGGGCACGGTTGGGCGCCCATCCGGAATTGGCGGTCGCCCTGAACAACCTCGGCGCAATCGCCCAGGGCGAGGGCGACCTGGAGCGCGCCGAGGCGTGCTATCGCGAAGCGCTGGCGATCAGGGCACAGCGCTCCGGCGTGGACTCGCCAACGCTTGCCGGCACGCTCAACAACCTGGGAACGGTGCTGCGTCGGAACGGCTCGATCGAGGAGGCGGCAGCCGTCTACGAGCGGGCCATCGTCCTCCTCGAGGGCGTCGTGCCGAACGAGCATCCAACCCTTCAGGCGCTGCATCGGAATCGGGCGAGGATCGACCCTCGGTGAGACCGGCCCACCGCGAACTTGTCGCATGGCGGACGCTCCGGGTGTCAGGCATGAAGGGTCGCCGCGGGGCGTTGCCCGTATCGTGGGTCCCGTTCAGGTGAACGCTGCGCTGGAGGACTCGATGACAGAGGACCGGGCCGAGATGGCGGACGGCCATCAGGACAGCGACGTCGAGGCCCACCGGCTCGCGACGAACGACAACGAGACGGTCGTCGAGGACGACGGCGACGTCGAGGCCCACCGGCTCGCGTCGAACGACAACGAGACGGTCGTCGAGGACGACTGACCATCCCCCCGCCTCACCTCCGCAGCGGCGCCACTGCCAGCGAGCCGTCGCGGAGTTCGAGGACGCGGTCGGCGACGTCGAGCATCACCGGGTCATGGGTCGCGACGACCGCGGTCACGCCCTCGAGCCGGACCACGTCGCGGAGCAGCGACATGATCACGTGGCCGGTCTCCGAGTCGAGCTGGCCGGTCGGCTCGTCCGCGAGCAGGATCCGCGGCCGGTTGGCGAGGGCGCGCGCGATCGCGACCCGCTGCTGCTCGCCGCCCGACAGCTCGTGCGGCCGGTGCTTCGCCCGCCCGCCCAGGCCCACGAGCTCGAGCAGCTCGCGGACGCGCGCGTCCCGCGCGCGCGGCTCCGCGCGGACGAGCCGCAACGGGATCTCGACGTTCTCCGCGGCTGACAGGATCGGCACGAGGCCGAACGACTGGAAGATGAAGGCGACCGAGCGTCGCCGGACCTCGACGAGCTCGTCCTCGGACATCGCCGACACCTCGTGGCCGTCGATCGTCGCCCGTCCCGAGGTCGGGTGGTCGAGGCCCCCCAGGATGTTCAGGAACGTCGTCTTGCCCGAGCCCGAGCGGCCCCGGACCGCGACGAGCTCGCCGGCGTCGGCCGCCAGGGTGACCCCGCGGAGGGCGTGGATCACGGTGTCGCCCGAGGGGTAGTCGCGGACGACGTCGACGGCCTCGATGAGCGGGGAGGACCCCGCCACGGCGCGCGCGTCGGGATCGACCAGCGTCATCGGTGGTGCTCCTGGGGATGGTCAGGACGGTGAACGGGTTCGTCCGCATTCGGCGACCGTGAGGTCGCGGGTGACGGCGGACTCGTCGGACGGACGAGCGAGCCCGTGTCGGGCCAGATCCCGACGTGGTCGTCCTCGAGACGGAGCCGGACCCGGTCCTTCAGCCCGAGCGCGGCGACCATCGCCTTGGGCAGCTGGAGCCGTCCGGCCCGATCGAGCACCGCAAACTCCTCCGAGATCAGCGTGTGCTCGCCGCTCTCGGACACCGCCGACCGGCGCACCGTCTCGGTCGAGGTCCGGCCGTCGCGGATCGCGACCGTCCGCTGGACCTGCTCGGACACGAGCGCGTCGTGGGTCACGATCACGATCGTCGTCCCGAGCTCCTCGTTCACCCGCCGGAGCAGCCCGAAGATCTCGGACGACGTCGTCGTGTCGAGCTCGCCCGTCGGCTCGTCGGCGAAGAGGACCTCGGGCTCGTTGGCGAGGGAGACCGCGATCGCGACCCGCTGCTGTTCCCCGCCCGAGAGCCGCTCCGGCCGGTGATCGCGCCGCTCCGCGAGGCCGACGAGCTCCAGGAGGCGCGTGGCACGCTCCGCACGACCCTTCCGCCCGTCCAGGGTCATCGGCAGCTCGACGTTCTCCTGCGCGGTGAGGTACGGCAGCAGATTCCGCGCCGTCTGCTGCCAGATCATCCCGACGACCCGCCGCCGGTAGCGGGTCCGCTCGCGCCGGCCCATCTGCGACAGGTCGTGGCCGGCCACGAAGGCCCGCCCGGCCGACGGTGCGTCGAGCCCGCCGAGGATGTTGAGGAGTGTCGACTTGCCGCTCCCCGACGCCCCGACGATCGCGATCATCTCGCCGACGCCGACGACGAGATCGAGTCCCTGGAGGGCGACGACCTCGAGATCGGCGACCTTGTAGATCCGGACGAGGCCCTCGCACACGATCTGGCGGCCGTCGCCGGCGCGGGCCACGACCCGTTTCCGTGACGACGGCAACGCGAGCGGCTCGGGCGGCTCGCGGCCGCCGCGGTCCAGGTCGATGATCTCGGTCGATTCGGCGTGCATCGGACCTCTCATGCGTGTGGTCTCATTGAGGCGGTCTCACTCGAATCCCCGGCGCAGTGCCGCCACGGCGACGCCCCGCCGCTGCATCCAGGCGGCCAGCCCGATCCCGACCCCCGCGATCGCGAGCACCCCGCCGAGGATCACCGCGAGCTGGCGCGGGTCGGTGGCGATGGGCACGGGCAGGCGGGCCCCGACGAG